>NZ_JBQGWG010000010.1:0-138770 GCF_052073805.1 Ornithinimicrobium panacihumi | reverse complement strand
CCCCCCCCCCCCCCCCCCCCCCCCCCCCCCCCCCCCCCCCCCGCCGCGACAGCGGGGTCAGTCCTTGAGCTCGCAGAGGACGGCGCCGTTGGAGACGGTCTCGCCGACGGAGGCCTTGAGGCCGGTGACGGTGCCACCCTTGTGGGCCTTGATCGGCTGCTCCATCTTCATCGCCTCGAGCACGACCACGACATCGCCCTCGGCGATCTCCTGACCCTCCTCGACGGCGATCTTGACGATGGTGCCCTGCATGGGGGCGGTCACGGCATCGCCGGAGGGCGCGGCACCGCCGCCGCCACCACGGGAACGCTTGGGGGCCTTCTTGCGGGCGCCGGCGCCACCGCCGTTGCCGCCACCCAGGGCGAGCCCGGCGGGCAGGGAGACCTCCAGGCGCTGACCGCCGACCTCGACGACGACCTTCTGGCGCTCGCCGTCCTCGCCGGGGGCCTCGGCGGTCGGGCCGGAGTATGCGGCGATCTGGTTGTCGAAGTCGGTCTCGATCCAGCGGGTGTGGATCGTGAACGCGTCGTCACCCTCGGGGGCGAAGGCAGGGTCGTCCACGACGGCGCGGTGGAAGGTCAGCGCGGTCGGCATGCCGACGACCTCGAACTCGGCCAGGGCGCGACGGGCGCGGGCCAGGGCCTGCTTGCGGTCGCGTCCGGTGACGATCAGCTTGGCCAGCATCGAGTCGAAGGCGCCGGCCACCACGTCACCCTGCTCGACGCCGGAGTCCACACGGACGCCGGGGCCGGAGGGTGCCCGGTAGACAAGGGCGGTGCCGGGGGCGGGCAGGAAGTCACGGCCGGGGTCCTCGGCGTTGATCCGGAACTCGATCGAGTGCGCGTGCGGCTCGGGGTCGTCGTAGCCCAGCTCCTCGCCGTCGGCGATCCGGAACTGCTCGCGGACCAGGTCGATGCCGGTGACCTCCTCGGTCACGGGGTGCTCGACCTGGAGGCGGGTGTTGACCTCGAGGAAGGAGATGTCGCCCTGCGGGCCGACGAGGAACTCGCAGGTGCCGGCGCCGACGTAGCCGGCCTCCTTCATGATCGCCTTGCTCGCGCGCACCAGCTCGGTGTGCTGCTCCTCGCTGAGGAAGGGGGCCGGGGCCTCCTCCACGAGCTTCTGGTTGCGGCGCTGCAGCGAGCAGTCACGGGTGGAGACGACCACGACGTTGCCGTGCTGGTCGGCCAGGCACTGGGTCTCCACGTGCCGCGGGTGGTCCAGGAAGCGCTCGACGAAGCACTCGCCGCGGCCGAAGGCGGTGACCGCCTCGCGCACGGCGGAGTCGTAGAGCTCGGGGATCTCCTCCATCGTGCGGGCGACCTTCAGGCCACGCCCGCCGCCGCCGTAGGCTGCCTTGATGGCCACCGGAAGCCCGTGCTCCTGGGCGAAGGCGACGACCTCGTCGGGCCCGGAGACGGGATCCTTGGTGCCCGGCACCAGCGGGGCATCGGCCTTCACCGCGATGTGGCGTGCCTTGACCTTGTCGCCGAGGCCGTCGATGGCCTCGGGGCCAGGACCGATCCAGGTCAGCCCGGCGTCGATGACGGCCTGGGCGAAGGAGGCGTTCTCGGCCAGGAAGCCGTAGCCCGGGTGAACGGCATCGGCCCCGGCCTGCCGGGCGATGTCGAGCAGCTTCTCCTGGACGAGGTAGGACTCGCCGGGCGTGGCTCCGCCCAGGGCGTAGGCCTCGTCGGCGACCTTGACGTGCAGGGCGTCACGGTCCGGATCGGCGTAGACCGCGACGGACCCGATCCCTGCGTCCTTGCAGGCGCGGGCGATGCGCACGGCGATCTCGCCGCGGTTGGCAATGAGGACCTTGCTGATCGGCATAGCGATCACCCTAGACCCAACGTGGTGCCGGGCTGCGCGCAGGATGTGCGCAAGTCACTCCATCCGGGCGAGATCTTCGGCACACCGCTGCTGGAGCTGGTCCAGCTCGCGCAGGCTGTCCTCGATGTCACGTCGTTTGCGCTCGAGGTCGGCGCGGCGGTCGTCGATCTGGTTGAGCAGGTAGCGCAGCTGGCCCGCTTCGCCCGGCTTGTCGTCATACATCCCCAGGATGGTGGCGATCTCCTCGAGCGGGAAGCCGAGGCGGCGTCCGCGCAGGATCAGCGCCAGCCGCGTGCGTTCGCGGCGGTGGTAGATCCGTCGCTGACCCTCGCGCTCGGGGGAGAGCAGGCCCAGGTGCTCGTAGTGGCGCAGCGCCCGGTGCGTCACGTCGAAGTCGTCGGCCATCTGGGCGATCGTCCAGGTGGCGCCGTCGTCCGGGTCCGTCGTCGGCTCGGTGGAGAGAGACACAGTTGTCCTTACGTCAAGTGATTCTCGCCTCATCGTGCTTGACGAGCACGTCAAGGTCAAGCACGATGGGCCTCGTGTTCGAACTCACCCAGGACCACGAGGACTTCCGTCGCGTCGTGCGCGACTTCGCCGAGGGCGAGATCGCCCCGCACGTGGAGAAGTGGGACCAGGAGAGCCATTTCCCGGCCCACCTGATCCCGCAGATGGGTGAGCTGGGGCTCTTCGGCCTCGAGGCCCCCGAGGAGTTCGGCGGCGCCGGCATGGACGGGGACGGATTCACCTACCTGTGCGTGGCCATCGAGGAGCTCGGCCGGGTCGACCAGGCCATGGGCATCACCCTCGAGGCCGGCGTCGGCCTGGGCATCAACCCGATCCAGACCTACGGCAGCCAGGAGCAGAAGGAGCAGTGGCTGCCCGACCTCGTCGCCGGCAGGGCGCTGGCCGGCTTCGGCCTCACCGAGCCCGAGGCGGGCTCGGACGCCGGCGCGACCAAGACCCGTGCCGTCCTCGAGGACGGTGAGTGGGTGATCAACGGCGCCAAGGCCTTCATCACCAACTCCGGCAGCCCCATCACCTCCGTGGTCACCGTCACCGCCCGCACGGGCGAGACCCCCGAGGGCAAGCCCGAGATCAGCGCGATCATCGTGCCCAACGGCACCCCCGGCTTCACCGTCGAGCCCGCCTACCGCAAGCTCGGCTGGCACATCTCCGACACCCACGGGCTCACCTTCGAGGGCGCCCGCGTGCCGGAGGCCAACCTGCTGGGGGAGCGTGGCCACGGCTTCAAGCAGTTCCTCAAGACCCTCGACGACGGCCGCATCGCCATCGCCGCGCTCGCGGTCGGCTGCCTGCAGCGGATGCTCGAGGAGACCACCCGCTACAGCCAGGAGCGCCTCGCCTTCGGCCGGCCGATCGCGGTCAACCAGGGCGTCTCCTTCCAGGTCGCCGACATCGCGATGATGACCGAGATCGCGCGCCAGCTCACCTACAAGGCCGCCTGGCTCAAGGAGCAGCAGCACGCCGGCAAGCGCTCGGTCGCCGAGGTCAAGCAGGCCGCGGCCTACGCCAAGCTCTACTCCACCGAGGCTGCCGTGACCGCGACGCGGATGGCGACCCAGATCTTCGGCGGCAACGGCTTCATGGAGGAGTACCCCGTGGCCCGGTTCTACCGCGACGCCAAGATCCTGGAGATCGGCGAGGGCACCTCCGAGGTGCAGCGCATGGTCATCGCCCGCGGCCTCGGCCTGCCCTCCTGAGCCGGCCCGGGCGCAGGGTGAGAGGGTGAGCGATATGCAGATCTCCGGCTCTGGTTCCAACCCCCACCCCGACCCGAGGGTAGGTGAGCTGAGGGAGCGGCTCGCGGCCGCATACCAGGCCTCGGCGGAGCCGACCGAGCGCGCGAAGGCGAAGCTGGACAGCCAGAACAAGCTCTACGTGCGCGACCGCATCACCCTCCTCTTCGACGAGGGGACCTTCGTCGAGGACGCCCGTTATGCCAACGCCACCGCCGACGGGCTGCCGGCCGACGGTGTCGTGACCGGGCGGGGCGAGGTCGACGGGCGACCGGCGATCGTGGTGGCCAACGACCCGACCGTCAAGGCCGGCTCGTGGGGCGCGCGCACCGTCGAGAAGATCATCCGGGCCACCGAGGCCGCGTTGCGTGAGGAGCTGCCGATCTTCTGGTTCGTCGACTCCGCCGGGGCGCGGATCACCGACCAGGTCGACCTCTTCCCGGGACGTCGCGGCGCGGGCCGGATCTTCCACAACCAGGTCGCGCTGTCGGGCAAGGTCCCGCAGATCTGCTGCCTCTTCGGCCCGAGCGCCGCCGGCGGCGCCTACATCCCCAGTTTCACCGACATAGTGATCATGGTCGAGGGCAACGCCTCGATGTATCTCGGCAGCCCCCGCATGGCCGAGATGGTCGTGGGGGAGAAGGTCACGCTCGAGGAGATGGGCGGCGCGCGGATGCACTGCACCGTCTCCGGCGTCGGCGACCTGCTCGCGGCCGACGACGAGGAAGCCATCGACCTCGCACGCCACTTCTTCTCCTACCTGCCCGAGACCTGGCACGACCCGCTGCCGCACTACGAGGCCGAGGAGCCGGAGGTGCCGCTGAGCTCCCAGACGGTGCCGGAGAGCGAGTCCGTGCCCTTCGACGTCCACGACGTCATCGAGGGCCTGGTCGACGCCGACAGCTTCTTCGAGGTCAAGCCGCTCTTCGCCGCCGAGCTCGTCGTCGGCCTGGGCCGCATCGAGGGCCAGAGCGTCGGCATCGTCGCCAACAACTCCGCGGTCAAGGGCGGGGTGCTGTTCACCGACTCTGCGGACAAGGCCTCCCGCTTCATCTACCTGTGCGACGCCTACGGCATCCCGCTGATCTACCTGGCCGACGTGCCGGGCTTCATGATCGGCTCCGAGGTCGAGCGAGGCGGCATCATCCGGCACGGCGCCAAGATGGTCTCGGCCGTCTCCGAGGCGACCGTCCCGCAGCTGTGCGTCGTGGTCCGCAAGGCCTACGGCGCCGGGCTCTACGCCATGGGCGGCCCGGGCTTCGGGCCCGAGGCGACGATCGCCCTGCCGACCGCGCGCATCGCGGTCATGGGGCCGGAGGCCGCGGTCAACGCGGTCTACGCCAACAAGATCGCCGAGATCAGCGACGAGGCCGAGCGTGAGGCCTTCGTCGAGGCGCGCCGGGCGGAGTATGTCGAGGATGTCGACCTCGAGCGGCTCGCGGCCGACCTGGTAATCGACGCGATCGTCGAGCCCGAGGACCTGCGCGCCGACATCGTGCGACGGCTGAAGTATGCGGCGCGCCGGGACCGCCACTTCTCCACCCGGCACCGGTCGATCCCGCCCGTCTGAGCCGACCTCAGTCCGGCCGGCAGATGCAGAGCTGGAGCGGGGAGCCGGAGGTGAAGGCCCCGCGTGACCAGTCGCCGAACCGATCGACCAGGCGGAGCCCGGCACGCTCGAGCAGCAGCGGCAGCTCCTGCGGGTAGATGCTGCGGATCTCCAGCGGGACGACCACCACGTCCGGCTCGGAGGCCGTCGAGAGGAACCACGTCCCCCGCGTCACCTGGGCCGCTGCGTCGTAGGTCTCGGCCACCTCGACGCTCACCGGGCCCAGCTCGGGATCGGTGAACGACAGCGACGGCCGGGGGCGGCGCTCACCGTCGGCCGCGACGATCACGTGGGCCGCCGGGTTGAAGACGTCCAGGGCGAGCTGCCTTCCGGGGGACAGGTGCCGACGCACGGCCCGGAGGCAGCCGATGATCTCCTCCGCCTCGTGCAGGTGCAGCAGGGAGTTGGCGGCGATGACCACCAGGTCGAAGGTGCGACCCAGGTCGAAGTCGCGCATGTCCCCCTCGACCCACTCCACCTGGACCCCGTGGTCGTCCGCCTTGCGCCGGGCCAGGTCGAGCATGGGGCGGGAGGAGTCCAGCCCCACGGCGGGGTGCCCGTCGGCCGCGATGGGGATGAGCTTGTTGCCGGTGCCGCAGCCGAGCTCCAGGACGCTGGCGCCGGGCTGCTCGGCCGCCATGCCGCGGTAGAACCCCACAGCTGCAGCGCTGCTGGGGAACATCAGGTCGTAGAGCCGGGCCCGTTCGTAGAAGGGCTCACCCACGGGGCACCTCCCGGGCCCGTGGGGCGGCAGCTCGTCGAGCGCTGCTCCGTCGGCCGCGGAGGCGCAGCAGGTGCGGCAGACCGAGCTGGCGCGCGATGTGGCGCAGCGGGGCCGCCAGCGCAGAGCCGACCAGCACGCCCAGGGCGATGGCCGTGACCACTACGACCACGTCCGCGATGGCCAGCGCCGCGGCGCCCGGACCCAGTTCGAGCTGGGTCAGCGAGATCAGGCCCAACGAGCCGGGCACGAGCAGCCAGAAGCTGGGCAGGAAGGCGATCATGCGAGGAAGCTCGGGGCGGAGGTACTCGACCAGGGTCGCGACCAGGGCGGCGACGACCGCGCCGACGAAGGCCCCGGCCCAGCGCCCTTCCGTGACCGTATAGGTGGCGGTCTGCGCCGCGAAGGTGGCCAGGACCGTCACCAGCAGCCAGGGGGCCTGGCGCACCGGGACGGACTCCATCAGCGCGATGGCGGTGCTGATGATCGCCACCCCCACGAGGGGCGCCCACCAGCCCAGACCGACCGGCCGGGTGGTCTCGAGCAGGGCGTCGCCGCCTCCGGCCACCGCCAGGGCTGCTCCCGCGCCCATGACGAAGAGCAGCAGCTGGGTGAGCCCGAACGCCAGCCGGGAGCTGCCGGCGACCATCGCCCCCGCGGCCAGCTCGGTCAGGCCGGTGACGATGAGAGCGCCGGGCAGCAGCACGGCGATCGGGGCGACCAGGCTCCACAGCGGCGCCGAGAGCCACCCGGAGTCGGCGGCCAGGAACGCCGCCACGGCGATCGTGAAGGCCGCCAGGAAAGGGGTGATGGTGCGCAGGGTGCGGCTGCGGATCCCGAGCAGGACGAACAGCGGGGTCAGCGGCGCGACCGCGAGCGTGAAGAGCAGCGAGGGCAGGGACGGCGCCAGGATCAGGCCGATCCCGATGCCGGTGAGGATCCCGCCGCCGACGATGCCGGGCAGCCGGTAGCGGTGGGGGGTGGCGCGCAGCCGACCCAGCCGGGCCAGCCCGTCCTCGGGCGAGATCCGGCCCGCCCGCAGGGAGGCCTGCAGGGCCAGGACGTCGGAGAGCTGGTCCAGCCGGACCCCTCCCTCGACCTGCTCGAAGGTCGCGGGCTGCCCGGAGCGCAGCGAGAGCATCACCCCGGTGGGTGAGCAGGCCAGCTGGGGGCGGGGATGGCCCAAGGTCCAGGCGACCTCCCGCAGGTCGTCCTCCACCTCGTGGGTGGGCATGCCGCCGGCGAGCAGCCCGGCGCCCAGCCACGCCAGCAGCTGCCGGTCGCGGTCGTCCCGCGCAGCCCGGTCCGGACCGGCGTGTCGAGGGTCAGCGGAGGTGCTCATCCCACCAGGCCAGGATGTGCTCGAAGCGCTGCACCCGGTGACGCGGCTGCCCCGAACGGCTCAGCTCGTGACCCTCGCCGGGGAAGATGAGCAGCTTGGTGGGGACGCCATTGCGCTTGAGGCGGGCGAAGAGCCGCTGTCCCTGCTCCAATGGGCAGCGGAAGTCGCGCTCGGAGTGGATGACCAGGGTGGGGGTGGTGATGTTGTCGGCCCACGTCAGCGGCGACTGCTCGACCTGGTAGGCGCCGGAGTACTCGTCGCCGAAGAACCAACCGATGTCGCTGGTCCCGGCGAAGGAGTCCCACGCGTTGACGGCGCGCTCGCTGATGGCGCCACTGAAGCGGTCGCTGTGCGCCACCAGCCAGGTGGTCATCAGCCCGCCGTAGGAGCCGCCCTGCACGCCGACCCGGTCCGCGTCCAGGCCCGGCAGCGCCAAGGCGTGATCGAGCAGGGCCATGAGGTCGGCGACGTCGACCGTGCCGATCGCGTGGCGCAGCACCCGCCCGTGCTCGGCGCCGTAGCCGGAGCCACCGCGCGGGTTGCCCATCACGACGGCATAGCCGGCCCGGGCGAGCACCTGGGCCTCGTCGAAGAGGTTGCCGGAGTACTGCGTGTAGGGGCCGCCGTGGATCATCAGCACGACGGGGTGCAGCTGAGGACGTGTCTTGCGGCTCCGTGATCTCGGTGGCCGGAAGAGCCAGCCGTGCACCGGGTAGCCGTCGCCGGAGATGGCGTCGAGCTCCTCCGGCTCGATCGGCTCCTGCTCCAGGTGGCGGGCGAAGTCCGTGCGGGCGGTCAGCGGACCCTCGGCGGGTCCGACGAACAGCTCGGAGTATGAGGTGCGCGTGCCGGCCACGGCCACCACCGTGGCGGCGGCGCCCTCCCCGGCACCGGCGAGCGCGGTCACCGACACGTTGCCGTCGAGGAGCACCGTGCCGCTCGCGCCCTTCGCGCTCTTCCCCTCGGGGACGGTGCGCACGACCGTGTCGCCGCGGTGCTCGAAGGCTGCCACGACCCGCCCGCCGGGGAGCACGACCGGTGCGCAGGCCAGCTGGTCGGTCTGGGCGTCGGTGAGGGGCGTCTTCCGGTCGAGCCGGTGGACCACCGGCTCCTGGGCGATGAAGTCCTGCCGGCTGGGGCCCAGGTCGTTGCTGACGACGAAGACCTCGCCGTCGGGAGAGACGTGGATGCTGCCGACGCTGCGCGTGCCGTCGGTGTGACGTCGAAATCCCTTGCCCCGCAGGTCGACCGAGCAGACGTCGGAGACCAGGGTGTCCGGGCGCCACGCTCCCCGACCGTCGCGGGAGGCCACGAAGGCGACGCGGCGGCCGCCGTCGATGAAGGCGGCACCGCGGTCGTCCCCGCCCCCCGTCGTCAGCTGGACGCTGTCCGGGACGTCGTCGACGTCGTCGCCGAGCCCGTCACCGCCGTTGTCACGGTCCTCAGGAGAGGGCAGCTCGACCAGCCACAGCTTGCTGGGGCGGTCGAGGCGGTAGCCGAGCCCGTCGGCGAGATATTGCGCGTGCTCGATGAGCCGGGGCGCCTCGTTGTCGGGCTTGATGTCCTCGTCGGTCCCGTACCGACCCTCCTCGGGGACGCGTGCCGCATACACGATCGAAGAGCTGTCGGGCGACCAGACGGGGGAGCCGGCCCCGAGCGGCTGGTCGGTGAGCGCCCACGCGTCCCCGCCGGACGCGGGCATGACGTGCACCTGGCCGGGCCCACCCTTGCTCCCGCGGACGAAGGCGATCCAGGCGCCGTCGGGGGAGTAGACCGGGGAGCTGTCGTAGCTGCTGCGGGTGAGCCTGCGCGGTGTCGAGCCCTTCTCGGTCAGGTCGAGGCGCCACAGGCTGCTGCGGTAGCGGTTGCCGTCCACGTCGGGTCGGGTGACGACGAAGACCACGTCGGCGCCGTCGGGCCGGACGGTGGGGGAGGACAGGGTGCGGATCTGGGAGAGGTCGCTGGGCTGCACCCGCCCGACACTACCGGGGCGGGTGCCGACGTCGACCGGAGCGGTTAGGGTCGAGGAGGGCAGGCTGCGGTGGGCGCGCAGCGGATGGGCTTGTGAGACAGAGCATGCAGGGAGGCAGACGGATGCAGCACGAAGGGCGAAGGGTCTTCGCCGAAGGGCGTGGCCTGGGGCCGTCGCTGGCCTGGCTGACCGGGTCGTTCGCGTTCGCCGGGGTCTTCCTCGCCGTCATCCGGGACGTCGAGCCGCTGGTCGTCGCGGTGATCACGCTCGTGTCGTGGGCGTTCTTCGTCGTGCTGGCGCTGCTCCACGCGCGGGGACGGGTGCGGATCACACCGTCGGAGGTGCGGATCCGCGGGGCCCTCGGGGAGTGGGTCGTGCCCCGGCACGAGATCGCCGAGGTGGTCCACACCGACAACCTCCAGGTGATGGGCACCAACGGCTATCTCGCGCTGCTGGACGACCGGGGTGAGCCCCTGTGGCGGACCTCGACGAAGGTCTGGCCGGAGGCGACCCTGGTCGAGCTTCGCTCCACCGGTCGGCGGCGCACCCACCTCAAGAGCCTCTCCCCGCAGGAGGCCCGCGAGCGCTGGCCCCGCATGCTCCCCGTCAGCCTGGCCTATCCCTTGTGGGCCTTCAGCATCACCTTCGTCACCATCCTGCTGGTGGCCGGCGGGATCGTGGCGCTCGCGGTGGTGCTGGAGCGTTAGTGCGGGTCGCTACGGTAGGGCCCATGGCGCTGACATCGCGGGACCTGGAGCTGCTGACCCGGTGCGTGGACCTGGCCGTGCAGGCGGTCGAGGCCGGTGACGAGCCGTTCGGCTCCTTGCTGCTCTCCGCCGACGGTGAGGTCCTGTTCGAGGACCACAACCACGTCTCCGGCGGGGACGGCACGCGGCACCCGGAGCTCGCCATCGCCCACTGGGCCGTCGAGCACCTCACGCCGCAGGAGCGGGCCGCCGCCACGGTCTACACCTCCGGCGAGCACTGCCCCATGTGCGCAGGTGCGCACGGCTGGGTCGGTCTGGGCCGCATCGTGCTGGCCTCGACGTCGGCGCAGCTGGGGGAGTGGCTGGCCGAGACGGGTGTGGAGCCCGCGCCGGTGGCGGGTCTGCCCATCCAGCAGGTCGTGCCCGGAGCAGTCGTCGACGGCCCTGCGCCGGAGCTGGCCGAGCGGATCCGGGAGCTGCACATCCGTCAGCGGGCGGCCGGCGGCCGCTCGTAGCTCACCCGGGGAGCAACCACGAGGCGCGCCCGGTGGGGCTGGGAGCAACCACGAGGCGCGCCCGGTGGGGGTGGGGTGGGGCGTCAGGGGCGGCGTTCGTAGGTGACCCAGCCGGTCACGTCGCCGGAGCCGGGGAGACGGGAGGTCTCACCCCATACCGAAGGATCGATCTCGGGGAAGCGGGTCTGCCCGGCGGGCTCGAGGTCGACCTCGGTGATGATCAGCCGGTGGGCGTGCTCGATGGTCTGGGCGTAGACCTGACCACCGCCGGCGACGAAGACCTCGCCGTCCCCGGCGATCATCAACGCCTCCCGCAGCGAGTGGGCCACCTCGGCACCGGGCGCGGACCATGTCTTGTCGCGGGTCACCACGATGGTGCGGCGACCGGGCAGCGCCCGCCCGATCGAGTCCCAGGTGCCGCGACCCATGACCAACACACCGCCCATGGTGGTGTCCTTGAAGAAGCGCAGGTCCTCCGGCAGGTGCCAGGGCATCGTCTCGCCGTCGCCGATCACGCCGTTGCGCCCGACCGCGGCGATCAGGGTCAGCCGCTGGTCGAAACCGAGGGCGTGGAAAGAGCCGACCTCGCCGCGGGCCAGCGACTCCAGGGCCAGGCGCTCGTGGGGGACGACCTTGTCCGGCAGCGCGGCCAGCGGCCACCAGCGCAGCTCTCCGGCCTTGTCCGTCTCCTGGATCGTCGGCTCGCCCCTCCAGGACCGGGCCTGCACGAACAGGTCGATGCGCTCCTCCAGGCCGCTGGGGATGACGCAGGTCCGGTGGGTGGTGGCGACCAGCCTCAGATCGGCCGGGTCGATCTCGATCCCCAGCTCCTCCCGGGCCTCGCGGGCCGCGCCTTCCAGCACCGTCTCGCCCTGCTCGACGTGCCCGGCGGCGCCGCACGCCCACCAGCCGTCCATGTATGTGGTGCCTCGCCTCAGCTGCAGCAGCACCTCGGTCCCGTGGTCGGCCTCGCGGAGCAGCACGACATAGGCCGCCGGGATGACGGCGAACCGGGAGGGGGTCGTCATACCGCGATCGGAGCCTTGATGGTGGGGGCCGCCTCGTAGCCGCGCACCTCGACGTCCTCGAGCTCGAAGGCGTCGATCGCCCGCACGTCGGGGTTGAGCCACAGCGTCGGCAGCGGTCCCGGGGTGCGGGTCAGCTGCTCGGCCGTCTGGTCGAGGTGGTTGAGATAGAGGTGGGCGTCGCCGATGGTGTGCACGAAGTCCTTGGCCCGGAGGTCGGTGACGTGGGCGACCATGTGCGTCAGTAGGGCGTAGCTGGCGATGTTGAAGGGCACGCCGAGGAAGGTGTCGGCGCTGCGCTGGTAGAGCTGGCAGGACAACCAGCCGCGCCGGTCCTCGTCGTCCTCGGCGGCCGGGGAGACGTAGAACTGGAAGAGGGTGTGGCACGGGGGCAGGGCCATGTCGTCGACGTCCGCGACGTTCCACGCGGACACGATGTGCCGGCGGGAGTCGGGGTTGGTCCTGATCGACTCCACCACCTTGGCGATCTGGTCGATCGTGCGCCCGTCGGGGGTGGGCCAGGAGCGCCACTGGTGGCCGTAGACCGGCCCGAGGTCGCCGTTCTCGTCGGCCCACTCGTCCCAGATCCGGATCTTGCGCTCCTGCAGCCAGCGGATGTTGGTGTCGCCGCGCAGGAACCACAGCAGCTCACCGATCACCGAGCGCAGATGCAGCCGCTTGGTGGTCAGCACCGGGAAGCCCTCGGTCAGGTCGAAGCGCATCTGGTGGCCGAAGACCGACAGCGTCCCGGTGCCGGTGCGGTCACCCTTCTGGACGCCTTCGTCACGGATGCGGGTCAGGAGGTCGAGGTACTGCTGCATGCCCCACACCCTAGTGGCGGATATCGTGGCGACCCATGAGCCATCCCCACCCCGAGCTGACGGCCCCCGCACCCCTGCAGGACGGGGGCCTGCGCATCACCCCGCTCGGCGGGCTGGGCGAGATCGGGCGCAACATGGCGGTGCTGGAGCACCGCGGCAAGCTGCTGGTCATCGACTGCGGGGTGCTCTTCCCCGAGGAGCACCACCCCGGGGTCGACCTGATCCTGCCCGACTTCGGCCCGATCGAGGACCGCCTGGACGACATCGTGGCGATCGTCCTGACGCACGGCCACGAGGACCACATCGGTGCGGTGCCCTACCTGCTCCGCCTGAAGAACGACATACCCCTCATCGGCTCGCAGCTGACCCTCGCGCTCGTCGAGGCCAAGCTCAAGGAGCACAAGATCCGCCCCCTCACCCTCGGGGTCAAGGAGGGCGACCGGGAGGTGCTCGGCCCCTTCGACTGCGAGTTCGTCGCGGTCAACCACTCCATCCCCGACGCGCTGGCGGTCTTCGTCCGCACCGGGGCCGGCAACGTCCTGCACACCGGCGACTTCAAGATGGACCAGCTGCCGCTGGACGGCCGGATCACCGACCTGCGCGCCTTCGCCCGGCTGGGGGAGGAGGGCGTGGACCTGTTCATGACCGACTCCACCAACGCCCACATCCCGGGGTTCACCACGCCGGAGAAGCAGGTCGTGCCGGCCATCGAGCGCGTCTTCCACAAGGCCCGCCGACGGATCATCGTGGCCTGCTTCTCCTCCCACGTGCATCGCGTCCAGCAGATCCTGGACGCCGCCGAGGAGTCCGGCCGCAAGGTCGCGATGGTCGGGCGCTCGATGCTGCGCAACATGAAGATCGCCGCCGACCTGGGCTACCTGAAGGTCCCCGACGGCGTGCTGGTGGACCTGGGCCAGCTCACCCAGCTGCCCGACGACCAGCAGGTCCTCATCTGCACCGGCTCGCAGGGTGAGCCGATGGCGGCGCTGTCGCGGATGGCCAACGGCGACCACAAGATCGATGTCGGTCCCGGTGACACGGTGCTCATGGCCTCCTCGCTCATCCCCGGCAACGAGAACGCCGTCTACCGCGTGATCAACGGTCTGACCCGGCTCGGCGCCAACGTGGTCCACAAGGAGAACGCCCTGGTCCACGTCTCCGGCCACGCCAGCGCAGGTGAGCTGCTCTACTGCTACAACATCGTCCGACCCCGCAACGTCATGCCGGTCCACGGCGAGTGGCGGCACATGGTGGCCAACGGCGAGCTGGCGGTGCAGACCGGCGTGCCGCGGGAGAACGTCGTGCTGGCCGAGGACGGCGTGGTGGTCGACCTGGTCGACGGGGTGGCCCGGATCGCCGGTGCGGTGGACTGCGGCTACGTCTACGTCGACGGCTCCCTCGTCGGGGCGGCGGACGAGACGATGCTCAAGGACCGGCGCATCCTGCGGGACGAGGGCTTCGTGACGATCATCGTGGTGCGGGACTCCTCCACGGGGGCGCTCGCGGCCGGGCCGGAGATCCAGACCCGGGGCTTCGCCGAGGGGCAGGACGTCTTCGAGAAGGTGCTGCCCCGTCTGCGTCAGGCGCTGCAGGAGGCCCAGGACAACGGGGTCCAGGACAGCTACCAGCTGCAGCAGGTCATCCGCCGCACGGTCGGCTCGTTCGTCGGCAGCAAGCTGCGTCGTCGGCCGATGATCATCCCGATCGTCATCGACGCCTAGGCCCTCGATGGTGGGGGGAGGGCGGCGCCGAGGAGCGCGGTGGCTGGCGGCCTGGCTCGTCCTCCTCGGCTGCTGGACGGCCCTGCGCTGGGTCGACGCACCTGGTCCTGCCCCGATCGTCCAGGCGCTGCTCGTGCCGGTCGCGCTGACCCTGCCGGTCCTGCTGGCGCTGGCGCTGCTCCGCGGACGAAGGGCCGTGGCTGCCGGGAGCCTCGCCCTCGCGGTCTTGCTGGGGTATGTGGCAGCGCCCTGGTTCGGGGGGCCTCGCCTCGGTCGGGCGGAGGGGGACGTGGTCGTGGCCGCCGCCAACCTCCAGTTCGGCGGTGGCGACCTGGGCGAGGTCGAGGGCCTGGTGCGGGAGGAGCGGGTGGACGTCCTGGTCCTCCTCGAGGCCACGTCGGCCACCGACGAGTGGCTCGACGGATCGGTGATCGAGCAGCTGCTGCCGCACCGCTCGGGCGAGTCGGCGCCGGACGCGAGCGGCACCCTCGTGCTCACCCGTGAACCCCACGACCAGCTGGCGGGTCCGGAGGGCACCGGCTTCGACCAGGTGGCGGTGGAGGTCGACGGGCTGACGGTGGTGGGGGCCCACACCTTCCCGCCGCTGATGCTCAGCTCGCAGCGCTGGCGCACCGAGCTGGCGCTGCTGGAGCGGTGGCTGACCGGGGTCGAGGGTCCGCTCGTGGTGGCCGGTGACCTCAACGCCTCGACCGGGCACCCCGCGCTGCGGGACCTGATGAGGACGAACGGGCTGCTGGACGCACACCAGGTCGCCGGCCGTGGCTGGGTCCGCAGCTGGCACGTGGGCTCGGTGGCTCCCGGCTTCGTCCACATCGATCACGTGCTGGTCCGGGGGCGGCCCGTGGCCGACGCGGGGACGGCGACCGTGGAGGGCGCCGACCACCTCGCCGTCTGGGCGCGGATCGCGCCGCCGCGCTAGCCGGTGCCGCTCAGTCCCTGGGGGTCGACCCGGGCGGGAGCTGGCCGCGCTTCTGCGCGATCCGGCGCGCCTCGGCCTCGATCTGGTCCTCGGTCGGCTCCTGGTCCCAGGTCAGCGAGAGACCGTGCAGCACCAGGCCCAGGCCCCAGCCGAGCATGGGCCAGATCGGCCAGAAGTAGGATCCCCAGCCCGCCGTCACCAGCCAGATGACGACGAGGAAGGTCATGACCACCCAGTAGACGGTCAGGTGGACCGTGAAGTCCTTGCGGTCCGCCAGCGACTTCGCCGCCCTGGCCCGCAGCTCCGCGTCGGCCTCGGGCACGGGAGAGGGCGAGGACGGCGGGACGTAGGCGGGCAGGGGCGGGGGTGGCTGCCCGGTCTCGTCGGTGGGACCGTTCGGGCGGTAGCCAGGATGCTCGGTCATCTCGTGCTCCCCCTCGTGGAGACGGCGTGGGGCCGACGTATGCCGTGCCCGTCACCACTGTAGACCCAACGCCGCCGTCGATCCGGCGGGTTCGGGCGCCGTGGGCGTGGGACGCCTGTGACGGGCGGGGTCATTGGGTACCGTGCGAACGTGGCCAAGACTGTTTCCTCCTCGACCAGCGCCCGCGCCGGTGGCGCCAAGGGCTCCTCGACCCGTCCTGCCAGCCGCTCGGCCGGTGGCCGGTCGACCGGCTCGCGAGGCTCATCCGGGGCCCGGGGCGGCCGGGCCGAGGACCCCCGCGGCCTGTCCTTGCCGGCCCGGGCCGCCCGTGGCATCGCCGGGGCGACGGGCGGGACCGTGCGGGCGATGAGCGACGCGGCCCGGGACCTGGAGCCCGAGCACCGCAGGGACGGTGCCGGCTTCGTCCTGCTCGTTCTGGCCTTCGTCGTCGCGCTGCGCGAGTGGTGGCACCTCGAGGGGATGTTCGGCGATCTCGTCCACGCGGTCGCCGCCGGCACCTTCGGCAGGGTCGCCCTGATCCTGCCGGTCGTCTTCCTGTTCTTCGCCCTGCGGATGTTCCGCAAGCCATCCGAGACCCAGGCCACCAACCGGATGTCGATCGGCACCGTGGCCCTGTTGCTCGCCGCCTCGGGCATCACCCACCTGGTCACCGGCGCTCCCGACTACGGCGAGGGTGCGCGTGCGATGGAGGGTTCGGGCGGCGTCCTGGGCTTCATCTCATCCTCGATGCTCTCGGCCGCGATCACCCCGATCGGCGCCTACATCGTCCTGAGCCTCCTGGGCATCTTCGGCTTCCTGGTCCTCACCCGCACGCCCGTGAACCGCATACCCGAGCGTCTGCAGGAGATCGAGCAGCAGCTCTTCGACTCCGCCCGCTTCGACGAGGTGGACCCCGTCACCGGCGAGGTCCTGACGCGTCGCACCCGCCGCACCCGCGCCGACCTCGACGAGCGCGACGGCGACGTCGCCTTCGAGCAGGCCGCCGAGATCGAGCGCGGCAAGGGTGGCCGCTCGCTGCGGGCCCGCCAGCGCCCCGCCGACCGTGAGCCCTTCGACGGGGAGGCCGAGGCCAAGGCCGACGGTCGCGGCGAGGGCGCGGACGGCACGGGGGCCAAGCGGCGCAGGCCGGCGACCTCCGCCCCGGCCGGAGCGCCGCAGTCCGCCGGCGACGCCACCGAGGAGATCCCGACGCTGCGGCCGGGCCAGAAGCGGCCCGAGCCGCCCTCGAAAGTCCCCTCCAAGCCCCAGCTCGAGGCGCCCCCGACGACCCAGCTGCCCCAGCGCGTCGAGCAGCTCCAGCTCGCCGGCGACGTCACCTACACCCTTCCCGACTCCAGCGTCCTCAAGGCCGGCGCGCCCCACAAGGAGCGCTCGGAGGCCAACGACCGGGTCGTGGAGGCCCTCACCGGCGTCCTCGAGGACTTCAACATCGACGCGCAGGTCACCGGCTTCATGCGTGGGCCGACCGTGACCCGCTACGAGGTCGAGCTCGGCCCGGGCGTCAAGGTCGAGCGGATCACCGCGCTGTCCAAGAACATCGCCTACGCCGTGGCCTCGGCCGACGTGCGCATCCTCTCGCCGATCCCGGGCAAGTCGGCCGTGGGTGTCGAGATCCCCAACGCCGACCGCGAGAACGTCAATCTCGGCGACGTGCTGCGCAGCCAGGCGGCGCGCAACAACACCCACCCGATGGTGATGGGCGTCGGCAAGGACGTCGAGGGCGGCTACGTCATCGCCAACCTGGCCAAGATGCCGCACATGCTCGTCGCGGGCGCCACCGGCTCCGGAAAGTCCAGTTTTGTCAACTCGATGATCACCTCGATCCTCATGCGTTCCACCCCGGACGAGGTGCGGATGATCCTGGTCGACCCCAAGCGGGTCGAGCTGACCGCCTACGAGGGCATCCCGCACCTGATCACCCCGATCATCACCAACCCCAAGAAGGCCGCCGAGGCTCTCGCCTGGGTGGTCAAGGAGATGGACAACCGCTACGACGACCTGTCCGCCTTCGGTTACAAGCACATCGACGACTTCAACAAGGCGATCCGGGCCGGCAAGGTGACCCCGCCCCCCGGGTCGGAGCGGGTGCTGCAGCCCTATCCCTACCTGCTGGTGGTCGTCGACGAGCTGGCCGACCTGATGATGGTCGCCCCGCGTGACGTCGAGGAGTCGGTCGTGCGCATCACCCAGCTGGCGCGCGCTGCCGGGATCCACCTGGTGCTGGCGACCCAGCGCCCCTCGGTGGACGTCGTCACGGGTCTGATCAAGGCCAACGTCCCCAGCCGGATGGCCTTCGCCACCTCCTCGCTGGCCGACAGCCGCGTCGTCCTCGACATGCCCGGCGCCGAGAAGCTCATCGGCCAGGGTGACGCACTCTTCCTGCCCATGGGCGCCTCCAAGCCGATGCGCGTCCAGGGCGCCTGGGTGGGGGAGTCGGAGATCCACGACGTGGTCAAGCACGTCACCGGCCAGCTCAAGCCCACCTATGTCGAGGAGGTCGCGGCCGCTCCGGCGAAGAAGGAGATCGACGAGGACATCGGCGACGACCTGGACATCCTGCTCCAGGCGGTGGAGCAGGTCGTCACGACGCAGTTCGGCTCGACCTCGATGCTCCAGCGCAAGCTGCGGGTCGGCTTCGCCAAGGCGGGCCGCCTGATGGACCTGATGGAGTCCCGCGGCATCGTCGGACCCTCCGAGGGTTCGAAGGCGCGCGACGTGCTGGTCAAGCCGGACGACCTCGAGGAGACCTTGGCCCTGCTCCAGGGCCACGAGCCGCCCAAGCCCGCCCCGGAGCCGGAGACCGTCTCCGAGCCCTTCGACGCCGACCCCTCGCAGGTCGTCGCCGAGGGCGGTGACGACACCGACGAGGAGGGGTATGCCGCTCCCGTCGCCCCGGGCGGTCCCCGTGACTCCCGTTACGACGGTGACCCGGTCTCCGGCAGCTATGTCGAGGACGAGGGCGAGGAGGAGTCCGAGGACGCCTGGGACCTGACCGATCGTGGCGGCGAGCGCTACTGACGACCGGCCCCGGCTCGGGGTGAGGCGGCCCTGACCTAGCATCGGGACCGTGCGCCTCCTGCTGATCCGACACGCCCAGACGCCCAACAACGTCATCGGTGCCCTGGACACCGCCGCACCCGGTGCGGGGCTGACGGCCCTCGGCCGGGCCCAGGCCAGGGCGCTGACCGAGGCGCTGAAGGACGAGCGGGTGGACGGCATCTACGTCTCTCCGCTGGTGCGGACCCGCCTGACGGCCGAGCCGCTTGCCGCGGAGCGGGGCCTGCCCGCACGGACGGTGCCAGGCCTGGAGGAGATCTCCGCGGGCGACCTCGAGATGCGCTCCGACGAGGAGTCGGTGCTGGCCTACGTCACCGCGCTGATCGCCTGGGTCCAGGGTGACCTCTCCAGGGAGGTGCCGGGAGGCAGCGACGGGCATGCCTTCCTCGAGCGCTACGACCACGCCGTCGCCCAGATCGCGGCGGCCCACGGACCCGGACAGACCGCGGCGGTCTTCAGCCACGGGGCGGCGATCCGCGCCTACGCGGCGATCCGGTCCTCGCTGGACCCGCAGCACGGCGACGACCTGCGGATCATGAACACCGGCATGGGGGTCCTGGAGGGCGACCCGGCTGCGGGCTGGCGGTTGACCGACTGGCGCAGCGAGCCGGTGGGCGGTCACCTGCTGGCCGACGAGCTCGCCGACGACGTCACGGGCGAGAGCCCGCAGGAGGTCGTCGACGGGGACGCCCCCTGACCCCACCCGTCCCGTACGGGGCCAGCACCGCCGCCAACGAGCCGAAGGCGATGACATCGCGCTTCCGGGCAGCGGCGCCGCCCCCCTACCCTCCCAGGATCCCGGTGAGGAAGCCGAGCGAGAGCAGGAGGAAGACGCCGGCGGCGATCAGCAGGATCCAGCGGCAGACGCCGAGGGGCAGCAGCGCTGCTACAGCGAGCCCGAGACTGATCAGCCCCGTCTGACGAGTGCTCGACATCCTGGTGGCGCCGCTAGCATCACCGGGCGCGTAACCCACCACGGTGACCCAACCGACGATCGCGACCGCGACGACGGCGACGAGGGCCGCGCCTGCTCTGGCTCCAAGGTCCATGGCCTCCATCATGCCTTCCCGAAGGGACCCGTCAGGGCTCGAGCGACTGGAGGTAGTCCTCCACCAGCTGCTGCATGGCGGCCTGGCCTTCGGCCGTGGGGTGGAACGCCTCCGGGGGGAAGGCCCGGTTGGGACCTACGCCGAAGGACAGCACCCACGGATCGTCGCTGCCGACGCCGTGATCTGCGAAGGCCTCGGTGGGATCGATGAAGTGCACGCCCTCCTCGCGGGCGACCCGGGCCATCATCGCGTTGAGCAGGTCCGCCTTGTCGTTGGCCCACATCGCATCCTCGTGGGACAGGGTGCTGGTCCGGCCACCGTAGGACTCGTCGAAGAGCCTGGGATAGCCCATGTGCACGACGTGGGCGCCGTCCTCGGACTGCTCCCGGATGAAGGCGTACATCGCCCTCAGGTCTGCCTCGAGCTGGTCGAGCCGGACCTGGAACCGGGTGCGGCCCTGTGCGTCGTCGGGGTCCACCCCGTCCCAGTGCGCCTGGCAGTCATCCATGCCTCCGTGCAGCTGGTTGCAGGAGGTGAGGACGTCCGCGAAGCCCATGTCGTTGCCACCCATGGAGACGAACACCATGGAGGTGTCGGGGGTGACGGCATCTCCCTGCGGCCCCTCCCCGTCGTTGCCCGAGTGGTTGTCGTTCTGCACGTCGTCGGTCACCGCGCCCGAGCAGGCCATGAAGCTGTAGCGGTCGGGCCAGTGCTGGTCGCCGATCGCCGGGCCCCAGGCGTTGGCAGACCGGTGGCACCGGTTCTCCGGCACGTCGTTTCCCCGCAGGTCGTCCCACCACGATGGTCCACGGTCGGACTCGTCCGTGTAGTCGCCGGCGCCCTCGCCGGAGCCGTAGCTGTCGCCGATGAAGACCATGTTCCCGGCGGTCACGTCCGCGTAGGTCCAGCTCCGGTCCCGGTAGGGGACGGGTTCTTCGACGGGGGTGCCGTCTTCCTGGGGAAGTCCTCCGGCCGTGTCGCCGATCCCCAGGTCCGCGCAGGTCGGGTCCAGCCCGGGGAGAACGGCGAAGGCACGGCAGATGGTGCCGGAGACCCGCTCGCCGAGCAGCTGGGGCGCGGTGGAAGCCACGCCGAAAGCGGCGGTGCTGATGAGGATGGCCGCGAGGAGGGTGGCGGCGGCATATTCCAGGCCGGCCGCCCCACGATCGCCGATCTTGCGGAGCAGCGTCAGGCAGCCCCTCATCGGTCCGCGCTCTCGAGGGCGTCGACGAGGATGGTCGGGCCCGGGTCTTCACCCAGGGCGCCGGACACCGAGACCCAGTGCCATCCGCCTTCAACGTCGCGCAACGCGTTGTGCCGGATCAGCTCGGGTGTGTCGCCCTCTGCCTCCGTGGTCTCGGTCCATCCGACCCAACCGGACGGGAGACCGGGCAGCGGGTCGACCGTGACCTCGTACCGTCCGTCCCCCTGGGGCACTTCCAGGCCGTCGTCGCTGACGCCGAAGCCCTCGCAGCCGGAGAGCGCCCGGCCGGCCTCCTCCGCCAGGCCATGGGCGTCCGCCTCGTCGAACAGGTGGACCTCGCTGGTCAGATAGGTGAAGTTCTCCACCCACCCCCACCGGCGGTGCGCGGCGTCACGCGGTTCCACCGGGTCCATCTGCACCCCGCAGATGGTCTGGACGAACTTCGGGCCGTCGGCCTCGACGACCTGCCACTGCTCGTCGAGCGGGGGATCCGTCAGGAGCATGGGCTCGGCGCTGCCGTCGCCCTCGGTCATGGCCGCGTGGAAGCTGTCTCCGTCCCCCCGCAGCTCGACATAGCCGGCCGGGGCGTTGGAGCCGGCGACGGGCTGGCTCGGGCTCGCGGCGGCCGAGGCTTGGTCCTCGGCCGCCGCGTCCTCTCCCCGAGCGGGGGAGTCGGTCACTGCCGGTGTCCCGTCCGGCGTCGACCCTCCCGGAGCAGAAGGCTCATCCGTGACGGGCGTGACGCCGCCCTCCGTGTTCGCGCAGGCGGTCAGCAGCGCCGTCGCGAGCACGACCCCCGTGAGCCTCAGTCCGAACACCATGTCCCTGTCCTCCCTCGTCGGTGGTTCGACGGTAGGTGGCGAAGGGGGCCGCGCGGGAGGGCCGGAAGACCCCCTGTGGGACCCTACTTGCGCAGCCCCGTGATGGGGACCTTCGGCCCTCGGCGGCCGGCTCCCGAAGCAGTGGCGCTGTCCGTGGGCGGTCCGAGAGGCCGGGGCCGGTGACCGCCCGGATAGGTGCCAGCCGCTTCGCCTGTCAGACTGAAACCCATGACCACCACCCCTCGAAGCGTCGCCGTCGTCACCCTCGGGTGCACCCGCAACGAGGTCGACTCCGAGGAGCTGGCGGGCCGGCTGTCCGCCGAGGGCTGGACCCTCGTCGACGACGCCTCCCAGGCGGACGTGGCCGTCGTCAACACCTGCGGCTTCGTCGAGCAGGCCAAGAAGGACTCGATCGACGCCCTGCTGGAGGCCAACGACCTCAAGCGCAGCGGTCGCACCCAGGCCGTCGTGGCGGTCGGCTGCATGGCCGAGCGTTACGGCCAGCAGCTGGCCGACGAGCTGCCGGAGGCCGACGCCGTCCTGGGCTTCGACTCCTACGCCGACATGTCCGGCCACCTCACCCGGATCCTCGCGGGGGAGCGGCCCGGCTCGCACGTGCCCCGCGACCGTCGCACCCTGCTCCCGCTCGCCCCGGCCGCCCGCCGTGACGCCGCGGCCGGCGCCGGCATCTCCCTGCCCGGGCACCAGCAGCCCGCACACCAGCCCGAGCAGGGCGCCGACCACGCCCGGCCCACCCCCGAGCCTGCGGTCCCGCTCGCCGAGGTGACGCCGTCCACGGGTCCCCGCGTGGTGCGCGCCCGGCTCGACGGCCGCCCCTGGGCGCCGCTGAAGATCGCCTCGGGCTGCGACCGTCGCTGCTCCTTCTGCGCGATCCCGATGTTCCGCGGGTCCTTCCTGTCCCGCCGTCCGCACGAGATCCTGGACGAGGCCCGCTGGCTGGGGGAGCGCGGCGTCAAGGAGATCTTCCTCGTCAGCGAGAACACCACCTCCTACGGCAAGGACCTGGGCGATCTGCGGCTCATCGACGCGCTCCTGCCCGAGCTGGCGGCGGTCGAGGGCGTGGAGCGGGTGCGGGTCTCCTACCTGCAGCCCGCCGAGATCCGCCCGGACCTGCTCGACGCCATGGCCGGCACGCCCGGCGTCGTGCCCTACTTCGACATCTCCTTCCAGCACGCCAGCGGCCCCCTGCTCCGCCGGATGCGCCGCTTCGGGGACCGCACCTCCTTCCTGGCGCTGCTGGAGCAGGTCCGTTCGAGGCTGCCGGAGGCGGGGATCCGGACCAACGTCATCGTCGGCTTCCCCGGTGAGACCGAGGAGGACCTGGACGAGCTCATCGCCTTCCTGTCCGAGGCCCGGCTCGACGTCGTCGGGGTCTTCGGCTACTCCGACGAGGACGGCACCGAGGCCGAGTCCTATCCCGACAAGCACGACGAGGAGACCATCGCGCAGCGGGTCGCCGAGGTCACCGCGCTCGTGGAGGAGCTCACCGCCCAGCGGGCGGCCGAGCGCATCGGCACCACCGTCTCGGTCCTCGTCGAAGGTGTGGACGATGACGAGCCCCGGCTCGTCGGTCGCGCGGGCCAGCAGGGCCCCGACGTCGACGGTGTCACCTACCTGATCGACGAGGAGGGCGGTATGCCGTCGCTCACCGCAGGCGACATCGTCACCGCGGAGGTGGTCGGGACCGAGGGTGTCGATCTGATCGCGGTGCCGGTCCGGATGGGAGACTGAACCCCGTGATCGGCCCCCACGACCCCGACGGCCCCGACATCGCGACGGCACCGGTGGCGCCGCAGGTCTCCCCGTGGAACCTGCCCAACGCGCTGACCGTGCTGCGGATCTTCATGGTCCCGGTCTTCGGCTGGTTGCTGCTCAGCCACGGCGGGGAGGACACGACCTGGCGCTGGTGGGCGCTGGTGGTCTTCCTGGTCGCGACGGCGACCGACTGGATCGACGGCTGGCTGGCCCGGCGTCACGCGCTGATCACCGACTTCGGCAAGCTCATGGACCCGATCGCCGACAAGGCCCTGATGGGGACCGCGCTCATCGGCCTGTCGGTGCTGGGGCTGCTGCCCTGGTGGGTGACGGTGGTCATCCTGGTCCGCGAGATCGGGATCACCCTCATGCGCTTCGTGGTCATCAAGCGCGGAGTCATCCCGGCGAGCAAGGGCGGCAAGCTCAAGACGGTGCTGCAGGCGGTGGGTCTGTCCCTGCTCATCGCCCCGCTCGGCGGGATGCTCGGCACGCTCGGCCTGTGGGTGATGTACGCCGCGGCCGTGGTCACCGTCGTCACCGGCATCGACTACGTGCGGCAGGTCTACGCACCGCGGCCGGCGAAGGTCGAGCAGCACTCGTGACCGCTGCGGCGGCCCGGGTGCTGGAGCTGCTGCGCGAGCGCGGGCAGACGCTGGGCGCGGCCGAGTCCCTGACCGGAGGCCTGGTGCTGGCCGCGCTGACCGACGTCCCGGGGTCCAGCGACGTGGTGCGCGGGGGAGTGGTCTCCTACGCCACGGAGGTCAAGGTCGGTGTGCTCGGCGTGCCCGCAGCGGTCGTCGACACGGTGGGCGTGGTCTCGCGGGAGTGTGCCGAGGCGATGGCCTCCGGGGTGCGAGGGGTGGTCGGTGCCGACTGGGGCCTGGCCACGACCGGTGTGGCCGGCCCGGGGCCGGCCGACGGGCACGCCGCCGGCACAGTCCACATCGCCGTCGTCGGGCCGCGGGAATCCTGGGGGGCCCACCGGGTGTTGCACCTGGACGGCTCCCGGGCACAGGTCCGGGACGCCACCGTGGAGGCGGTCCTGGACCTCCTCCGGAAGACGGTGGAGGCGCCCTTGTCGGTGCCGTCGGATAACGTTGGAGACAGGTCGTCACGAGGCGAGGCGAAGGAGGGTTGACCATGGTGCTGCTGAGACGAGAGCTGGGCGACGTCCTGCGCGAGAAGAGGCAGGACCAGGGACGGACCCTGCGCGAGGTCAGCGCGGAGGCGTCCTGCTCCTTGGGCTACCTGTCCGAGATCGAGCGCGGTGAGAAGGAAGCCTCCTCCGAGCTGCTGGCCTCCATCTGCAAGGCCCTCGACGTGCCCCTCTCCGAGATGCTCTCCGACGTGGCCGACCGGGTGAGCCTGGCCGAGGCCGCCCAGAGCCAGATGACCGTCGTGCTCAACGACGGGCTGGCCAAGCCGCTCCACCACCGCCCGGTGGGGACGCGCCGCGGGCGCTCGGTCGTCTCCGCGGCCTGACCCGGCGGACTTCTCGCTTCACGGATCCAGGTAGCGCGGCGGGCGGTGCCCCAGCGGGGCCTGCGCCCCGCCGTCGTCGTGGGCGGCGAGCCCGCCCTGGCAGGCGGGGCAGTAGTTGAGGACCCGTTGGCGGGGAGCCTGCCCGACCGTGGCCATCCGCACCGCGCCGCCGCAGCGATGGCACGGGAGCCCCTTGCGGGCGAAGACCCAGGTGTCGTCCGCGACGCCCGCACGTCCGGTGGTCGCCAGCCGCCCCTCCCGGCAGGTGCGGACCATGAGCGTGCGCGTCGTGTCGAGGATCTCGCCCAAGGCCTCCGCCCCCACCGCACCCACCGGGGTCCACGGGTTGACGCCGTGCAGGAAGAGCGGCTCGCTGGCGTAGATCGTGCCGATCCCGGCCAGGTTGCGCTGGTCCAGGAGCGCCTCGGCGACCGCCAGGTCCGGGGCCCGCAGCAGGTTCGCCACCGCCGCCGCCCGGTCGAAGGCGGGGTCCAGCAGGTCCGGGCCGAGGTGCCCGACGACGGAACCCTCGTCCTCGGTGCGGACCAGGTCGAGCATCCCGAGCGAGTCACCCACCGCCACCCGCTCGGCCGTCCACAGGAGGGCACGGGTCGTGTGCCGGCGAGCTGCCGCATACCGTGCCCCGAGCGGACGCACCCGCCACGAGCCGTCCATCCGCAGGTGGCTGTGCAGCGTCAGCCCACCCCCGAGCCGGTGCAGGAGGTGCTTGCCCCGCGGCACCACCTCGAGCGTCCGTCGTCCGGTGAGGTCGGAGGTCGCCAGCGCGGGGACCCGCAGGTCGGAGCCGGTCAGCACCGCACCGGCCAGGCCGCGGTGGAGCCGCTGCGCGGTCAGCCAGACGGCATCTCCCTCGGGCACCTCAGGGCCGGGAGGTGAGGTCGACGTCGGTGAAGCGGTCCTGGGAGTGGTACTCGACGTTGGGGACCATGGCCAGGGCCGTCGAGACCCGGTTGGTCATGTTGAACATCCCGATGACCTGCACCGCCTCCAGGATCTGGTGGTCGTCCAGGCCCACTGCCCGCAGCGGCTCGAGATCCTCGGCGGTGACCTGAGCAGGGGTGAGGGTGAGCTTCTCCGCGTAGGCCGCCAGGGTCGCCTCCCGCTCGGGAAGGTCCGCCTGGCGCCAGTTGACCCCCACCTGGTCGGCGGTGATCGGGTCCCCGGTGTAGAAGCGCAGGGCGGCCTGGTGGCTCACCGCGCAGTAGACGCACTGGTTGATGCCGCTGACCACGACCGCCAGCAGCTCGCGCTCGGCGTTGGTCAGGTGCCCCTCCTTGTTGACCAGCAGGTTGAAGTAGTTCCACCACGCCTGGAACTGCTCGGCGTTGTAGGCCTGCGCGACGAAGACGTTGGGGATGAAGCCGAAGGCCTCCAGGGACTTGTCCCACAGGCGGCGCACCCCGTCGGGCACGTCCTCACGGTCTGGCAGCGGCAGGGCGGAGATGGGGCGGTCGGCGGCGCTCATGAGCCCACGTTATGCCCTTTGCGCGCCGGCGGACAGACCCTAGGGTTGCCCCGTGACCGAGCCTGCCGAGCGCCCCCGCCCGATCGTGCGCGCGCTGCGTCCCGCGGACGCCCCGGCGGTGCTGGAGGCCTTCGGCTCGGCCCCAGACATGGCGCGGCAGGGCCAGGTGCGCACGCGCGAGGAGGCGGAGAGGTATGTGGCGCGCCTCACCTCTCCCGGTGGCGGCTCGCGCGCCCTGGCGATCTGCGTGGACGGGCGGTGCGTCGGGCTCGTCGGCGTCGCGGTGGACAGGGACAACCGCAGCGGCTGGGTCTACTACTGGACGCACGCCGCGCACCGGGGCCGCGGGGTGACGGCGGCGGCGGTGACGACCGCGGCCGACCACGCGCTGTCCGAGGGCGGGCTGGAGCGGCTGGAGCTCGGGCACAGGGTCAACAACCCCGCCTCGGGCGGCGTGGCACGGGCGGCCGGCTTCGTCCAGGAGGGCCTCGAGCGGGCCAAGTTCCTCATCGACGGGGAGCGGATCGACGTGCTGACCTACGGGCGCCTGCGCAGCGATCCCTGGCCGGAGGGTCCGCGGCTGCCGCTCGACCCGACCGGGCTGGAGGGGCCGTGGTGGGACGCGCCGTGAGGCACCGTGCCGCGTCCCTGACGCTCCGGCCGTCCTGACCGGGCCTGTCAGACCGGCTCGGGAGCCACCGGGCGTGCCCGCCGCCGGAGAGCCATCACCGACAGGCTGGCCACGACCACGGCCATGCCGAGGGTGGTCAGGCCCGTGAGGTGCTCCCGCAGGACCAGAACGCCGAGGAGGGTCGCGGTCACCGGTTCGGCGAGCGAGAGGGTGGCGACGGTGCTCGCGGGCAGGCTGCCCAGACCGTGCTGGAAGAGCACGTAGGACAGACCGGTCGCGGCGATCCCCAGCCACAGGACCATGAGGACGCCGGAGGTGGTGGCCAACCAGCGCAGGTCACCCAGCCCCAGGGCCGGGGCGAGGAAGAGCGCACCCAGGGTGAAGAACCAGGCCATCACCCGCAGTCCCGCCCAGCCCTGGACCAGCAGGGCCCGGGCGGCGATCGTGTAGCCCGCGTAGGACACCCCCGCCCCCAGCGCCGCCGCAATCCCGACCAGGTCGAGACGGCCTCCCTCCCCGGCCGAGCCGGCCACCAGGAGCAGGACCCCGACGATTGCGCCCGCGGTCGCCAGGGCCCACCGCCGCGTGACCCGTTCGCCGAGGAGAAGTCCGAGCAGGCCGGTGGCCAGGGGAGCCACCCCGAGCGCCACCACGGTGCCGACCGCCACGCCGGCCCGGGCCACGCCCTGGAAGAAGAAGGCCTGGTAAGTCGCCACGGTCAGCCCGCCCAGCACGATGAGCACGGGCGCGGGGGTCCGGGCCAGGAGTCCCCGGGCGTGGCTCCCCTCCCGTGACGGCAGCGCCCCGGTTCGCCAGGCCAGGAGTGCGAGGACGAGCGCCCCGAGAGCCACGCGGGCCGCGCCGACGGAGGCTGGATCGCTGGAGTCCGGTCCCAGGGCCTGGGCGGTGCCGGTCGTGCCCCACAGGGCCGCGGCGCCCACGGCGCTGAGCGCGGCGAGCACAGCGGGTGCGGGGCGGGTCACCGCGCTATTCGACCACATCGCTCCCGGCGCTCGCGCCACCCAGGAGGCCCAGCAGCAGCGGCAGGACGGCCGGGTCGGCGAGCGTGAGTCCGGGCAGGTCGGCGGCGCCGAACCAGCCCAGGTCGTCGTGCTCGTGGGGGGCCAGGTTGACCGGCTCCCCGTCCCACGCGGTCACCAGGAAGGCGTGCAGCCGGATCGAGGGGTCGAAGGACCGCAGCTGCAGGGCTCGTGCCTCCTGCACCTCGATGCCGATCTCTTCTCGGCACTCGCGGCGCAGCGCGGTCAGGGGCTCCTCGCCGGGCTCGAGGTGGCCGCCGACCAGGTCCCAGCAGTCGGGATACCACTCCCGCCGTGGGTGCCGGTGCGCCAGGAAGGTCCGGCCGTCCCGGACGAGGATGGCCACCGCGACCTCGTGCTCGGCACTCTGCGGATCCGGGCCCACGGTCATGGCGGCACCCTACGGGGCCCGCGTGGTAGACAGGCCCCATGGGGCTCATCGACGCGAGGGAGCTGGTCCTGGACCAGGTGACCTCCCTGTTCAAGAACGACTTCGAGATCTTCGAGAACAACGAGGTGGTCGGACGGATCACCACCCAGGGTGGTCTTGGATCACGCCTGCTCATGGGCAACCGGGAGTTCCTCGTCACCGAGCTCGACGGCGCCCCGGTCCTGCGCCTGGTCGACGTGGTCAACTTCGGGCGGGACACCTACGAGCTCCACGACGCCTCGGGGGCGCTGCTGGGGACCCTGCGTCGCGAGGTCTCGTTCCTGCGCAAGCGCATCACCTTCCTGCCCGCCGACGCCGGGGACGGGCTGGAGGTGCAGGGCAACTTCTGGGGCTACGACTACCAGATCCTGGTGCGCAACGAGCCGATGGCCACCGTGTCCCAGAAGTGGGCAGGCCTGGGCCGCGCGCTCCTGGGCGGCCAGCGCTACACCGTCTCCCTGGCCCACACCAGCGATCCGCGGCTGCGCCAGGTCATCCTCGGCGTGGTGATCGCGATCGACCTGATGAAGGCCAAGGACCAGCGCAGCGCCGCCTCGTCCTCGAGCAGCTGAGCCGTTCGACCACTCCCGCACCGTGTCGGCGCCCTCGTGCCAGGTCGCGGCGATCAGCGGCGGGCAGGCCCTGTCCTGAGCCGTAACCCCTGTGGTGCGGTGTGGAAACCGGCGTCGACCAGGGCGGCCGCCAACGGCGCAGCTGAGCCGAGGGCGGGCGCGCCGTCGATCTTGGCGACGGTGATGCCGCGCAGCGCCCCGGAGCGGACGGCCTCGCGGAGGGCGCCGGCCACCAACGGCCAGGCGGCACCTGCCAGCAGGTGATCCGGGGGCGGGAAGGTCAGGGCGGTGCGGCCACCACGCTCGAGGTAGAGCAGCAGCGACCCGTCGACAAGCACCACCATGGCGCCGGCCTTGCGGCCAGGGCGGTGCCCCTCGTCCTCACGCTCTGGCCAGGCGATGCTGGCGCCGAAGGGATTCGCCGGGTCGGTCGCCGCCAGCAGCACCACGTCCGGCTCCCGCCCCGCGGCCTCCAGGCCTGCGTCCGCCGCCCCGTCCAGGGCCCGCAGCCTGTCGATCGCCCCGGCCGTGCCGAACTGGGCCGCACCCAGGCCCTCCACGACATACCCGCGTCGCACGCGCCCCGCCTCCTCCGCGCCGGCCAGGACACGGTAGACACCGGCATAGCCGCCCGCGATGCCCTCGGCGACGACGGAGCCGCGGGTGAGCACGCCGTAGCGGTCCAGCAGCGTCTCGGCGGTGGCCAGCGCGCGCACCGTCGGGTCTGTCTCCGCCGGCGGCAGCAGTGACCAGCGCCCGGCCGCGGTCGGCGGCCCGGACCTGGCCGGCATCACGGGACGTGAGGGCCGGGCGGAGAGCGCCACCGAGCTGCGCGCCCACCGGGCCGAGCGGGCCGGGGTCCGCCGCGCCTTGTGGGCGCTGCGTCCGCCCGACAGGAGCGCCCGCACCGGCGCGAAGGTGTCGGCGCTCACGCGCCCCGACCACACCAGCTCCCACACGGTATGCAGCAGCTCCTGGTCGTCGGTCGACCCCAGGGCGTCCGAGACGGCTCGGAAGAAGTAGGCGCCCCCGGGGACGCGCTCGAGGAGCTCGAGCACCTGGGCGGCGACGGAGCCGGGAGGTGCCGGCCCGTCCAGGACCTCGCCGGTGTCGGGGTCGTGGGCGGGCTCGCTGGAGCTCTGCTGCTGGAGCTCCGGGGCGAGGTCCCCTGCGGCGAGGTCCTGGGGCGTCGCGAGCGTGAGGTGCGCGGTGTCGGCCAGGTGCAGCGAGACCCAGCCGTCGTCACCGGGCAGTGACCCGTGCCCCTGCCACAGGACCTCGCCGGCGGTCATCAGCTCGTCCAGGAGGGCGGGGGAGTAGTCGCGGACGCGGGCCGGCAGGATCAGCGACTCGACCGCCGAGGCCGGCATGCGTGCCCCGGCCAGCTGCTCCACCGCGCGCAGGACGCCGTCGGGCCCGCGCAGCTCCCCGACCGACTGCCAGCGCGGCAGGAAGCGCGCGTAGGTCGACTGCGGGACCGGCTCGACCTCCTGCCGCAGCGAAGCCAAGGACCGGCGGCGCAGCAGCCGAAGGACCTCGGCGTCGCAGACGTCGTCGCTGCCCGTGCCCTCAGGTGCGAGGGCGCCCTGCACGAGCCGACCGGAGGACACCTGCCGTGCGACGGCGTCCCGGACGACGGCCGGGCCCAGGCCCAGCCGCGTGGCGAGGTCCTCCAGGGGGAACGGGGTGTGGGTGCGGGCGTAGCGCGTGACCAGGTCGCCGAGCGGATCCTCGACGCCCTCGAGGAAAGCGGCCGGCACCCCGACGGGCATCGCCACCCCGAGAGCGTCCCGCAGTCGTGCCGCGTCCTGCGCGTCGGCCCACCGGTCCTCCCCCGCGATCCGCACCTCGATGACGCGGCGGGCGTCGACCAGGCCGGTCAGCCAGGTCTCGACCCGGTCGCGCGCCTCCTCCCGGGCGCGCTCGATGACCTCCGGGGTGGACAGGGGGCCCAGCACCCGCAGCAGGTCCACGACGTCCTCGGCGTCCCGGGCGCCACGCTCCGGGGTGAGGCGTTGCAGCTCGGCGTAGGTCTGGGCGACCACGACGGGATCGAGCAGGTCGCGCAGGGCCGCCCCTTCGCCGCGTCCCAGCAGCTCGGCGAGCAGGGAGGGGTCCAGGGACAGGGCAGCCGCCCGCCGCTCGGCCAGCGGGGAGTCGCCCTCGTAGAGAAACTGGGCGATGTAGCCCATCAGCAGCGACCTGGCGAAGGGCGAGGGCGTCGCGCCGGTCACCGAGACGACCCGCACCTTCCGCCTGGCCACCTCCTGCATCAGCCGGCGCAGGGCCTCGACGTCGTAGACGTCCTGGACGCACTCGCGCACCGCCTCCAGGACGATCGGGAAGGTCGGGTAACGGCTGGCGACCTCGAGCAGCTGGGCCGAGCGCTGCCGCTGCTGCCACAGCGGCTGCCGTTTGCCGGGGTTGCGGCGTGGCAGCAGGAGGGCCCGGGCCGCGCACTCGCGGAAGCGGGAGGCGAACAGCGCCGAGCCGCCGATCTCCTGGGTCACCAGGTCGGCGACCTCGTCGGGGTCGAGGGTGAGCAGCTCGGCGATCTCGGCGTCGAGGGAGGCTTCCCTCGAGCCGGCGCCCGCGCCCGTCTCGTCGTCCCAGCCGCCGAGGTCGGGCAGCCGCAGCACGATGCCGTCGTCGGCCGCCAGCGCCTGCACGTCGGTGCCGTAGCGCTCCCGCAGGCGCGCGGCCAGGCACAGCGCCCACGGCGCGTGAACCGGTGTGCCCCAGGGGGAGTGGACCACTACCCGCCAGTCGCCGATCTCGTCGCGGAAGCGCTCGACGACGATCGTCCGGTCGTCGGGGAGGTGGCCGGTGGCCTCGCGCTGGTCGGCGAGATAGGTGATGAGGTTGTCGGCCGCCCATCCGTCCAGGCCCCGCTCGGGGGAGGTGAGCACGAAGTGGGCGGAGGCGTGCTGCATACCCCCGATCTCGCGCACGAAGGCACCCACCGCCGCCCCGAGCTCGGCCGGCCGCCCCTGGGACTCGCCCTTCCAGAAGGGGAGACGTCCGATCTGTCCCGGGGCAGGCGTCACCAGCACCTGGTCGTGGGTGATGTCCTCGATCCGCCAGCTGGTCGTCCCGAGGGTGAAGACGTCGCCGACCCGGGACTCGTAGACCATCTCCTCGTCCAGCTCGCCCACCCGTCGACCGGGTCCGTCCCCGGTGGCGAGCATGACGGCGTAGAGGCCGCGGTCGGGGATCGTCCCCCCGGAGGTGACCGCGAGCAGCTGCGCCCCGCGCCGCGCCGAGAGGGTGTCGGTGACGCGGTCCCACACGATCCGGGGCCGCAGATCGGCGAAGTCCTCGCCGGGATAGCGCCCGGCCAGCATGTCCAGGACCGCCTCGAAGACGGGACGCGACAGCGCGGCGTAGGAGGCCGAGCGACGGACCAGGTCGAAGAGGTCGGCGACCGGCCAGTCGTCCATCGAGACCATCGCCACGACCTGCTGGGCGAGGACGTCGAGGGGGTTGGACAGCACCGAGAGCTGCTCGATCATCCCGGCCCGCATCCGCTCGACGACCACGGCCGTCTGCACGAGGTCGGCGCGGTGGGTCGGGAAGAAGACCCCGTGGCTGGTCGCGCCCACCTGGTGCCCCGCGCGCCCGACGCGCTGCAGCCCGGAGGCCACGCTGGGCGGGCTGGCGACCTGCGCGACGAGGTCGACCGCCCCCATGTCGATGCCGAGCTCGAGGCTGCTGGTCGCGACCACCGCCGGCAGCTGCCCGGTCTTGAGGGCGTCCTCGATGACCGCGCGCTGCTCCTTGCTCACCGAGCCGTGGTGGGCCCGGGCGAGGACCGGTGGCGCCGCGCCGCCGGCGCCCGACTGCGCCATCACCTGGGCCGGCGCTCTTCCTCCGGTATGCGGTGCTCCCTCCCCGTGGTCGCTCTGCCGCTCGTCCCACTCCTCGTTGAGGCGGGAGGTGAAGCGCTCGGCCACGCGCCGGGAGTTGGTGAAGACCAGCGTCGAGGTGTGGCTCGAGACCAGGTCGGCGATGCGGCGCTCGATGTGCGGCCAGATGGAGGCTCGTTCCTCGGGGTCGGGGGCCGGCGCCCACGCGTCGCCGCTGCTGCCGCTGCTGCCGCTGCTGCCGCCATCACCGTCGAGGTCCGGCAGGACGGGGCCCGGGCCGACCATCCAGTCGTCGACGGGAGCCTGGCCGCCGGGGTCGGCGTGACCGCCGGGGTCGGCGTGGCCGCCTGGGTCCGGAGAAGCGGCGGGGCCAGCGGTGCTGCCGGGGCCGGAGCGTAGGGCGGGGGAGGCGCCCTCGACGTCGGGCCGCTCGGTGGCGCCCGGGTCGGCCATGTCGGGGACGGGAACGACGACCTCGAGGTCCCACCGCTTGGTGGACGGTGGCTGGACGGTGCTGACCGGCCTGCCCCCGGCGAGGTAGCGCGCCACCTCCTCCACGGGCCGGACCGTGGCGGACAGGCCGATCCGCTGGGCCGGGCGCTCCAGGAGCGCGTCCAGCCGGTCCAGGGTGACCGCGAGGTGGGCGCCCCGCTTGGTGCCGGCGACGGCGTGCACCTCGTCGATGATCACCGACTCCACCCCGCCGAGGGCGCTGCGGGCCTGGGAGGTGAGCAGGAGGAAGAGCGACTCCGGGGTGGTGATGAGGATCTCCGCGCCGTCCTTGGCGAACGCGCGGCGTTCGGCGGCCGGGGTGTCCCCGGACCGGACGGCGACGGAGACGGTGGGCGACGGGAGCCCGAGCCTGGTGGCGGCATGACCGATGCCCACCAGCGGGGAGCGCAGGTTGCGCTCGACGTCGACCGCGAGGGCCTTCAGCGGGGAGACGTACAGGACGCGGCAGCGCGCGGACGTGGCCGAGGGCGGCGGGGCAGAGGACGGGGCGGAGGACGGCCTGGCCGAGGACGGCGTGGCGGGACGGGGCTCGGCGACGATGCGGTCGATGGCCCACAGGAAGGCCGAGAGGGTCTTGCCGGAGCCGGTGGGGGCCACGACGAGCGTGTGGTCACCCCGGCTGATGGCCTCCCAGGCTCCCAGCTGGGCGGCGGTCGGGCCGGGGAAGGACGCGTCGAACCACGCCCGCGTGGCGGGGGAAAAGCGGTCCAGGACCGTGGGCTCCGGCGAGGTCACTGGGCCACTGTCTCACCAGGCACCGACAACGCGCCCCCGCAGGAGGGTCGGCCACCGCGGACAGGGGTGGGACGGCCTGTGCAGGAGCGCGGTCGGCGGTGAGGCTGGGTCAGGCGCGGTCGCCGGACTGGGGGACCAGGCGGCGGCGGGTCGTGGAGTCGACCCGGTTGCCGTAGGCACCGGTCACCGGCGGGGGCGTCGGGGCGACCTCGTCACGCACGTGGTGATGCTTGGTGATGTAGGTCGGGCGCCACAGCTTCAGGGCGACGAGCAGCTTCTGCCACCAGGCCAGGTCCTGCTGAGAGCTCACGATTCTCCTCCACGGTGCGGGTGCTTCCGGTCCATCCTCTCATCCCCGGCGGGGCCGCGGTGCCAGACCTGGAGCCCGGTCCGAAAAGCCGTTGGGCCATGTCGGTGCCGGACCGTAGTCTTCTCCACGGCATGCGCGACTTCCCACCCCACGTCACGGCCTGGACCGGCACCTCCCACGAGGAGGATCGGCGCCCAGGCCCGTCAGGCGTGCCCGACACCCGGGGCCCGGGGCGTTTCCTGTGGTGGCTCGTCCGCCAGCAGCCGGACCTGGTGGTGGTCGGCTGCCTGCTGAGCCTGCTCTGGCTCCTGCCGACGACCTTGACGCCGTGGGTGCTCGGTCGCGCCATCGACGAGGGCATCGTCCCCGGCGATGGATCCCGCATCCTGCTGTGGTGCCTGGTCCTCCTGGCGATCACCGTGGTGGGGGCTGCCTCGGGGGTCGTCTACCACACCGTGATCGTGCGCTCCTGGCTCATCGCCGCCTACGGTCAGACCAGGCTGGTGACGCACAAGAGCGTCCACCTCGGCCACGTGCTGCGACGGCGCGTGCCGACCGGCGAGGTGCTCAGCGTCAACGGCAGCGACGGGGACCAGTTCGGCATCTTCCTGGAGATCGTCTCCCACTTCATCGGCAACGTCGTGGCCTACGTGGTGGTCGCGGTCATCGTGCTCCAGATCTCGGTGCCGCTCGGCCTCGTCGTGCTCCTCGTGGCGCCGCTGCTGGTGGTCGTGTCCTCGGTGCTGCTGCGTCCTCTCTCGGCCGCCCAGACCAGGGAGCGCTCGCGCGACTCCGACCTGACCTCCATGGCCACCGACATCGTGGCCGGCCTGCGCATCCTGCGCGGCATCGGTGGGGAGCGGATCTTCGGCGACAACTACGCCGGGCAGAGCCAGCGGGTCCGTCACGCGGGCGTCCGCGCCGGCGCGTGGGCGGCCTTCGTCGAGGCGGTCGGGGTGCTGCTCTCCGGACTCTTCGTGGTCGCCCTGATGGCCATGGGTGTGCAGCAGGTCCGCGACGGCGACCTGCAGATCGGTGAGCTGGTCACCTTCCTGGGCTACGCCCTCTTCCTGGTCCAGCCGATCCGCGTGGTCTTCGAGTCGGCCCAGCAGATCACGCGCTCCTTCGTCTCGGCGCGCAAGACGATCGGCACCTTCGGCACCCCGCGCCCGTGGCCGGAGCGTGTGCCGCTGGGCAGAGACCAGCTGGCCGCCCTGGCCGCCGGCGAGCTCGTCGACGAGGCGTCCGGGCTGCGCGTGCGACCCGGGCTGCTGACGATGGTGGTCAGCGCCACCCCTGACGACAGCGCGGCGCTGGCGGACCGCCTCGGTCGCTACCTGCCCGGCGACGAGTCCTCGGCGCCGGACGAGGACGACGACGACGAGCCGACCGGCCGTGAGGAGCGGCGCCGGATCAAGGAGCGCGCGGCGGCCCGAGCCGAGCTGGCGGCCCGTGACCGGGTCCGCGCCGAGGGGGCCTGGGGCGTGACGTTGGCGGGCACCGACCTGGCCGACCTGCCGCTGGAGCAGACGCGTGAGCTGGTGCTGGTCAGCGACACCGGCGCGCACGTCTTCGCCGGGACCCTGCAGGACGCGGTCGACCCGCACGGACGGCTGACCCGGGAGCAGGCCGAGGCCGCGCTGCACGCGGCGGCGGCCGAGGACGTCTTCGAGATCCTGCCCGGCGGCTGGCAGGGCGTGCTCGACGAGCGTGGCCGTGGCCTCTCCGGCGGCCAGCGTCAACGGCTCGTCCTGACCCGCGCGCTGGCGGCCGACCCGCCGGTGCTGGTGCTGGTCGAGCCGACGTCGGCGGTCGACGCGCACACCGAGGCACGGATCGCCGACCGGCTCCCGGGCCTGCGCCGGGGCCGGACCACCGTGGTGATGACCGCCTCGCCGCTCCTGCTCCACCACGCCGACGAGGTCGCCCTCCTCGAGGGTGGCCGCGTGGTCGCCACCGGCACCCACGACGAGCTGGTGGCCGGTCACAGCGGCTACCGCTCCACCGTGCTGCGCGGCCAGCAGGACGAGCAGCCTTCCGAGGACGCTGCCGGACCCCGACAGTCCCAGGGCCCCGCCGACGAGCAGCCCTCCGAGAACCGACCCGAGACCGAGGAGGTGCGGACATGAGCGCCCTCGACCATGGCATCGCCGAGGAGTCCTCCCGCACCTGGCGGGCGGCGGGCGACGGCCCACCGGTGATCCCGGACGAGCTGCGCCCGCCCGCCGCGGGCAGCGTCGGCCTGCGCCGACGCCACCGGCTCCTGTGGGAGCGCCACGCCCTGCGCCGGGTCCGTGCCCAGGAGCACCTCGGCACCGCGCTCGACCCCGAGCGCGGTCTGCCGGTGGCCGCGACCTCGACCGTGGTCGCCTACCTGCGGGGCCTTCTGCGTCGCCGGGGCGGACTGGTCCTGGTCGTCACCCTCGCCAACGCGCTCGCCGCCGGCGCCGCCCTGGCGGTGCCCATGCTGCTCGGCCGCCTCGTGGACACCATCGTCGAGGCCGACGGCGCTCCAGGGCAGGGCACCGTGTCACGCTTCGTGCTGCTCGTCACGGCCGTGCTCGTCGCCGGAGCCGTGCTGACCTTCCTGGCCAAGTGGCTCGCGGCCATCCTCGGCCAGGGGGTGCTGGCCGAGGCGCGCGAGGACACCATCCGCGCGGTCCTGCGCCTGCCGCTGGGCACCGTCGAGGCCGCCAGCACCGGAGACCTGGTCACCCGCGTGACCAGGGACGTCGGGTCGATGAGCGGGGCGGTGCGCTGGGCGCTGCCGCAGTTCATCATCGCCTCCACCACCGTGGTGCTGACGGTCGTGGCGATGGTCCTCAACTCCTGGGCGCTGACCATCCCCACGCTGGTCACGGCCTCCCTGTCGAGCTGGCAGATCCGTCGCTACCTGCGCGACGCGCCGGCGGCCTATCTGCTCGAGGGCGCGACCTACAGCCAGATCAACACGACCCTCACCGAGACCGTGGAGGGGGCCCGCACCGTCGAGGCCTTCGGTCTGCAGCCGGCCCGGCGGCAGAGCGCGGTGGACGACATCGAGGTCTCGGCGCAGGCCGAGCGCTACGGGCTCTTCCTGCGCAACATCCTGTTCGCCGCCATGGACATGGCCTTCTCGATGCCCCGGGTGATCACCCTGGCCCTGGGGGCCGTGCTCTACACGCGCGGCCTGGTGACCCTCGGCCAGCTCACCGCGGCGATGCTCTACATCGAGACCTTCTACGGCCCCTTCGACCGGCTCGTGGGCACCATCGACCGGCTCCAGGTCGGCATCGCCTCGACCACCCGTCTGCTCGGCATCAGCGAGGTCCCGCCCGACCGCACCCCCGGCGAGGACCTGCCGCAGGGCGACCGGCTCGTGGGTCGTGACCTGCGCTATGCCTACCGGGAGGGCACCGACGTCCTCCACGGGATCGACCTCGCCCTGGTGCCCGGCGAACGCCTCGCGATCGTCGGCCCGTCAGGCTCGGGCAAGTCCACGCTGGGCCGGCTGCTCTCCGGCATCCACGGTCCTCGCGAGGGCTCGGTCACGGTGGGGGGCGTCGAACTGGTCGACCTGCCGCTGGAGGTGCTGCGCCGCGAGGTCGCGCTCGTCACCCAGGAGCACCACGTCTTCCGGGGCAGCGTGAGTGACAACGTCGAGCTCGCGCGTGAGGGCTCCGGGGAGGAGGGGGTATGGCGTGCCCTCGCCACCGTGGGGGCCGACGCCTGGGTGCGGGGCCTGCCTCGCGGTCTGGAGACCGTGCTCGGCTCCGGGCACCACGCGCTCACGCCCGCCCAGGCCCAGCAGATCGCCCTGGCCCGGCTCATCCTGGCGGACCCGCACACCCTGGTGCTGGACGAGGCGACCTCGCTGATCGACCCGCGGACCGCCCGTCACCTTGAGGGCTCCATGAACGCGCTCCTGACCGGGCGCACCGTGGTGGCCATCGCCCACCGTCTGCACACCGCCCACGACGCCGACCGGATCGCGGTCGTGCAGGACGGGCGCATCGTCGAGCTGGGCAGCCATGCCGAGCTGATGGACGCCGACGGGGAGTACGCCGCGCTCTGGCGCGCCTGGACCAGCTGACCGGAGCTCTCGTGCCCGGGCGCCCGGTCGTAGGAGGAGCCCGCGGGGACTCATGCCGAGGTCGCAGCCGGCGCGGCCAGGGCCATGCCGTGGGTCGACGACCGGGGCGGGTGGGGCTTCCTACGGTCGTAGGCATGAGTGATTCCACGCGCACCGTCCGACGTCTCCTGCTGCTGACCGCCCTCGTGGGCGCGGTAGCCACGACCACCGCCTGCGAGGACGTTTCCCTGCCCGGGTCGGACACCTACGACAAGAGAGCTACGAGTTCGACGACCTCGGCCAGGGATCGGCCCGCCAGATCCTGCCGGCCTGGGTGCCGGACGGGGCCACCGAGATCAAGGAGGTGCAGCGCACCACGGGCGACGAGCGGATCTTCACCCTGATGCTTCCGGGCGACCTGCCTTCGACGTGCGCCGAGATGGCGCGGCCGGGCGCGCCGGACCGGGAGGAGGTCGAGGCGGGCCTCGCCCGGGAGCCGCGCTTCCAGGCCGCCGACGAGGCGAGCGTGAAGGACTACGCGGCGGAGCTGCATACCGAAGCCGTGCTCACCGCCGACTGGTGGCCCGAGGGGCAGGAGGGGCGGGCGACCCACCTGCGCGGCCGCTGGTGGGTCTCGCAGGACGATGCCGGGGAAGGTCTACGCCTTCGCACCCGAGGTGGGAAGCATCGCCGCCGCCGTCATCGAGGAGCAGGCCGGGAAGTAGGGACCTGGCAGGCTCAGCGGGTCGGCTCCCCGCCCGGGCTGTCCGTGATGGACTGCTCCCGGGTGGGCTGCCCGTCGGTGGTCCGCTCGTCGACGGGCTGCTCGGCGACGGTCTCCTCGGAGGTCTGCTCGAGCGCCGGCTCCAGCTCGCTGGCCAGGGCCGGACGGTCGGTGGCCAGGCGTCCCAGCGTGCGGGGACGCAGCCGCTCGTCGGCCTTCTGCCGCAGGCGGCGCGGCGTGAGACCGTGCTGCTTGTTGTAGCCGTCGACGATGGCCATCCGCAGCTCGTGGGCCGTGGCCCAGGGGTGGTCCCCGTCGTGCACGATCGTGTCGACCAGGCCCTGGGCCCGCAGGTCGTCGGCCGAGGCCTTCATCGTCTCCAGCGTCATCGCGACCTGGTCCACGGTGGGGTTGGCCTCGTTGTAGAGGATCGTCGCCGTCGAGCGGGGCTCGGACACGAAGCCCAGGGCGCTGTCGAGCATGACCGTCTCGCGGCCGAAGGGCGTCGTCGCCAGGCCTCCGCCGCTGCCCATCGCTCCGGTGATCACAGACACGGTGGGGTAGGGATGGGAGGCGGACTTCTTGATGCTCTGCGCGATCGCGCGGGACTGGCCCCGGCGCTCGGCCGCCATCGTGGGCAGCGCGCCGAGGGTGTCGGTGAGGAAGACGATGGGGATCTCCCAACGCTCGGCCGCCTCCATCATCCGCACGGCGAACTCGAAGTCCTCCGGGCTGGGGTTGGGTGGGCGCTTGCCCACGTAGCCCCCGGAGATGGTGTAGGAGGGCTGGTCGCCGATCACCATGAAGGACTGGCCGTCCAGGCTGGCCAGGGCGGCGATGATGTTGGGATAACGCTTCTCGTCCTCGAAGCGCACGTGGTTGTAGAGCGGCACCGCGCTGTCGAAGACCGACTGGATGAGGAACTCCGAGTCGAGCCGGGACGCGCCCGCGGCGATCTCGTTGTAGCGCGCCATCAGGGCGTCGCGGAGCACCTCGATGCCGCGGTCCCGACGGTCGCGGGGCAGGTCGACCGACTCCTCGGCCACCTGGTGGTCCCACAGGGCTGCGGAGAAGCCCTCGGGACCGGCGATCATCTGCCGTGAGGTGGCGTGGACGTCGCCGCGGGGCCGGCCGACGCGCAGCTTCTTGCCCGAGCGCCCGGAGGCCAGCAGACGACCGATGTAGTGGATCAGCTCGGGCACGTCCTTGAGCAGGACGTCGACGTTGCGGTCCAGGTAGTTGGCCTCGGCGCTCTGCATGCCGCGGGGGACCGGCTTGCCCTCGAAGGTCTCGATGACCCGGCGTCCGGCGAAGCCGTAGTCGGTGCCCTCCAGCGCCACGACGAGGTCGGCGACCGGGACGGCGCTGGCCGACATCCCGCCCCAGACCTGCCCGGCGAGCACCGAGATGTAGGGCCGGTTGGTGGTGTGCTGGAACTTGTTGGCCGCGGCCGCCATGCGCTGCATCTGGATCAGGCCCAGCACGTTCTCGTGCTGGCGGACCCCCGAGGAGGCGCCCATGCTGATCAGCGGCAGCTTCTCGCGCTCGGCCAGCTCGGCGGCCTGGACGAACTTCTCCCCGGCCACCTCGCCGAGCGACCCGGCGAAGAAGGACCAGTCCACGACGTAGACCACGGCGCGCTCGCCGTCGAAGTGGCCGATCCCGAACTTGGCCGACTCGGTCGTCCCGCTCTTGGTCTCGGCGTTGAGCAGCTTGTCCTTGTAGCGCTCGATCCGGTCCCCGACGCGGCGCTGCAGCCCGACGAGGTCGTCCACGACGCGCAGGTGGCCGTGGCGCTCCTGGAGGTTGACCGACTCCAGGAAGGTCCGGATCGCCTCCGTGGGGTTGAGCCCGGGACGGGTCTCGTAGAGGTTGTGCACCGTGCGCGGGACCACCGGTCGGCGGTCCACCAGCTCGGCCGTGACGCCACCGTCGCCGGTGAGGTACTCGTCCTCGTGGTCGGGGCTGTCGGTCGTGGCCCCCCGGGGGTTGCTCATCCGCGCAGATTAGCAGCGACGGGGGTGTCGACCCTCATCGCCGCAGGGCCGGGCGGGGCGCGGATAATGAACTTCCGTGGTCGCCGTGCTGCAAGGTTTCTGGCTGATCGGGGCGGTGGTCCTGGTCGGGTGGCTGCTCGCGCACTCCGGTCTCTTCGGTCGCGCCGAGCAGCAGGTGATGGCCCGGCTGACCTTCTGGGTCGGCTCTCCCGCGCTGCTCTTCCTCGTCGTGGCCGACTCCGAGGTCCGGGTCCTCTTCTCCGGCTTCCTCGTCGCGACGGTGAGCGCGGTGGTGGTGACGGCAGCCGCATACCTGGCCTTCGCCCGTCTCGTGCTGCGCCGAGGCGTGACCCACTCGGTCATGGGCGGCATGACGGTCAGCTACGTCAACTCCAACAACCTGGGTCTGCCCATCGCGATCTACGTCCTCGGCGACCCGCAGTGGGCCGCGCCGGTGATCCTCATGCAGCTGCTGGTCCTGCAGCCGTCCTGGCTCGCGGCCCTGGACGCCAGCGGCAGCGGCCGGGTGTCCGTGCGTCGCCTCCTGCGCTCGCCGTTCACCAACCCGCTGACCATCGGCTCGGTCGCCGGGCTCGTGGTCGCCCTGACGGGTGTCACCCTGCCGTCGATGGTCCGGGCCCCGCTGGAGCTCATCGGTGGCCTGGCGATCCCGGGGATGCTGCTGGCCTTCGGGATCTCGCTGCGCCTCTCGCCGATGCCCCGCGGCAAGGACAACCTGGCCGAGCTGGGCGTCATCGTCCTGCTCAAGCTGGGGCTGATGCCGCTGGTGGCCGGGCTCGTGGCCGGACCGGTCCTGGGCCTGGGGGCCACCGAGGTGCTGGCCGCGATCGTCATGTCCGCGCTCCCGACGGCGCAGAATGTCTTCATCCTGGCGGTGGCCTACGGCCGCGCCGAGTCGCTCGCGCGCGACGGCGTCTTCGCCACCACGCTCCTGGCGATGCCGGCGATGCTGCTCATCGTGGCCCTGCTCGGTGGCGGCTGACCTCGCGACGGCTAGGGTGGCGCGGTGCGGCTGAGCGAGTTCTGGACCTTGATGGAGCGGGCCTTCGGGCGCGGGTATGCGGCGATCGTCGCCGACTCGCACGTGCTGGGTCAGCTCGACAACCGCACCGCGGCCGCGGCGATCGAGGAGGGGGAGCCGGTGCGGCGGGTGTGGGAGGCGATCGTGCTGGAGCTCGAGGTGCCCCCGGAGCAGCATCACCTGCCGGAGCCGAAGAAGCGTCACTGAGCCCGGGTCCGTCGCCCGGGCCTGAGCGGCGGGGTCTTGTGCGCGTGGCACTACGGTTGTAGTGTCCGGTCATCGACCAGCGCCAGGAGGACGCGATGACCACGACGCCGAGGCTCACCACCGACCAGCTCTGGGACGCGGCGGACGCCCAGAGGCGGCGCACGGCGGACCTGCTCGCGTCACTGGGGCCGCGGGACTGGGACCGGCCTTCCTTGTGCTCCGGCTGGAACCGTCAAGGACGTCGCGGGTCACCTCGTCTGGCACCGTGACGCCGCTCGCCCGTCGAGCCTGCCCTCCACCCTGACCGAGGTCGTGAGGGCCCGTGGCGACATCGAACGGGCGACGAGCGCGCTGGCCCGGCGCTGGGCCGCCGCCCGCACCCCCGAGCAGCTCGTGGAGGAGGTCGCCGGTCTGGTGGGCCACCACCGTCACCCGATCGGGACCACCGACGAGAACATGCTCATCGACGTCCTCGTCCACCACCACGACATCTCGCTGGCCCTGGGACGGGGGCTCGAGGCGGACCCGGAGGTCGCCGCCCGCACGGCCGACCTCGTGCTCGGGCTGCCGGCGCGCTTCCGGATGCCCGTGACCGATCGGCTGGCCGCGGTGCGGCTGCGGGCGGTCGATGCCGGGTGGGAGCACGGGGAGGGTCCGTTGGTCGAGGGGCCGGTCATGGCGATCCTGCTCGCGCTCACCCGGCGGAGCGCCGCCCTGGACCACCTGGACGGGCCGGGCGTGGAACGGGCACGCAGCCTGATCGAGGGCCCCGGGGCCGGCTCGCCCGGGCCATCTTCCGGATGACAGACCTCCGGAGCCGCGCAAGACTCGGGGCCATGACCGAGAATACGAACGCCGTAGCACTGACCGACGACGAGCAGGACATGGTCCGCCGCTCCGCCTTCGGGGCCATCGCCCTGGTCTCCCAGGCCGACCCTGGTTTCTTCGCGATGTTCAAGGAGTCGATGGCCGGCTCCAAGGCCTTCCAGGAGGCCCCGGCCGGGGTCCAGGAGCTCCTGCGCGAGGGGGGCTTGCCGACCCCGCCGACCGGCAGCCGCGAAGAGGTCCAGCAGACGGTCCTGTCCGAGCTGGGGCAGTCGATGCAGGTCCTGCAGGCCAAGGCGCCCCAGCAGGCTGCCGGCTACCGCGACGTGATCCTCGCCGCCGCCGACCGCGTGGCCAACGCCTCCGACGGCGTGGCGCCGGAGGAGCAGGCGATGATCGAGCAGATCCGTGGTGCCCTGGGCGGCGGCGCTGCTGCTCCCGGTGGCGCTGCCGGGACGACCCCGCAGGCCCCCACGGCCCCCTCGGCCCCGCAGCAGCCCGCCCAGGACCAGTCCGGTCCGGGGGCGCTGGACTACCGCAACGGCTGACCCTCGCAACCGACGCGCCTGGCGGACCCGACGATCGACCAGACGATCGACCAGACGATTGAGTCGGCGATCTAGCGGCGATCCAGCCGGCCTGGCCGTCGCCCCAGGCCTGAGGATGTGTCGTGCATCCCCGGTCCTGCGCACCTGCGGTCCTGCACCTGCGGTCCTGCGGTTTTCGCGCTATGACACGAAAACCGCAGGACCGCATTCGCATGACAGGACTCGCATGACAGGTGCGGCGCTCAGACCAGGCCGCGCTCCAGCAGGACCTCTGCGATCTGCACCGCGTTGAGGGCGGCACCCTTGCGCAGGTTGTCGTTGGAGACGAAGAGCACGAGCCCGCGACCGTCCGGGACGGACTGGTCGGTGCGGATGCGCCCCACGAAGGAGGCGTCCCTGCCGGCCGCGGTCAGCGGCGTGGGGACGTCGACGACCTGGACGCCGGGAGCGCCGGCGAGCAGCTCGGTCGCCCGCTCCGGCGTGATCGGGGAGCCGAACTCCGCGTGGATCGCCAGGCTGTGGCCGGAGAACACCGGCACGCGCACGCAGGTGCCGGAGACGAGCAGCTCGGGGATGCCGAGGATCTTGCGGGACTCGTTGCGCAGCTTGACCTCCTCGGAGGTCTCGCTGTCCTCGACCACGTCACCGGCCACCGGGACCACGTTGAACGCGATCGGGGCGACGTAGGTGGCGGGCTCGGGCAGCTGCACCGCGCCGCCGTCGTGGGTGAGGTCCTCGATCGGGGTGCTGGAGGCCACGCCCGCACGGACCTGGCCGCCGAGCTCGCTGACGCCGGCGAGGCCGGAGCCGGAGACGGCCTGGTAGGTCGCCACGCGGAGCCGCTCCAGACCGGCCTCCTCGTGCAAGGGACGCAGGACCGGCATCGCGGCCATCGTCGTGCAGTTGGGGTTGGCCACGATGCGGGTCCCGCCCTCGCCGAGGGCCAGCTCCAGGTCGTCGGGGTTGACCTCGCTGACGACCAGCGGGATCGAGGCGTCGTTGCGCCAGGCCGAAGAGTTGTCGATGACGACGATGCCGGCCTCGGCGAAGCGCTCGGCGTGGGCGCGCGACGCGGTCGCGCCCGCAGAGAAGAGGGCCACGTCGATGCCGGTGAGGTCCGCCGTCGCCACGTCCTCGACGAGGATCTGGCGAGCTGCCTCATACCCGTCGATGCCGTTGGCCGAGCCGTCCCACGGGAGCTCGGTGCCGGCGGAGCGGGAGGAGGCCAGGTAGCGCACCGAGGCGACGGGGAAGGCGCGCTCGGACAGGAGACGGCGCATGACCGAGCCGACCTGGCCGGTGGCGCCGACCAGGGCGACGTGCAGGTGGGTGCGGGGCTGGGGAGTGGTCATGTCAGCGCCCCGTCCCGCCGTAGACCACGGCCGCTTCCTCGGCGTCGAGCTCGAAGGCGGTGTGCACGGCGCGCACGGCGTCCTCGAGGTCGGACTGGTCGCAGATCACCGAGATACGGATCTCGGAGGTGCTGATCATCTCGATGTTGACCCCTGCGTCCGCCAGGGCCGCGAAGAGCTTCGAGGCGACCGAGGGGTTGGAGCGCATGCCCGCACCGACGAGCGAGAGCTTGCCCACGTGGCTGGTGTAGAGCACGTCGGCGAAGCCCATCTCGGCCTGGAGGGCCCGCACCGCAGCCACGGCGGTCGCGCCGTCGGTCTCCGGCAGGGTGAAGGACAGGTCGGAGGTGTGCGCGTCGGAGGTCGAGACGTTCTGGACGATCATGTCGATCGAGACGCCGGCCCGGGCCACCGCGCCGACGACGCTGGCGGCCGCGCCAGGACGGTCGGGGATGCCGACCGCGGTGATCTTGCCCAGCGAGCTGTCGTGGGCGATGCCGGAGATGATGGGCTCTTCCATGGTGTCCTCCGTGAGGGGTCTGCCGACCAGGATCCAGGTGCCCTCCTTGTCGGAGAAGCTGCTGCGGACGTGGAGCGGGACGGTGAAGCGGCGGGCGTACTCGACCGCGCGCAGGTGCAGGATCTTGGCGCCGTGGGCCGCCATCTCGAGGGTCTCCTCGATGGTGATGCGGGTGACGCGGCGGGCGCTGGGGACGATGCGGGGGTCGGCGGTGTAGAGGCCGTCGACGTCGGTGTAGATCTCGCAGACGTCGGCGTCGAGGGCCGCCGCGAGCGCGACGGCGGTCGTGTCGGAGCCGCCGCGTCCCAGGGTGGTGATGTCGTCGTCGGTCGAGATCCCCTGGAAGCCGGCCACGATCGCCACGCCGCCCTCGTCGAGGGTGGCGCGAACGCGGCCGGGCTGCACGTCCAGCAGCCGCGCGCGGCCGTGCTCGGCGTCGGTGCGCATGCCGGCCTGGGCGCCGGTGAAGCTCTTGGCAGGCACGCCCAGCTCGTGGATCGCCATCGCCAGCAGCGCCATGGAGATGCGCTCGCCGGCGGACAGGAGCATGTCCATCTCACGGGCGGGCTTGGGGCCGGGGCTGACCTCCTCGGCGGTGTCGAGCAGGTCGTCGGTGGTGTCGCCCATGGCGGAGACCACGACGGCGACCTTGTTGCCGGCGCGCTGGGTCGCCACCACGCGCTGGGCGACGCGGCGCATCGCGGCGGCGTCCGAGACGGACGACCCGCCGAACTTCATCACGAGCAGAGCCATGGGTGCTTCCTGTGGGTCTGACCCCGAAGGGTCGGTGGCTCGGGTCGACGGCGGTGTCCTCCCGGAGGGTGCTTGCCGGACAGTGTAGGGCTGCCGTGCGGGTGAGCGGCCCTCAGAGGGTCAGGAGCGCCACGACGGAGACCACGACGATGGCCAGGATCTCGCCGATCCCGAGGCGGGCAGGGCTCCAGCCCAGGGGCGGGATCACCGCCGCCCGGGCGGTCAGCGCGAGGCCGACCAGGCCGAGGATCCAGCCGTCCGGGGAAGGGAGCAGCACCGGCGCCAGGACCGCGAGGGCGAGGTGGAAGGCCACCGAGACCAGCAGGAAGGTCCGGTTCCCCCGCTCCCGGATCGCGCTCTTGACGTAGAAGACCGTCCCGGCGAAGTAGCCCGCCAGCACCGCGGTGAGCTGGGCGGCGTGGGTCCAGTCGGTGCCGCCACCGAGGTCGTAGGCGACCAGCGTCATCAGGCACGAGCCCACCGTGGTGGCCAGGCCGCTGAGGAGCGCGCGCTCGTGCCGGGTGGCCGAGGCGGTCACGCCGACACCGAGAGGTATGAGGAAGGCCGGCACCCAGCGCAGGAGGCCGGGGGTCACGACGAGCACGAGAACTCCGAGGAGTGCTGCCAGGATCGCGTAGGCCCGCACCGGTGGCAGGTAGCGCGGCCGGCGCCGGGCCTTGAGCCACAGCGTGGTGGCGAAGAAGGCGAAGTAGCCGGCGAACCAGAAGGCGCCGAGCAGCAGGTGGGAGGGTCGGGGGCCGGAGGCGATGGCGCCCACGAGGAGCGGTGCGGCGAGCATGGCCCAGGCCCCGTGCTGGTTGGGCACCCAGCCGGGGGAGCGCCGCTGGCGGCGACGCGCCGGAGGGGTGGCGCGGGGGTCCGCCGTGGTGCTCACGTCACCATCGTAGAAAACGCGTGTTCGGACACGGACGGCGGCGTGTCGGTGATCAGTCGTACAGATTTTCGATTACGGTTGTCCACATGGTGCCGCTCTCGGTGGCCCTTCTCCACAGGTCTCGGTCCGTGGGGGTGGGTCTGTCGGTGGGGGCACCTAGCGTCTGACGCAGACACGGTCGAGATGTCCCTCTTCATGGAGGGGTCGGCGGCCGGAGGTCGGTCGAAGGTAGGCGCGACCCACCACCAGACGAAGGAGCAGACATGGCGACAGCCACCAAGACGGCGCCGCGCAACGGCGCCGGCACGACCAACAGCGACAAGCTGCGGGCGCTCGACACCGTGATGGCCCAGATCGAGAAGCAGCACGGCAAGGGCTCGGTCATGCGCCTCGGCGACGACGACCGTCCGCCGATCCAGATCATCCCCACGGGGTCCATCGCGCTCGACGTCGCCCTCGGGGTCGGCGGGCTGCCCCGCGGCCGGGTGGTGGAGATCTACGGCCCGGAGAGCAGCGGTAAGACCACGGTCGCCCTGCACGCCGTGGCCAACGCGCAGAAGGCGGGCGGGATCGCGGCCTTCATCGACGCGGAGCACGCCCTCGACCCGGAGTACGCCAAGAAGCTGGGCGTGGACACCGACGCGCTGCTGGTCAGCCAGCCCGACACGGGTGAGCAGGCCCTGGAGATCGCGGACATGCTGATCCGCTCGGGCGCCCTGGACATCATCGTGATCGACTCGGTCGCCGCGCTGGTGCCCCGTGCCGAGATCGAGGGTGAGATGGGGGACAGCCACGTCGGTCTGCAGGCCCGCCTCATGTCCCAGGCGCTGCGCAAGATCACCGGTGCCCTGTCCAACACCGGCACGACCGCGATCTTCATCAACCAGCTGCGCGAGAAGATCGGCGTGATGTTCGGCTCCCCGGAGACCACGACCGGTGGTAAGGCGCTGAAGTTCTACGCCTCGGTCCGCATCGACGTGCGCCGGATCGAGACCCTCAAGGACGGCACCGACGCGGTCGGCAACCGGACCCGGGCCAAGATCGTCAAGAACAAGGTGTCCCCGCCGTTCAAGCAGGCCGAGTTCGACATCCTCTACGGCCAGGGCATCTCCCGTGAGGGCGGCCTGATCGACATGGGCGTGGAGCACGGCTTCGTGCGCAAGTCCGGAGCCTGGTACACCTACGAGGGCGACCAGATGGGGCAGGGCAAGGAGAACGCCCGACAGTTCCTCAAGGACAACCCGGACCTGGCCGACGAGATCGACTCCAAGATCAAGACCAAGCTGGGGATCGGCGTCCGTCCCGTCGCCGCCGAGGACCTGCCGGCCGGGGTGGACCCGGTCACCGGTGAGGTCTCGGTCGACTTCTGATGTCCGCCGCAGACCGGCTGTCTGCTGCACGTGAGGCGCTGGCGGCTGCCGAGGCCGCCGCCAGCGCCTCCGGGCTGCGGCCCCAGGCTGGCCGTGCCGACGGTGCCCCGGGAGCGGGTGGCGCGGCCCGCGGATCAGGCGGCGGTGACGGGGAGCCGGACCCGCACTCGATCGCTCGCAAGATCGTGCTGCGCCAGCTGGCGATGGGTCCGCGCACGCGTCGCCAGCTCGAGGACAAGCTGCGCGACCGGGGGACCGACCCCCAGGTCGCGGCCCGGGTGCTGGACCGGATGGCCGAGGTAGGCCTCGTCGACGACGAGGCCTACGTGGAGATGTACGTCCGCTCCAAGCAGGAGACCAAGGGCCTGGCCTCATCCGCGCTGCGTCACGAGCTGCGCACCAAGGGCGTGGCCGACGACGTGATCGACGCGGCGCTGGAGGAGATCGATCCCGAGCGGGAGAAGGAGCAGGCCCGCGAGCTGGTCGCCCGCCGGATCCGCACGATGCGCGGGCTGGACCGCGAGGTCCAGAACCGCAGGCTGGCCGGCTTCCTGGCCCGTAAAGGCTACGGATCCGGGGTGGCCTACCAGGTCATCCGCGAGGCGCTGGACGGACTTCCCGAGCACGGCAGGGACTGACGCGCGCGACCCGGCGGCGCCCCTCGGGGAGGTCGTCGGGGCTGCTCGTGGGGCTACTCGTCCTCGTCGGCCCGACGGTCGGAGGGCTCCCACTCGGCCTCGGTGAGCTCGCCCTCGTCATCGCCGTCGACGTAGTGCATCGCCGACTCCTCGGGGGAGTCCCAGCTGGTGGCCCGGCCCTCCCGGGCGAGCATGCGGGCCTCGGTGTCCGGAGCCAGGCCCTCGTCCGGGGCGATGAGCCGGCCGACCCGGGTGGATCCACCACCGCCGTAGTAGTCCAGCTCGGCGCGGATGGCGTCGGGGTCGTCACCGCCGATCATCCCGTCGTCCTCGTCCATGCCGGACTCGTTCTCCGGGGCGCCGTAGGCGGAGTAGGGGTCGGGCTCCTCCTGCCGGATGCGCTGCTCGATCGTCTCCTCGCGGGACATCTCCTCGCGGGTGACGCCGTGGGCGAGCGATCCGTGCAGACGGTCGGGGGCCACGAAGCCGCGGTCCATGACGTCGCCCTGGCCGTCCAGGGTGTCCTCGGGCTGCAGCTGGTCCTCGTCGTCGACGCTCCAGACGCCGTATTCGTCACCGATCGACTCGCGGTCCACATGCTCGCTCATGGCTGCTCCTTTGCTGCTCACGTCGTCCTCCCACCCTATCCCGGCAGGTGCGGAGTCGACGGTCGGGTTGCTGTGTGCTGCACCACCTCAGGTGCCCGACGGGCGGCGGCTCCGATGTGATGGGGTGGGGGCGTGACCTCTGCCCTGGGCCAGCTCCTGGAGTTGGCCGGCCCCGTGCGCAACCAGCAGGTGAACCGGCGTCTGGCCTACCACCTCGCCTGGGTCGCCGGCGTGCTGAACTCCGTGGGTTTCGTGGCGGTGGGCTTCTACACCTCGCACATGACCGGGATCACGGCCAGCATCGCCGACCAGCTGGTGCTGGGCGGGTGGACCCTGGTCGGGCTCGGTGTGGTGGCCGTGGCGTTCTTCCTGATGGGGGCCATGGCCTGCGCGCTCCAGTTCAACTGGGCCCGCCGGCGCCCACGTTGGCACGACCGACGCTTCGCCCTGGTGCTGCTCTCCGAGGCGATGCTCGTGCTGCTCATCGGCGGGCTGGCCGACGTGGTGGTCTCCGGGGCGAGGGAGTGGCTGCTCGTGGCCGCCCTCGGTTTCGTCATGGGCCAGCAGAATGCCCTGATCACCAAGGTGTCCGACGCCACCATCCGGACCACCCACGTGACCGGCATGGTCACCGACATCGGGATCGAGCTGGGCAAGGGCCTCTACCGCAACCGGCTGGTCGACGCCGATCCCGTGCGGGCCGACCTGGGCAAGCTGTCGATGCTCAGCCTGCTGGTGGTCCAGTTCTTCCTCGGCGGGGTGATGGGAGCCCTGGGCTATCTGTGGTTGGGGTTCACCGTCCTGCTCGTGCCGGCCGTGCTGCTCCTGGTCATGGCCGTCCCGCCGCTGCTCCGTCGTCCGGGGCGGTGACCGTTCGACGGATGGGTGACCGTCCGGCGGCTCGGTGACCGTGCCCGCGGCGGTTACCCTGGAAGGCGCGCGATGAACACCCCGAAGGATCCGAAGAGAGCCCTGTGAAGACCTACGACGTGCGCACCCACGGGTGCCAGATGAACGTCCACGACTCCGAACGCCTGGCCGGCCTGCTCGAGACGGCCGGCTATGTCGACCTGGCCAGCCTGCCGGGCGACAGCCGCCCCGATGTGGCCGACGTCGTCGTCTTCAACACCTGCGCGGTCCGCGAGAACGCCGCGAACAAGCTCTACGGCAACCTGGGCCAGCTGCGCCCCGCCAAGTTGAAGAACCCTGACCTGCAGATCGCCGTGGGCGGCTGCCTGGCCCAGAAGGACCGCTCGACGATCGTCGAGCGTGCCCCCTGGGTGGACGTCGTCTTCGGCACCCACAACGTCGGCTCCCTCCCGGCGCTGCTGGACCGTGCCCGGCACAACAAGCAGGCCGAGGTCGAGATCCTCGAGGCGCTCGAGACCTTCCCCAGCACCCTGCCGACGAGGCGAGACTCCGCATACTCCGGCTGGGTCTCCATCTCCGTCGGCTGCAACAACACCTGCACCTTCTGCATCGTGCCCGCGCTGCGTGGCAAGGAGAAGGACCGCCGGCCCGGGGAGATCCTGGCCGAGGTGGAGGCGCTCGTCGCCCAGGGCGTCGTCGAGGTCACCCTGCTAGGCCAGAACGTCAACACCTATGGCGTCGAGTTCGGCGACCGGCTGGCCTTCGGCAAGCTGCTGCGCGCGTGCGGCGAGATCGAGGGGCTGGAGCGGGTCCGCTTCACCAGCCCCCACCCGGCCGCCTTCACCGACGACGTCATCGCCGCCATGGCCGAGACGCCCAACGTGATGCCCAGCCTGCACATGCCGCTGCAGTCCGGCTCCGACCGGATCCTGAAGGCGATGCGCCGGTCCTACCGCAGCGAGAAGTTCCTCGGGATCCTCGACAAGGTCCGCGCCCAGATCCCCGACGCGGCGATCACCACCGACATCATCGTCGGCTTCCCGGGCGAGACCGAGGAGGACTTCCAGGGCACCCTCGACGTCGTGCGCGCCTCCCGCTTCTCCAGCGCCTTCACCTTCCAATACTCCATCCGCCCCGGCACCCCCGCCGCCGAGATGGACGGACAGGTGCCCAAGGAGGTCGTCCAGGATCGCTTCGACCGCCTCATCGAGGTGCAGGAGGAGGTCTCCTGGGCCGGCAACCGTGAGCTCGAGGGTCGCGAGGTCGAGGTGCTCGTCGCCCCCGGTGAGGGGCGCAAGGACGCCGAGACCCAGCGGATGTCCGGCCGTGCCCGCGACAACCGACTCGTCCACTTCGCGGTGCCCGAGGGGGCCGAGGTCCCTCGTCCCGGCGACATGGTCACCGTGTCGGTCACCTATGGCGCGCCCCACCACCTCGTCGCCGACTCCGGCGTCCAGGGCGGGGTGTATGCGGTGCGCCGCACCCGAGGCGGTGACGCCTGGGCGGCGCTTCAGGAGGGGAGCACCCCGGGGGCGACGAAGAAGCCCGCGGTGAGCCTCGGCATACCGACGATCGGTGCGCCGCCGCAGCGCGAGGTGAGCGCCCCAGCCTGCTCGCTCGTCGACTGATTGACGGCGCGGACCTCTGTGGACACCTCCTGAGGTGGCTCGCGCCGATCGGCGATGCTGGTGCTCATGGCCAGGAGGGGGCACCATGGTGAGCATGACGGTCGAGAACGTCATCGGGATCTACACGGTCGCGGACCTGGAGCGGGAGCGCGACCGTGACGAACGCGTGCGGTGGGAGCTGCTGGACGGCGAGCTGGTCATGACGCCGTCTCCCCGGACCATCCATCAACGGTTGGTCGGACGGCTCGTGGCGCGGCTGCTTGAGGCCGCCGGGCCGGACCTGGATGTCTTTCCGGCTCCGATCGACGTCCACCTCTCGCCTCGCACGGTGATCCAGCCGGACGTGGTGGTGGCGACCTTCGACCAGCTCCGGGACGACGGTGTGCACGGCGCCCCGGCGCTGGCGGTGGAGGTGCTCTCCTCCTCGACCCGCCGGCGCGACCTGGTGCAGAAGCGGGAGCTCCTGGAGCGTGCGGGGTGTCCGCACTACTGGGTCGTGGACCCCGAGGATCTGTCGGTGTGGGTGTGGCGGCTCGTCGACGGTGCCTACGTCCTCGAGCATCACGTGAGTCGTGATGAGGAGCTGAGGGTCGTCGAACCGGTCGACCTGACGCTGAGGGTCGGCGATCTGCTGCCGCCGCGATGGCTTTCTGATCGTGCGTAGGCCCGGAAAGCTGAGCCTTTCGGGCAGGATGGGGGGATGCCCGCAGCCACCGCGGAGGACGTCCTCCGCGCCGACCGCGTGCTGCTCTACGGGGTGACCGGATCAGGCAAGTCGACCGCTGCGGTGCTGCTCGGCGTCGCGCTGGGGCTGCCCTCGCACCTGGTCGACGAGGAGGTGGGCTGGCTGCCGGGCTGGGTCGAGCGTCCGCTGCAGGAGCAGCGCCAGATCGCCGAAGGGATCGTCGCGGGGGAGCGGTGGGTGCTGGACTCCGCCTACGGCAAGTGGGCCGACCTGGTGCTCCCGCGGGCGCAGGTGATGGTGGCCCTCGACTATCCCCGCCGGCTGAGCCTGGCCCGCCTCCTGCGGCGCACGGGAACGCGATGGATCACGCGCCAGCCCATCTGCAACGGCAACGTCGAGTCCGCACGCCAGGTCCTGTCCCGGGACTCGATCATCCTGTGGCACTTTCGCAGCTACCGGCGCAAGACGGAGCGGATCCGCGTCTGGGAGAGCGCCCCGTCGGGGCTGCCCGTGCTCAGGCTGACGCACCCTCGACAGCTGGAGGCACTGCTCGCCGAGGTGGTCGCAGCTCAGACCTGACCGGTCGTGGGGTCGGCGCGATTCGCCTCCTGGCGGGCAGCCCTGGTGGAGCGGTCGGCCACCCTGCGCGCCTCCTGCGCCTCGGTCCTGGCCTCCATCGCCTCGAGATGCTCGCTGATGGCCAGCTCCTCCTTGTAGCGCGCGTCCATGCGGTCGATCTCGGCCACGGCCTCGGGCTTGCCGAAGAAGCGGTGCACGCTGTAGATCAGCAGCCCGACCGCGATCGCGCTGGAGACCAGCATGGTGATGGCCACCGGGCGTCCGCCGAAGAGCCACCAGTCCTCGCGCAGGGGCCACCAGCCCGGGGCGGGTGGGGACAGGAGCCACACGACGCCCACCGCCACCAGGCACAGGGCACCCACGCTCGAGAGGAAGATGCGGAAGGGAGTCTCCACGCCCTCGGCCGCGCCGCGCAGCGCCTTCATCTTGACCGGGTGGGTCCACCGCTTGGCCCAGGCGTACTGCGTGGACAGGATCGCCAGGCCGGCGAAGGTCAGCAGCAGGCCCGGTCCGGGCAGGAAGAGGGCCAGGATGCCGATGACCAGGACGGTCCAGCCGAGCGCCTCGAGCAGGACTCGCTTGGCGGCACCTGCGGCATACTCGGACATGACGACAACTGTAGGCGAGGGTACCGACGTTGTGACAGGCTCTCCTGGTGACCTGGCGCCCCGTCGACCGTGACGAACTGCTGCGGGCCTCCGGCGGGTCGCCCGTGGTCCGTCTCGCGACCGACGACCGCTGCCTGGCGGTGGCCTCCGACGCGGGCTGGGCCTATGTGGGTCCGTGGCGGCCCTCCGGTCACTGGGGCGGCGGCGCCTTTCCCCGGGCAGGCAGGGCGTTCGAGCCAGGGGCTGCTGACGAGTCGTCCGCGCTGGCGATGCTCTCCGGCCTCGCCGCCGATCGAGGGGTGCGGATCGAGTGGTTCTCCACCTCGCCCGGGGCGGTCCTGCGGGCACCTGGCGGGGCGGCGCTGGACCGACCAGGGCTCTGGAGCTTCCTGTGGATCGACCGCCTCCCCGAGCAGCCTGCCAGCGAGGTGGGGCTGATCGAGCTGGACGACACGCTCGACGCCGAGGAGATCTCGACCTTCGGCCGGGCGCACAACCCGGACTTCGAGGGCTTCCCTGGGAGGGGCCTGGCCACCCGGTGGGTCGGCGCCCGCGACGACGAAGGGCAGCTCCTGGCCATCGGCTCGGTCCATCGACTGGCCACCGGGGTCGCGCACCTGGCGGGCATCGTGGTGCACGCCGACCAGCGCGGACGGGGCCTCGGGGCGGCGGTCACCGAAGCTCTGACCTCGCGCGAGATCGAGGAGCGCGGCGTCTGCACGCTCGGGGTCTACACCGCCAACGCACCGGCGGTGCGGCTCTACCGACGGCTCGGGTATGAGGTGGCTCTCGACTTCGCAACCCGTGGCCTTCCGCCGTGGCCGGCTCCGGCCACGTGATGGTGCAGACGTGACTGTCAGGGGTGTTGTGTCGGGCGACCTACGATGGGCGCGTGTCCTTCACCCAACCCGTCACCCTCACCGGTGAGCTCGTCGCGCTGACGCCGCTGTCGGTCGACGACGTCGACGGTGCCGCGAAGGCGGCGCTGGACGGTCGGCTGTGGGAGCTGACCTTCACCTCGGTGCCCCGCCCCGAGGGGATGGCCGCGGAGATCGAGCGCCGTCTGGACCTGCACCGGCAGGGGCGGATGCTGCCGTTCACGATCAGGCGCGACGGCGACCAGGGCGAGATCGTCGGGATGACCACCTTCATGAACGTCGAGGAGGCCCACCGCCGCCTCGAGATCGGCTCGACCTGGCTCGCGGCCTCCGCCCAGCGCACCGGGATCAACGCCGAGGCCAAGCTGCTCCTGCTCACCCACGCCTTCGAGACGCTGGGCTGCCACGCGGTGGAGTTCCGCACCCACTGGCTCAACCACCGCTCCCGGCAGGCGATCGAGCGTCTCGGCGCCAAGCTGGACGGCATCCTGCGCCAGCACATGGTGCTGCCCGACGGCACGGTCAGGGACACGGCCGTCTACTCGATCGTGGCCGCCGAGTGGGCGGCCGTGCGCGCAGAGCTCAGGCGCCGCCTGGCACGCGCCCTGCCCGAGCCGCGGAGCACGGAAGCCGCGGGGGCAGGGCACCCCGCGACACCGCATACCCCCATCGACGAGGAAGAGTCCGCGTGAGCACCTCACCCGCCCCGAAGACGCACCGCAACGCCACCACGGACCCGACGCCGCGCGAGGCGCTCGCCGGTCGCGTCGCCGCAGGGCTGGTCGCCCTCGAGGCGCTGGTGCTCGTCGGGATCGTCGTCTTCTATCTCTACGAGCTGATGATCGGGGCCGGCACGGACCTGATGATCGTGATCATGTCGATCGTGACGATCGTCATCTTCATCCTGGGCCTGGCCTACACGGCCAAGGGCCTGTGGGAGCGGCACCCGCGGGCGCAGGCGCCGGCGATCGCCTTCAACTTCATCTTCATCCCGCTGGGCATCGCGATGTTCCAGTTCGCGCCCTGGTGGCTGGCCGTGCTCGTCCTCGTCGGGGCGGTCGCCACCATCGCCTCCGTGTTGCTGATGGGGCGGCTCGGCGACGACTGATCTGCGCGGCGCCAAGATCCTCCTCCGGGTCCTTCCGGGCGTCTGTCGCAGCTCAGGCCACCCTCCCCAGGTGGATCCGCACGGCCCGTCCCCGGTCCACGAGCACGCCACGACCGGGGACCGACACATCTCCGGTGGGGACGGCGAGGCCGAGGAGGTGGCCGTCCCGGGGTGCCGAGGGCTGCAGGATGATGCCCCGGCGGTGCCTGGCCAGGTGGGGGACCAAGCCACGGAACTGACTGCTCGCGGCCTCCAGCTCGGCCCCGACGACCAACCGACCGTCGGTGCGCCGGGCCCAGTCGAGGATGAGGTCCTCGGTCGCGGACCCGGCCAGGAGATGGGCCTCGTCGACGATCACGGTGTGCGGATCGGCGGCCAGCGCCCGAGCCAGGTCGGCGTCCGCCCACGATCCGGGTCCGGGCACCAGGACCTGCCCGTCCCTGGGCTCATGCGGGGAGGACGCGGCGGGTCCGGCGAGCAGCCGCAGTGCTGAGGAGACTCCTGACCGGGGCGGTCCCAGCACGATCACGGAACCGCCGAGGGGAGCCATCGGTGCTGCGTCGTCGCCGCCCACGGCCCAGGCTCCTCCGGGCCCCAGCTCCCGTGGTAGCGGCCGGACCTCGGGCGGGGGCGTGCCCGGGGGAGGATCTGCCTTCGACCAGGAGGTCTCGTCCTCCGGCAGGACGACCTGGGCGACGACGCCGTCCCGCAGCCGGACGAGCCGCCCTGGCGGAGGATCCACCGGGATCTGGTCGCGGCGCAGTCCGCTGAGGGTGAGGTCGCCGGGGTCGTTGAGACGCAGCGCCCAGGTCTCGGGAAGGGTCGCGGCCACCTTGCCGAGCAGCAGCGACCGGTCCCCGCTCACCAGGCAGTGCACGCCGGCCGCCGGTCCGTCGCGGAGCAGCCGGAGGCTGAGCTCGACCCCGCGACCGCCCTCGACCTCGGCCAGCTCATCCACCCACCGGTCCCAGCCGTCGACCACCGTGACCACAGGCTCGAGGCGTGGGTCGGCGCCGGCGAGCCGGGCGTCGATCAGCTCGCTCAGGACGTCCAGGACCCTCAGGCCGTGGGCACGTTCGTCAGGTCCTACCCACGCCCGCAGGCCTGGGTGCTGACGCATGCCGCAGGTCTCCAGGCCACGTCCGGGGTCGAGCACGTAGACCCAGACCGGACCGGCCGACCGCAGCAGCGCGGCGAGGGCGGTGCTCCGGCCGCTGCGTGCCGAGCCGACGATCCCGACGTGGTTCGTCCCGTCCCAGAGCAGCTCCTCGCGAGACTGGAGCTCGGGCCGGTCCGCCAACGCCCAGGCCCGGGGGTTGGCCAGCTCCGCATCCAGAGCCGGGATGCGCTCGGGGAGGGCGGGCAACCAGACGGCGCGTGACCGCATACCCGCGGAGGTTGCCGCATCCTGCAGCAGGCGAGGGAGCCCACCCAGCCCGCTCTCGGCGGCGCTGGCGCCAGGCACGGGCGAGTGGAGCACGCGGAGCCCCTCCCACACGTCGGACACCTCCTGGACGGACCACTCGGTGCCGGTCGCCGGCGGGAGCGGAGGAGCGGCCGGCGCGACCTGGAAGGCCCTCGGCGGCGCTGAGCCCGTCCGCACCAGGGCCGCCCCGGGACGCCCCTGCGGCAGGTGGGCGGCATCCGGGGTCTCGATGACGTCCCTGCTGTCGGACTCGTCCCGCAGGCGCAGGGCGATGCGCAGGTTGACGTTGGCCCGCAGGTCGGAGGTGACGACTCCCGCGGGGCGCTGGGTCGCGAGCACGAGGTGGAGGCCCAGGCTGCGACCCACCGCGGCGAGCCTGATGAGGCCGTCGAGAAAGGCGGGCAGCTCTTCGCGGAGGACTCGAAACTCGTCGATCATCACGACCAGACGGGGCAGGTCCTCGCCGGAGTAGTCGCGCACGTCCCGCACGCCGCTGGCGGCCAGCACAGCCTCCCTGCGCCGCAGCTCGGCCTGGAGGGAGACCAGCACGCGGGACGCCAGATGGGGGTCGAGGTCGGTCACCAGACCCGTCGAGTGCGGCAGGGTTGCGCACTCGCCCAGACTGCTTCCCCCCTTGTAGTCGATGAAGAGGAAGCTCAGCCGATCCGGACGGTTCCGCAGCGCCAAGCCGGTGGCCAGCGTGCGCAGCAGCTCGGACTTCCCGGAACCGGTCGTGCCCGCCACGAGGGCGTGGGGGCCGTCCGCGGCCAGGTCCAGGTGGACCGCCGCGCCCGTCGCGTCCGTCCCGACCGGCACCCGCAGGGTCACCTCGTCCGAGGCCCATCCCGTCTGGTCGGGGCGGGCCGGCCAGGGCAGGAGACCTCCGAGGGTCACCGGGCCGACGGCGGCCGAGTCCGTCGGGGCGCGGTCGGTCAGCGGCGCGAGACGCCTGGCGAACGCTCGGGCCATGGTGTGCGACAGAAGGGTCGGGACGAAGACGAGATCCTGCTCGCCCGGTCGGCGCAGGACCCCTCGCCACCGGCTCTCCAGGATCACCCGCGGCAGATCCGGCGGCGCCTGGCGGACGTCGTCGACGAGGAGCAGGTCGTGCCCCCAGCAGATCTGGGTGGCGTCTCGTGCGTCGGGGCTGTGCCGGCTTCCGCACGGACGGGTATGCGGCAGCCAGGCGAGCAGGTCCCAGCCCGCCGGCGGGTCGCCGGGGTCCACGACCAGGGCGAGTGTCTCGGGGGAGTGGCCGGTGGCGAGCTGCAGGATCCAGGAGCGCACGGCAGCGTCCCGGACGACCGGGGGACCCACCACGACGAGCGGCTCTCCCAGGGTCAGGGTCACGGGAGCATGCTCGAGGGGCAGGGGCACGCCGTCGACCAGGATCTGCGACGCCACCGTGCCCTCGCCCAGGACTATCCGGGGCCGCTCCGCAGAGCGTGCCCACAGCTGGGTCGACGGCTCCGGGACCAAAGCACCTCGGATCCCCAGGACTCCCGGATCGCGTTCCCGCCGCGTGTCGAGCTCATCCCGCAGCGCCTCGTGACGGCGACGATGGTGGTGCGCCACCTCCTCGGCGTGGGCGGACAGGGCCGCCCGGTGCTCGAGCCGGGAGGATCGACGGTCGCCGAGGTACTGGCCGAAGATCATGGCCGGTCCGAGGAGACCGAAGAGGAGCAGCCACGGCATCCTCAGGACGAGTGCGACGGTGACCCCGATGACCAGGGGGAGGCTCCAGCTCCACGCGCTCGGGGCACGGACGGTGCGGGGAAGGGGCCTGACCGGGGTGGCCAGCTCGACCGTGCGGGGGCGAGGCTCGGGGCGCTGCCAGGGTTGGACCGTCTTCCGGCCGGCCACCACCTCTGCGGCAAGGGGTGGTGGGGTCTGGCTCACCAGGGCGAGACGGGTCGATCCGGCCAGCAGCTCGGTGCCGGGTGCCCAGCTGTCGTGGGAGGCGCCCGAGCTTTCCTTCGTCCCGTTGGTAGAACCGAGGTCCTGGACGTGGAAGCGATCCCGCTCGAGCCTGACGCGGAGGTGGGTCCTGGACATGGTCGTGTCCTGGACGCTGAGGTCGCAGCCCGGGGCGCGCCCCACGGTTGTCCACCGGCCGGGACCCAAAGGGGCGCTGCGACCGGCGTCCGGTCCGGACACGACCACGATCGAGGCCAGAGGTTGTCGCTCGGCGCCTGCGGTGCGCTCCAGGCTGGCCCCGTGCACGAGGCCAGGACCGTCCCAGGAGGGGCGGGACACGGGCCCACCCGAGCGGGACAGGACCTCGGCCGCCGTCGCGTCGTCCGGTGCTCGGACGACCAGGTGCTTGACCTCCGTCCGGTCCGGGACGGTCACCATGATCTTCACCCGGTCATGGTGCGCGAGAAAGGGATCGGGGCGCGGATGTTGTCCACAGGTTGCGGTTGTCCACAGGCTTGGTACGCGTTTGGTCAGGATTTGGCAAAGTCTCTTTACAGGGGCGCCGAGGACTGGTGCCATGGCTCGTGGTCGGCAGGGGCTGTCGACAGGGGCGATCCAGCATCACCAGACGTTTCCGCGGGGAGGGCCGGGAAAGATGCAGGCAGGACTGGAGCTGCTCGAGGACGATGTTCGCGAGCTCATCCGGCGTCGACGTCTCGACCCCACCAGGGATGACATCGAGGTGCGGCGCCTCATCGACGAGGTGCTCGACGACTACGAGGACCGGGCCCTCATCACCGGGACGCTCCAGCTGCCTGACCGGCGTGACGCGCAGCGGGCGCTGATCGAGTCGGTGGCCGGGTTCGGTCCTCTGCAGACCTATCTGGACGACCCATCGGTCGAGGAGATCTGGATCAACGAACCCAGCAAGGTCTTCGTGGCCAGGCATGGCCGGTCGGAGCTGACCCCCACGCTCCTGACCGAGGAGCAGGTCCACGACCTCGTCGAGCGGATGCTCCGCAGCTCCGGTCGGCGGGTCGATCTGAGCAGCCCGTTCGTGGACGCGTCCCTGCCGGACGGCAGCCGCTTGCACGTGGCGATCCCCGACATCACCCGCAGGCACTGGGCCGTCAACATTCGCAAGTTCGTCGTCGCGGCGGACGAGCTGGACGACCTCGTGCGGCTCGGCAGCCTCCCGGCCGCCGCCGCGCGCTTCCTCGAGGCTGCGGTCAGCGCCGGTCTGAACATCCTGGTCGCGGGGTCGACCCAGGCCGGCAAGACCACGATGCTCAACTGCCTCGCCGCGGCCATCCCGGCCCACGAGAGGGTCGTGACCTGCGAAGAGGTCTTTGAGCTCAAGGTGAACCTCAGGGATGTGGCGGCGATGCAGTGCCGGCAGCCCAGCCTGGAGGGCACGGGCGAGATCCCGTTGCGACGCCTCGTCAAAGAAGCGCTGCGCATGCGCCCCAGCCGGATCATCGTCGGGGAGGTCCGCCAGGAAGAGAGCCTGGACCTGCTGATCGCCTTGAACAGCGGTCTTCCGGGGATGTGCACGATCCACGCCAACAGCGCCCGCGAGGCCGTCACGAAGATGTGCACCCTGCCGTTGCTCGCGGGCAACAACGTCGCCAGCACCTTCGTCGTCCCGACGGTTGCCTCGTCGATCGACCTCGTGGTCCAGCTCGGGCTCGAGGCCGACGGGCGTCGCCGGGTCCGGGAGATCGTCGCCCTCCCGGGACGTGCGGAAGGGGACGTGGTCGAGATGGCCGACATCTTCACCCTGGACCACAGGTCTCAGGAGCTGGTGCGCGCAGACGGTTTCCCACCGCATACCGAGAGATTCGACAGAGCGGGCTTCGACCTGCGCGACCTCCTCGGAGGTGACTGATGGAGGGCGCGGCCCTGGGCCTGATGATGGGGCTGGGCCTCGCGAGCATCTGGTGGTCCTTCTGGCCACGTGAGGTCCGTCCGCCGATCCGTGCGCACCGCCGTTGGCTCGACCGGCTCGCCGACGAGATCATGCTGGCCGGCATCCGAGGTCTGGGACCGGGAGGCCTGCTGGCCAGCTCTGCCCTGCTCGGTCTCCTCGTTCTCGGACTGGGATATGCCGTGACATCCGTCCTGCCGATCAGCGTCTGCTTCGCCGTCATGGCGGCCTGCGCGCCGATCGCTTACGTCCGCGCGCGGGCCCGCTCCCGGCGCGGTCAGCTCAGGGATGTCTGGCCGGACGTGATCGACCACGTCCACTCCGCGGTCCGCGCCGGCCTGGCGCTGCCCGAGGCATTGGTCCAGCTGGGCGAGCGTGGACCCTCCGAGCTACGCCCCCAGTTCGTGGAGTTCGCCCACGACTATCGCGCCACCGGGCGGTTCTCCGAGTCCTTGGACCGTCTCAAGGAGCGTCTGTCCGACCCCGTGGCCGACAGGTTGGTCGAGGCGTTGCGGATCGCCAGGGACGTGGGAGGCAACGACCTGGGCAAGGTGCTGCGGACGCTCTCCTCCTTCCTCCGCGAGGACGCGCGGGCGCGGGCCGAGCTCGAGGCGCGCCAGTCGTGGACGGTCAACGCGGCCCGCCTGGCGATGGCCGCACCGTGGGCGGTGCTGCTGCTCCTGGCCACCCGTGGGAGCACCCTCGACGCCTACAGCACCCCCACCGGGACGGCCGTGCTGGCCGGCGGTGCCGTGCTGACGGTCGTGGCCTACCGGGTGATGATCGCGATCGGGCGGCTTCCCGAGGAGCAGAGGGTGCTGCGGTGACTCCTCATCAGATCTGGGCGGGGCTCCTGGGGCTCACGCTTGCCCTGGGCCTGTGGCTGGTCTGGGTTCGGCTGCCGTTCAACCGGCGGGTGCAGCTCGCGGACCGGATCGAGCCCTACCTGGACCGGGCGCCCCGACGCTCCAGGCTGCTGGCGGCGGAGATCACCGAGTCTCGCCGGGCCGTGAACCTCGTGGCGCCGCTGACGCGTCGTGGGGCGGCGCTCCTGGACCGGATGCTGGGCGGGGAGGACTCGGTCCGCGCACGGCTGTTGCGCGCAGGCCTCGCGCCCGACGTGGAGGCCTTCCGGATCCGGCAGTTTCTGTGGGGCCTCGCCGCCGCAGTCGTCACGGCGGGGCTCGGGTCGGCGCTGTGGTGGACCCGTGGTGCGAGCATCGTGGCGCTGGTCATCATCATCGGCTGCGCCTTCCTCGGCGGAGTCGTCGCCAGGGACGAGATGCTGAGTCGTGCCGCAGCGCGGCGGGAGCGCTTGATCATGACCGAGTTCCCGGCGATCGCCGAGCTGCTCGCTCTCTCGGTCACCGCCGGAGAAGGGACCGTGCAGGCGCTCGAGCGGGTGACCCGACTCTCGCGAGGAGAGCTCTCCGCCGAGCTGCAGCTGTGCCTGGTCCAGGCCCGGACCGGCGCCAGCCTGCCGGAGGCGCTGCTGGGGCTCAGCGACCGCACCGGCCTCGGGCCGATCGTCCGCTTCGTCGACGGGCTGGTCGTCGCCATCCAGCGCGGGACCCCGCTGGGGGAGGTGCTGCGCGCGCAGGCGGCGGACGCGCGAGAGGCAGCACGTCAGGCCCTCATCGAGGAAGGCGGGAAGCGGGAGATCTCGATGATGGTCCCGGTCGTCTTCCTCGTGCTGCCCGTCACCGTCCTGTTCGCCGTGTTCCCGGGGGCCTCCATGCTGCGCATCGCGCTCTGAGGATCATCCCGACGAGCTCTCGACCCATCACCGTCAACGACCGATGACCAACCACCCGCAACAGATCACCAAGAGGAAAGGAGCGCCACCATGCGGCGCACGCACGTTCGACACCGATCCACCGTCCCCCTCTCTTCACTGGGGCCCCGCCTGTCATCGCGGCTGCGGGCCTGGGCCAGGGAACCTGAGCGCGGCGACGTCCCCGGCTGGGTGCTGATCACCATCATGACCGCGGGACTCGTCGCCGCCCTGTGGTTCGTGGCCGAGCCGCTGCTCACCGGTCTCTTCTCCGACGCGATCAGCAGCGTCGGAGGCCCGTGAGCACTCGGCCGGTGAAGCTGGACCCCGAACGGGGTGCCGCGACGTCGGAGTTTGCCCTGCTGGCCGGGCTCGTCACCGTCATCCTGCTGGCGGCGGTGCAGCTCGGGTTCGCGCTGCACGTGCGCAACACCGCCACCGCCCACGTCATCGAGGGGGCACGGCACGGCGCCAGGGCGGACCTCGGCCCGGCCGACGGGGCCCAGCGGGCTCGGGAGCTGCTCGGGTCCAGCCTGTCCGGTGCCCGTGGGGTGAGTGTCACGGCTCACCGCACGGACGCGAGCGGCATCGCGGTCGTCGAGGTCGAGGCCACCATGAATCTTCCGGTGGTCGGGCCGTTCGGCCCGGGCGGGAAGATGAGGGTGGTGGGCCAAGCCTTCGCGGAGGACCAGTGAAACTCTGTGGCCTGGTTGGAGTGGGTCGTCAGTGCGGCGAGGTCCGGGAGGGCGACGACGAGAGGCCGGGCGGCAGTGGCGGGCAGGGGCGGCTCTCCTCCCTGAGGTCCTGGGCGCGCGCTGCCGACCGAGGATCGATGCTCGTCGAGGTGGCCTTTCTGCTCGTGCTGCTCGTGGCCCCGTTGTTCTACCTGGTCGGGACCCTGGCCCGTGTTCAGGCGGGCGCCTACGCGGCGACGGCGGCAGCCAGGGAGGCCGGGCGGGCGTTCGTGACGGCGCAGGAGGCGGGAGAGGCCTCGGGGCGTGGTCACGCGGCGGCAGGCCTGGTCTTCTCGGCCCACGGTTTCAGCGATGTCGAGGGTTCTGTCAGCCTCTCCTGCGTGGGCGGCGACTGCCTCGCGCCGGGAAGCGGCGTGTCGGTGGACTCTCGCGTGACGGTGGAGCTGCCGCTGATCCCTGACTTCATGAACGGCGTCGTCCCGACGTCGGTCACGCTCACCGCTCACCATCTGGAGGGTGTCGATGAGTTCCGGGAGTGAGGCTCGGGGCGGAAGCGCCCACGGCGGATCGGATCAGGGACAGATCAGCGTCCTGCTCGTGGGGCTGGTCGCGATCGTTCTGACCCTGGTGCTGGGCGTCGTCGGCGTGACTTCGGTCCAGCTGAGCCGCATCCACCTGCTCGACGCGGCAGATGCCGCTGCGCTCGCCGCGAGCGACGCACTTGCCGAGGAGCAGGTCTACGACCATGGGCTCGGGGACGGGATCGTTATCGACGACCATCTGGTGGCGGAATCGGCCGCGGAGCACCTGGCATCACGCACAATGCCCTCACGATTGACCTCCTGGCGGTTAGGTCCCTGCACGGGCACTCCTGACGGGCGCACGGCCGTGGTCGAGGTGGTGGGGTCCGCGAAGATCCCGCTCATCAGCTCGGTGCTGCGTGCCTTCGGCGACGGGGTCACCATCACGGTCGTGAGCCGAGCGCGCAGCGACCTCGAACCCTGACCGGCGGCAGGCAGAGCGTGTCGCCGGTCAGGAGCAGACCGTGTCGGCGGTCAGGAGCAGACCGTGTCGCCGGTGGGGAGCAGACCGTGTCGCAGGTCGCTCAGGGGGTGGTGACGGTGGCGGTCACGTGCTCGCGGGCCTGGACGCCTGACTCGGCGGGCTGCGGCGCGGCCATGGGGGTGATGACGGGGGAGGCCTCGACCAGCGGGACCTCGAGCTGGATGAGCAGCTCGCGCACGTGGCGCTCGACGTCGGCGGCGATCTCGCGGACGACCTCGACGCTCGCGTGGTGCGGGTCGGCGATCTTCCAGGTGACCGTGCGGTGGGTGGCGATGCCTGGGTTGTCCGGCACGCCCATCAGCACGAGGACGTCGGCGGCGTCGGCGGCGTCGTGCTCGTCCGGGGCGGGATAGGAGCACTCCAGCTCGACGCCGCGCTCGGCCAGCACCTGGACGACGGCGGGGTTGGGCTCGGGCCGCTCGGGGGAGACCCCGGCGGAGCGCACGTCGAGGTGCTCGCCGGAGAGGTGCTCGGCCAGCGCGGCGGCCAGCTGGGAGCGGCCGGCGTTGTGCTCGCACACGAAGACGACCTCGGGGACCGGGCGGACGGTGCGGTGCTCATCCCGCGCCCCCTCGGTGAGGATGTCGCGGGCCCAGTGCTCGATCAGGGACGGGATGAACTCGGGGTGGTGGCTCCCGGCCTCCATCTGGGCGCGGCCCTGCCGGACGACGGTCTCGACCTGCTCCCGGCTGAAGGTGTTGCCGAAGCGGTGGACCAGCTGGTCGGTGACCCGCGCGAAGACGCTCTCGTAGACGGTGCTCGACAGTTCCATACCGCACTCCTGAAGGTGAACGGGTGGTTAACACCAAGTGTACGCAAGGGGCCGCCAGGATGGGGCCCGGCTCGCCCCCTGGCTGCGCGGCTCGCCCCCCGGCGGCCGCTTACGGTACCGTAACCTACGCGACCGAAACCTACGGTTACGTAGGTTCCCCGACCACGAAGGTGACAACACCCGCATGGCCGTTTCCCCCCTCGAGCTCGCTAACACCAGCCCCGCCCTCGACCGGCAGGGGCGACCCCGCCCCGTGGTCATCCAGGGCGGCATGGGGGTGGCCGTCTCCGGCTGGCGCCTCGCGCGCTCGGTCTCCGAGGCCGGCCACCTCGGCGTCGTCTCCGGCACCGCGATGGACGCCGTCATCTCCCGCGTCCTGCAGGACGGCGACCCCGGCGGCCACTACCGCCGCGCCCTGGCCCACTTCCCGAGCCAGGCCATGGCCGAGCGGGTGCTCGACAAATACTTCATCGAGGGCGGCAAGGCGCCGGACACCCCATACAAGCCGATCCCCAAGCTGACCCTCGAGACCGCGCGCGCCGGTCAGGAGCTGGCCGTCGTCGGCAACTTCGCCGAGGTCTGGCTGGCCAAGGAGGGGCACGGGGGAGTGGTGGGCATCAACTGCCTGGAGAAGGTGCAGATGGCCACCCCGACCGCCCTCCTGGGCGCGGTGCTGGCCGGCGTCGACTACGTCCTGATGGGCGCGGGCATCCCGCGCGAGATCCCCGCGCTGCTGCGTGCGATCTCGGCCGGGCAGGTCGGGCGGATCAGCGCCGACGTGGCCGGCGGCAAGATGCGCCGCTACATCGAGGTCGACCCCCTCGACCTGCTCGGCGAGGACCTGCCCACGCTCGAGCGCCCCGACTTCCTGGCGATCGTCTCGGTCGACCAGCTCGCCTCCTACCTGCATCGCGACCCGGACATCCGCCCCGACGGCTTCGTCGTCGAGCGTCCCCCGGCCGGCGGTCACTCCGCGCCGCCACGCGGCAAGCTCCAGCTCGACGAGGCCGGCGACCCCGTCTACGGGGCGCGCGACGAGGCCGACCTGGCCAAGATGGCCGCCCTGGGGCTGCCTTTCTGGATGGCCGGCGCCTACGGCACGCCCGAGCAGGTCGCCTCGGCCATCGAGGCCGGCGCCGTCGGCGTCCAGGTCGGCACCATCTTCGCGCTCTCCCTCGACTCCGGCATCACCACCGCCGCACGCGGCCAGCTGCTCGGCGAGCTGCGCGGCCAGAGCCTGACCGTGCGCAACGACCCGCGCGCCAGCCCCACCGGCTTCCCCTTCAAGGTCGCCACCCTGGAGGGCAGCGCCAGCCAGGTGGAGGTGTATGAGGCACGCCCTCGCCTCTGCGATCTCTCCTACCTGCGTCAGCCCTACGAGCGCGAGGACGGCGAGGTCGGCTACCGATGCGCCTCCGAGCCGGTCCACATGTATCTGAAGAAGGGTGGCTCCCTGGAGGAGACCGAGGGACGCAAGTGCCTGTGCAACGGGCTGATGGCCAACATCGGGCTCGGGCAGCACCGCAAGGACGGCTACGACGAGGTCACGCTCGTCACCCTCGGCCAGGACCTGGCGGGGGCGGAGGTGCTGATCCAGCGCCACCCGCAGGGCTGGTCGGCGGTCGAGGCGCTGACCTACCTGCAGGAGGCCTTGCCGGCGACCCGCCTGTCCGTGGCCTGAGGGCGCGCTCCGGCGTGGCTCTGGCTGTGGGCGCCGCCGGACCGGGAGGGGGCTACTCGCCCGTCTGGCCGTCGATGACCTCGCGCAGCAGGTCGGCGTGCCCGTTGTGGCGGGCGTACTCCTCGATCATGTGGGTCAGCACCCACCGCAGCGAGACGTCGGCGCGTCCGCCCCACGCCGGTGAGGTGGCGCCCAGGTCGCCGAGCCGGTCGGCCACCACGGCGCGGGAGCGCTCGACCGAGGCCTCCCACAGGGCCCGCAGGTCCGCGGCGGTGTCCTCGGCGGCCGAGTGCCACTCCCAGTCGTTGTCGGCCTCCCAGTCCACGCCGGCCCAGGGCTGGACGTCCTCCCGGCCACCGACCACCTCGGAGAACCAGTAGTCCTCGACGTAGGCGAGGTGCTTGAGGAGGCCACCCAACGTCATACCGCTGGGGTGTCCTTCGAGGGAGCGGCGCAGGTCCTCCTCGCTCAGGCCGCGCGTCCTCCACTCCAGCGTCCCGCGCTGGAAGTCGAGGAAACCGGTGAGGGTGGCTGCCTCGTCGGCGGCCAGCGGGGGCTCGGTGCGGCCCTGGTCGTCCAGCTGTGTCTCGGTCATGCCTGGAGGGTATGCCCGACCGCGGACAGGGGTCGACCGCATTTCGTCGCGTAGTCTTGATCCTCGTGGCTGTGGACTTCGACAACGAGATCAAGAACCTTCGCTCGACGATGGCGTCGGTGCGTGATGTGACCGACCTCGACAAGCTGCAGGCGCAGATGACCGAGCTGGAGGCGCAGGCCTCGGCCCCCGACCTGTGGGACGACGTCGAGAAGGCCCAGCAGGTCACCTCCTCGCTCTCGCGCGCCAAGGCCGAGCACGACCGCGTCACCGGCATGGACTCCCGCATCGACGACCTCGAGGCTCTCGTCGAGCTGGGTCAGGAGGAGGACGATGCCGAGACCCTCCAGGAGGCCGAGCGCGACCTGGGCAAGCTGAAGAAGGACGTCGAGCAGCTCGAGGTCCGCACCCTGCTCAACGGGGAGTACGACGAGCGGGAGGCCGTGGTCACCATCCGCGCCGGCGCCGGCGGCGTCGATGCGGCCGACTTCGCCGAGATGCTGATGCGCATGTATCTGCGGTGGGCCGAGCGCAACGACTACGCGACCGCGGTCCTGGACACCTCCTACGCCGAGGAGGCCGGCCTGAAGTCGGCCACCTTCGAGGTCAAGGCGCCCTACGCCTTCGGCACGCTCGCGGTCGAGGCCGGCACCCACCGACTGGTCCGCATCAGCCCCTTCGACAACCAGGGTCGCCGCCAGACCAGCTTCGCCGCCGTCGAGGTGATCCCGCTCATCGAGACGACCGACACCATCGAGATCCCCGAGTCGGACCTGAAGATCGACGTCTTCCGCTCCTCCGGGCCCGGCGGCCAGTCGGTCAACACCACCGACTCCGCCGTCCGCATGACGCACATCCCGACCGGCACCGTCGTGTCGATGCAGAACGAGAAGAGCCAGATCCAGAACCGCGCCGCCGCCCTGCGCGTGCTCCAGTCGCGCCTGCTGCTGCTCAAGAAGCAGGAGGAGGACGCCGCCCGCAAGGAGATGGCCGGCGACGTCAAGGCCAGCTGGGGCGACCAGATGCGCTCCTACGTTCTGCACCCCTACCAGATGGTCAAGGACCTGCGCACCGGTCACGAGGTCGGCTCGACAGCCGCCGTGCTCGACGGCGACATCGACGACTTCATCGAGGCGGGCATCCGCTGGAAGCGCTCCGCGGAGAAGGAAGACTGATCCGGCCATGAGCTCGCAGGCCTCCGGAGGGTATGCGGCTCGCGTCGCCACCCTGCGCCGCACCGTCACCGACGGGGTCACCCGCGACCTGGGCTGGCGCCGCGCCCAGCTGCGCGCCCTGCGGGCGCTGGTCGTGGACCACGAGGAGGAGCTGACCGAGGCCGTCCGCGCCGACGTGGGCAAGCCCGCCCTGGAGGTCAGGGTCACCGAGCTGTCCCAGGTGGTGCAGGAGATCGACGACCTCCTGGCGCACCTGGAGGAGTGGACCGCCGCGCGCACGGTGCCGCTGCCGGCGATGCTCCTGCCGGGAAGCGCCGAGATCCAGTTGCAGCCCAAGGGCGTGGTGCTGGTGATCGCGCCGTGGAACTATCCGGTCCAGCTGCTGCTCAACCCGCTCGCCGGGGCGCTCGCGGCCGGCAACACCGTGCTGGTCAAGCCCAGCGAGCTCACCCCGAGGGTGGCCGCGACGCTGGAGCGGTTGGTGGGGGAGTGCCTGCCGGCCGAGGCGGTCCAGGTCGTGACCGGCGGCGTGGAGGAGACCACCGCGCTGCTGACCGAGCGCTTCGACCACATCTTCTTCACCGGCTCCCCGCGGGTCGGCCGGATCGTCATGCGGGCCGCGGCCGAGCACCTCACGCCGGTCACGCTGGAGCTGGGCGGCAAGTCGCCCACCTTCGTGGACGGCACCGTGGACCCGGAGACCGCGGCCCGGCGGATCGCCTGGGGCAAGTTCACCAACGCCGGACAGACCTGCATCGCGCCCGACTACGTCCTGGTCACGCAGGACGCCCGGGACGCCCTGGTGGCGGCACTGGGAGAGGCGGTGACCGAGTTCTTCGGCACCGACCCGGCGGCCAGCCCCGACTACGGTCGGATCCTGGACGAGCGCCAGCACGAGCGGCTCGTGGCGCTGCTCGAGGGAGCCGGCGGGGATGGCGCCGCAGGCAGGGTCGTCCTCGGGGGAGGCCATGACCGGGCCGACCGCAACTACCTGGCGCCGACCGTGGTGGTCGACCCACCTGCGGACTGTGACCTGATGGCCGAGGAGATCTTCGGCCCGATCCTGCCCGTGGTGACGGTCGCCGACGCGGACGCCGCGATCGCGCACATCGGCGCGCACGAGCGCCCGCTGGCCCTCTACGTCTTCAGCGACGACCCGAGGACGCGTCGGGCCTTCGAGGAGCAGACCGTCTCCGGCGGCCTGGCCCACGGCGCACCGCTGATCCACCTGACCGTGCCCGGTCTGCCCTTCGGTGGCGTGGGCACCTCGGGGATGGGGCGTTATCTGGGGCGGGCCTCGATCGAGGAGCTCAGCCACCACCGGTCGGTCCTGACCAAGCCGCTGCGGCCGGACACCTTGTCGGTGGCCTACCCGCCCTTCCCCTCGTGGAAGCGCACCGTGGTCCGCCGGTTCATGGCGCCGATGTCCCGCTCGGTGCTGGGCTCGGCGCTGCCGGCCAGGATTCTTTCCGGGGCCGGCACCCTCCCGCGGCGGCTGCTCCGTCGCCCGTAGCCTCGACCGCCTCCACCGCCAACTGCTCTCGCGGCAACTGCGCGTCCGTCGCCACCGCCGACTGTTCCGGACCGTCGGCCGGATGGTGAACCCTCGTCCGGCTCTTTCCGGCTGACGGATCACTATCCGGCTGACGATCAGCGGCCGTCGCCTCGACGACGCGTCCTGACCCTCGAGGACGCGTCCTAACCCTCGACGACGAGTCCTAACCCTCGTCGACGAGTCCTGACCATCGACGACGAGTCCTGACCCTCTCGACGTGCGTCGTCTCGACGTCCCCTCCCCGCCCTGGCGTCGCCCTGACTCAGGTCTCATCCCCTGGGACGCGACGACGCGGGTGGCCTCCCCGTGCGAAGGACCACCCGCGTCGCCAGCAGGCCGAGAAGTCAGCCGGTCAGGCGGCGGCCTCCTCGTGGTCGTGCCCGGTGACGGGTCCCTGCGGGTGCGGCTTGCCGGACTTGCCGGCGCTGCGCTCGCCGTTGACCGCCGAGGTGTCCTGCGCCAGCGACAGGGTCGCGACGGCGATGGCGTCGCTCATGATGTCGAGCGCCTCGACGTTGATGTTGTCGATGTCGTCGGCGGGGGTGTGATAGTTCGGGTCGTACATGATGCCCTCGGTGCCGCCGAACAGCGCGACCTCCTCGGCCGTCTTGCTGCCGTCCGCGCCGGTGAACAGGCCCGAGGCCGGGATGCCGACCGTGATGAAGGGCTGGTAGTCCGAGCGACCCGAGAACGGGGTGTCCACCCAGGGCTGGCCGATGGAGTCGAACCAGTCCGTGAAGACCGCCTCGGTCTCGATGGAGCCCTCGGGCACGTCGACAGGAGCCTCGTAGGTCGACTGGTCGGCGTCGTAGACCCCGATGATGTGGTTGGGCGAGGCGACCATGTCGAAGTTGAGGTAGGTCGCGATGTCCTCCAGCGCCGCCGGGTCGTTGGCGTAGAGGTCCTCGATGTAGTGCCAGGAGCCGAGCAGACCGTGCTCCTCGGCACCCCACCAGGCGAAGCGGACCTGGTTGTTGAGCTTGTTGACCTTGGCCAGCTGGACAGCGGTCTCCAGGAGCGCCGCCGAACCGGAGCCGTTGTCGTTGATGCCTGGTCCGCCATCGACGCCGTCCAGGTGGGCACCCGCCATGACCACGTTGTCGGCGCGGCCCTTGGCGGTCTCGGCGAAGATGTTGAAGGTGTCGACCTCCTCGACGAGCACCTGCAGGTCCAGCGTCACGCTGACGGGGCCGGAGGCCATGTCGGCCAGCAGCGCCTGGCCGTCGGCCTGGGTGATGCCCGCGGCAGGCACGTAGTCACCGGGGCCGCCGAGGGTGCCGTTCAGGGCGCCGGGGGCGTTGTTGTAGACCACGATGGCCTCTGCACCGACAGCCGCGGCGGCCAGGGCCTTGGCAGAGAAGGCGCACTCGCCGCGGCTCACCAGGGCGATCTGGCCGGTGAGGTCGGCGCCCTCGTAGGCGGCGGCGTCGCAGCCCAGGGCGCTGCCGGAGGGGGCGGCGAGGTTGGCGGTGATGCCGCCCTCGGGGGTGTTGGGGCTGTAGGCCATCACGATGGCGTCGATGTCGCGCTGGGTGGGGGAGTTCTGGACCAGCGACTCGGCCAGCACGGTCTCCCGCTCGAAGGTGAAGTACTGGCGCTCGGTCTCGTAGCCGGCGCCCTGCAGGACCGACTCGACGTACTGCGCGCTGGCCTCGTAGCCGGGGTTGCCGGCCGCCCGGTCGCCGTGCTCGTCGGCGATGGCCTGGAAGGCCTCCAGGTGGTCCATGACGGCGTCGACCGTGACGGCCTTGGCGATCTTCTTGGCGTTGTTGGGGTTGCCGTTGTTGCCGGGCTTGGCGACGGCGGGGGCGGACAGGCCGGCCAGGGCGAGAGCGGTGACTGCTCCGGCGGCGATGGTGCGTGCGCTCTTCACGTGGACGTCTCCTTCGACGGTGAAGTGGGGAGGTGAAGTGGAGCGGAGGTGAAGTGGGGCGTTGTGCTCCATCGCCGAACCTAGGCGCGGCCCGGGGCAGGGGCCAGCGCAGAGGGACTTCTTGGTGAAACCTTTACCTTCCCTTGGGGCTCTCTTGACCTTCGGAGCCCCGTGCACTGCTCGAGTGGCGTGAGGCTGGGCGCAGCCGACGCGCCCGCCCCCGTCTCAGCCGGCGAGGACCCGGGCCAGGTAGTCGTTGCCGAAGACGCGGTCAGGGTCGAGCGTGTCCCGCAGCGCCAGGAAGTCGCGCATCCGGGGATAGGCGGCGGCCAGCGTGGCATGGTCGAGATCGTGCATCTTGCCCCAGTGCGGGCGCCCGTCGTGGGCCAGGGCGATGTCGCGGACGGCCCGGAAGTAGTCGTCGGGGGACTCCTGGACGAACCGGTGCGCCGCGACGTAGCCGCTGCGCCTGCCGTGCGCGGTGGACAGCCACAGGTCGTCGGCGGCTGCGGCGCGGAACTCCAGGGGGAAGCTGACGCGCAGCCCGAGACGGTCGATCATCGCCGCGATCTCGCGCTGGACGGTGGGCAACGCCTCCAGCGGGACCGCCCATTCGGTCTCGTGGAAGCGGACCTTGCGGGAGGTGGTGAAGACGCGGTGGGAGCGGTCGCTGAACTCGCGGTCCCCCACGAGCGAGGTGGCGACCCGGTTGATGGCCGGCACGGTGCGGGGGAGCCGCCGGCCGAGCCGGCAGGTGAGGGAGTAGAGGCCGTTGGCGAGCAGGTCGTCGTCGACGGCGCGCTGACGCCGGGTGAGCGGACGCAGCCTCGCCCCGTGCGGGCGCCGGGTGTTGGTCTTGGTCAGCGCGACGTCCGTGTGCGGGAACCAGTAGAACTCCAGGTGGTCCTCCTGCCCGCAGCGCTCCACGAAGGTCTCCAGCACGTGGGGCAAGGGCTCGGGACGCTCCACGGCCTCCAGATCGAAGGCGTCCACGCACTGCAGGGTGAGCTCGGTGACCACGCCGAGCGCGCCGAGGCCGACGACCGCCCCGGCCAGCTCGGGGTCCTGCTCGTGATAGGTGCGGACGGTCCCGCCCCCGTCGACCAGGCGCAGCCCGACCACCTGGGTCGCGATGCCGCCGAAGGCCAGGCCGGTGCCGTGGGTCCCGGTCGAGACGGCTCCGGAGATGGTCTGCCGGTCGATGTCCCCGAGGTTGGCCATGGCCAGGCCGAAAGGCTCGAGGAGGGAGGGTATGGAGTGCAGCCGGGTCCCGGCGCGCAGCGTCACCTGGCGACGGGTCCGGTCGGCCTCGACCACCCCGGTCAGGCCGTCGAGGTCCACCTGCACGCCGGGGGCGTGGGCGATCGGAGAGAAGGAGTGTCCGGCACCGACCGGCTTGACGCGCACTCCCTCGTCCCGCGCACGCACCACCACGTCGACGACCTCGTCCTCGGTGGCGGGCCGTTGGACCCGGACGGGGCGGGCCGTCACCGATCCGGACCAGTTGCGCCAGTGCTCGTTCACAGGAAGGCCTTTACCTCGCCCCGGTAGGTGGGCACGACGTCCTCGACGACGAACGGGTGGTTCGCGCCGGTGTTGCTGCGGACGACGACGAGCTCGTCGACGTGCTCGCACAGCTCGCCGGCCTTGGCGTGGCGCCACCAGGTGAGGTCGCCCACGGCGAGGTCCCGGGCACCCGGTCCGCGCAGCGGGGTCTGCACCTCGCCGGCGCCCTCGTTGGGGACCAGCGCGACCTCTTCGGGCCAGACCGGGACGGGCACCCGGCTGGCGCCGGCCGGACCGGAGGCGATCCACCCGCCGCCCAGGACGGTGGCGATGTCCGGGGAGGGTCGGCGCACCACGGGCAGCGCGAAGGCCGCGGCCGGGGCGGGGCGGAACGCGCGATAGGCGTCGAAGAGGGTCGGGCCGAACAGGCCGCTGCCTGCCGCGATCTCGGTGACGCTGGGGTCCTGCCTGGTCAGGTGGACCGACCCCGTGCCGCCGCCGTTGACGAACTCCAGCTCGCCCGCCACCTCGGTGATCGCCCCGACCATCGCCGCCCGGCGCTCCAGCACATCGAGCCAGGAGCCCGCCTGGAGGCGACGCACGACCAGGGTGCGGGCCGCCGCGGCAGAGGTGCGGAGCCGACCCAGCGGACCGGCCCCAGACGGGAGGGCGTCACCCACCCCGGCGAGCTGAGCCTCATACCCCATCCCCCCGACCAGCCGGAAGCCAGGACGGGCGAGGATCAGCCGCGCGAGGTCCCGGGCGGCCTCCGCGGTGGCGATCGGTGAGCGGTAGACGCCGACGCGGCCGGTGAGCCGCGAGGCGCGCGGCGGGTCGTAGGCCAGGTCGAGGTCGATGGCGACCCGCACCTCGGGGCGGCGGCCCGGCGCGGCGACCTCGTCGACCAGGTCCAGGTGGTCGACCGAGTCGATCATGAGGGTCACGCGCTCGCAGGCTCGGCCGTCGGCGACGAGTGCTGCCAGGGCCGCGCGGTCGGCCGTCGGGTAGCCCATCACCACGTCCTCGCACCAGGACGACGCCCAGACCGCCTCGGCGAGGGTGTAGGCGAGGATCCCGCGGAACCCGGGCAGGCCCAGGACCGCCTCGATGACGGGCCGGGACCGCACGGACTTGCTCGCGACCCGGATCGGCATGCCCTCGGCGCGGGCGACCAGGTCGGCTGCGTTGAGCTCGAGCGCGTCCGCGTCGAGGGTGGCCACCGGCAGGGCACGCCCCTGGACGGCGGCCGTCAGCGCCGGCCAGTAGGTCTGCGGCACGTCCCAGCGACGGTCGGCGACGGCGGTGGGGGAGACGGGTCGCAGGAGCACGTCTCGACTGTAGTGGCGTGCGGCAGGGGCGGACGGTGGCGGCCTCCCAGGATCCCGTGCCACGGACGGTTCACCCGCCAAATCCTTGGTCTCACCAGTCACATCCGTTACCGTGATTCACGACCGTCCCCCCTGCACCGGAGCCGTCCCCCCTCCATGATCACGCTCGAGAACGTCAGTCTGCGTTACGCCAAGGGTGATCCCTGGGCGCTGCGCGACCTCGACCTGGACGTCACCCGCGGGGAGTTCTGCTTCGTCGTCGGCCAGTCGGGCTCGGGCAAGAGCTCGCTCCTGCGCCTGATCATCCTCGAGCACGAGCCGACGGCCGGTCGGGTCCTCGTCGCGGGCCACGACCTGGGGCAGCTGCCGCACCGGCGGGTCCACATCCTGCGGCGCCAGATCGGCACCGTCTTCCAGGACTTCAGGCTGCTGTCGGGCAAGACGGTCCACCAGAACGTCGCCTACGTGCTCCAGGTGCTGGGCGCCGGGCGGCACGAGATCCGCCAGCGGGTGCCGGAGACCCTCGCCCTCGTGGGCCTCGAGGACAAGGGCAAACGCCTCCCGCACGAGCTCTCCGGCGGAGAGCAGCAGCGGGTCGCCATCGCCCGCGCGATGGTCAACAAGCCGCCGATCCTGCTCGCCGACGAGCCCACCGGCAACCTCGACCCCGACACCAGCTCGGAGATCGTGGCGATCCTGGAGCGGATCAACCGCGCCGGCACGACCGTGCTGATGGCCACGCACGACACGACGATCGTCGACCAGTTCCGCAAGCGGGTCGTCCAGCTGCAGGACGGACAGGTCATCCGCGATCAGGCCGGCGGCGGCTACCGCGAGGTGGTCGCGCAGTGAGGCCCGGCTTCCTGATCGGCGAGGTCGGCAACGGGCTGCGCCGCAACCTGTCGATGTTCGTCTCCGTCGTCCTGGTGACGATGGTCTCGCTCTTCTTCCTCGGCGTCGGTCTGCTGGCCCAGCAGCAGGTCAACACGGCCAAGGGCTACTGGTACGACAAGGTCCAGGTCTCGATCTTCCTGTGCACCCCGGACGCCACCGAGGTGGCCTCGTGCGCCGACGGCGCCGCGACCCAGGAGCAGATCGACCAGATCGGTGCCGACCTCGACGGGCTCGAACCGCTCGTGACCGAGCACTTCTTCGAGACCAACCAGGAGGCCTACGACCGCTTCCGCGAGCAGTTCCGCAACAGCCCCGTGCTGGACTCGATCCCGCAGGAGGCGATCCCCGAGTCCTACCGGGTCAACCTGTCCGACCCGAGCAAGTACGACGTGATCCGCCAGGCCTTCGAAGGAGCTCCGGGCGTGGAGAGCGTCGAGGACCAGCGCGAGGTCGTGGACAAGCTCTTCACCTTTCTGGGCGCGCTGTCGGTCGGGGCGCTCGCGCTGGCCGTGGCGATGGTGGTCTGCGCGGTGCTGCTCATCTCGACCACGATCCGGCTGACGGCCTGGACCCGTCGCCGGGAGACGGCGATCCAGCGAATGGTCGGCGCCTCGGCCTTCTCGATCCACCTGCCCTTCATCATCGAGACCGCGCTCGCGGCCCTGATCGGCGCCGGTCTCGCGATCGGTCTGCTGTGGGCAACGGTCCGCTACGGCATCACAGGATTCCTGTCCGACCTGCTCGCCGGAAGCAGCGGACTCATCAGCCTCGTGAGTGAGCGCGACCTGTGGTTGCTCACCCCCTTCCTAGTCGGCGGGGCGCTCCTGCTGGCCGTCGTCACCGCCTGGATGGCCCTGCACCGCCATGTCAGGGTTTGAGGAGAAGCACCATGTCCCAGCACCAGCAGCCGAACGCACCCCGGCCCGAGCTCGTCCCCACGGTCCGCGCCGCAGGGTCGTTGCGCCGCCGCCTCCGTCCCGCGGTCGGCCTCGCCCTGGCCGGGGCGCTCGTCGCCGGCCCCGCGTTCGCCGGGGAGCTCGAGGACATCCGGGACCGGATCCGCGAGGTCGAGAAGCAGCAGGACAGCACCGAGCAGGCCAAGGACCGCTCGGCCGACCAGGCCGACCAGCTGGGCGAGGACCTGGAGCACACGCACGACCAGCTGGTCGAGGCGGATGCCCGCCTGCGCGAGACGGTCGCCCAGGTCGAGAGCGCCCGGATCGTGCTGTCAGAGGCGGAGGCGGACCTCGCCGACGCCGAGGCCGAGGCCGCCCGGATCGAGAACGAGCTGGCCCTGGCGCGCGCCGACGAGGCCGCCATCGAGGAGAGCCTCAAGGCCAACGAGGCCGACCAGGCCGAGGGGCGGGCGACCGTCGGCGCGATCGCGCGCGACAGCTACAAGCAGGGGGGTATGGGGTCGCTCGCCACCACCCTCGAGCTCCTGTCCGGGGAGGCCGACGCGGTCGACCGGATGGCCATGGCACGCACCGTGCTGCGGGTCCAGGACCAGCAGATCCGGGCGCTGGCCACCGCGGAGGCGGAGGCCGTGGTCGAGCAGGACCGGCTCGCCGGCGTCCGCAACGACATCGCCTACCTGCTGGCCAAGGCCGAGGCCAACGTGATCGCCAAGGACCAGGCCCGGGCGGCCGCCGACGCGGCCAAGACCGAGCTGGAGGCGCTGGAGGCAGAGCAGGCCAGGGCCAAGGCCTCCCTCGAGGAGGAGAAGGCCCGGGTCACCGAGGAGCTGGCCGCCGAGCAGCAGCGGTCCGCCGACCTCGAGGCCGAGCTGGCCGAGCTGGCCAGCGCCCGCCACGGGCTCAAGGTAGAGGAGAAGGCCGAGCTGAAGCGGATCGCCGAGGAGGAGGCCCGCCGCAAGGCCGCCGAGGAGGCCCGGCGCAAGGCAGCTGAAGAAGCTGCCCGCAAGGAGGCCGAGGCGGAGGCCGCCCGCCAGCGCGCTGCCGAGCGAGAGGCCCGCCGCCAGCAGGCGCTGGCCGCCGAGGCGCAGCGGCTCCGTGACGCCGAGAAGCAAGCCGAGGCACAGCGGCGGGCCGACCAGGCCGCCCGGGAGGCCGAGGCCGCGCGTCAGGCCACGGAGGAGGCCGACCGGCGCGAGCGCGAGCTGGCCGCGTCGCGCCAGAGCCGTCCCGCTCCCGCTCCCGCCCCTGCCCCGGCACCCGCGCCGGCACCTGCACCTGCACCGGCACCGGCGCAGCCCTCAGGCTCGCTGTCCTATCCCATCAACGCGCCGACGACCAGCGAGTTCGGGATGCGCCTTCACCCGGTGCTGGGGATCTGGCTGCTGCACTCGGGCCTCGACTTCGGCGCCCCCTGCGGCACGCCCATCCGGGCGGCGGCGGATGGCGTCGTCTACGGCACCCTCTACGACGGCAGCCGCGGCAACTACGTCGTGGTCGACCACGGCGTCATGCGCGGGGTGAACCTCACCACCGCCTACCTGCACCTGGAGAGCTTCGCGGTCTCCTCCGGCCAGTCGGTCTCGCGCGGCCAGATCGTCGGCTACGAGGGCACGACCGGCTCCTCGACCGGCTGCCACCTGCACTTCGAGACCCGGGAGAACGGCACCCCGGTCAACCCGAGGAACTGGCTGTAGGTCAGCCGTGCTTCTTCAGGTGGGCTGACATCGCCCGCTCGGCCTCGCGGCGGTCCTGCCGCTCACGCAGCGTCTGACGCTTGTCGTGGAGCTTCTTGCCCTTGGCCAGGGCGATCTCGACCTTGGCGCGCCCGTCCTTGAAGTAGAGCGACAGCGGCACGATGGTGTGCCCCGCCTGCTCGGCCTTGGCCAGCATCTTGTCGATCTGCTCGCGGTGCAGGAGCAGCTTGCGGCGGCGACGCGCGGCGTGGTTGGTCCAGTTGCCGTTGATGTACTCCGGGATGTGCACGCCCTCGAGCCACAGCTCGCCGTTGTAGGCGGTCGCGTAGCCGTCGATGAGCGAGGCCCGGCCCATCCGCAGCGACTTCACCTCGGTCCCGGTCAGCACGAGACCGGCCTCGACGGTGTCCTCGATGAGGTACTCGTGTCGGGCCTTCTTGTTGCTCGCGATGAGCTTGCGTCCGGTTTCCTTGGGCATGGCCAACCCAGTCTAGGCGAGGGGAGGGTATGCGGTCGCGCGAGTTTCCGGCAGTCCCTCCCTCCCGCGCGGCTCCGGTTGCCGGGAGGTGGGGGAGGGGGGCAGGGTGAGAGAGACCGCATACCCCCTCCCCAAGGAGTTCTTCATGGCTACCGCTCGCGAGATCATGTCCCAGGGTGCCCAGGTCCTGAGCGAGGACCAGTCCCCGGTCGACGCGGCTGCCCTCATGCGTGACCACGGCGTCGGTGCCCTGCCGGTCGTGACCGCCGACGGCTCCCTCGCCGGCATCATCACCGACCGCGACATCGTCGTGAACGCGGTGGCCGACGGCCGCAGCCTGGGCGAGATGCGCGTGGGCGAGCTGGCCCAGGGCATCGTCTCCACCGTCTCCCCGGACGAGGACGTGGACCGGATCGTGGACATCATGGGCGACCAGCAGATCAAGCGCCTGCCCGTCATGGACGGCGACCAGGTCGTCGGGATGATCAGCGAGTCCGACCTCGCCAAGAACGTCTCCGAGGACAAGATCGCCCACTTCGTCAAGATGGTCTACGGCCGCGGCTGACACACCGAGCCATCCCTCGATTTGGCCCGAGGCCTACCCTCCGGTAAATTTAGGGGTTCTGCGGGTGTAGTTCAGTTAGCAGAACAGCCCTCTTCCAGAGGGAAGACGCACGTGCGATACGTGCCGCCCGCTCCAATCGTCACGAAGGCCCGGTCCATCAGGACCGGGCCTTCGTCGTGCCCGGGCGAGCTGGCCCGGTGCCGCGGTCAGGCGCGCTCGAGGCGGGCGCGGACGACCGACGGGCGGGCGAACAGCCAGATGCCGACGAGGCTGAACATCGCGGGGAGCAGGTAGGTCAGCAGGCTCATCGGATCGCCCAGGATGGTCAGGGCCAGCCCGAGGATGGCCGGCGCCTCCAGGACCGTGACCCTCAGGATGCAGGTGGTCAGCACGCGTGCCCGGACGGGCTGGCCAGGGATCGCCCGTGGCACGGGCATGAGCACGACGATGGCCAGCGCGGCCGCGCAGGCGAGACCGAGGACGAGCAGGACCCAGGTGGGCGGCGCCACCAGCTCTGCACCGAGGACGGCCAGGACGACGCCGATCAGGACGAGTGCGCCGGCCATCGAGGCGATCATGATCGCCAGCGGCTCGGGTCCGGCGGAGGTCGGGCCCGAGGGGCCGGTCTGCGGGTGGGCGCTCATGATCCCCGACCCTAACGGGGAGGGGATGGAATGCCGTGGACCAGGACCGCGTTGACCGACTAGACTGGACAGTCCGCCGCGAGCTGCGGCACGAAGTTCGACAACTGCACAGCGTGAGGCACCCCATGGGGGTGATCGGTTTCGACGTTGCACGGCACTTCAGGGGAAGCGGGTCGAGGATGCAAGGTCATCTCGTCAACGCTCCTTGCGAAACCAATAGCTGCCAACTCCAAGCGCAGCGACTTCGCCCTCGCCGCCTGAGCGAGCCCGAAGTCTGTCAGCCTGAGCTAGTTTCCGACTCAGTGCCTGGCATCAGCTAGGAAACTTGCTGCACGGTCATGTCGGGGGATCGTGCGGGACTCCAACTCGACTGGGCCTGTCAGGGAACGTGTGCGCGCGAGCCCTGGGGCCGAGAAAATCCTTGGCGCACTGCACCCGGAGAAGCCCTGATTTCCCGGTAACGGACGCGGGTTCAATTCCCGCCACCTCCACTCTCGTGTCTCACGCTGTGCAGTGCCTCCTTAGTAGAGCCGAGATCCGCACAACGGTGCGGATATCGCCAGGCGTGGAGGCCGGGTGGCTGCCGCGGACTCGGTCAGGATTCCCGGTTCCAGCCAACGATCTGGCACACAGTTGTCACAGGATCTGGCGCTCTGGGCGGTGGGTAACTCGCGCATCAAAGAACCCGGCGGTTGGGCTGGTGATACGGCCGGTGTGGCTCGCACCAACAGGCAGGTGCTCGTAACTGCGGTTTGCGAAGCGGGGGCCGGGCCGATACTGCTGGCGGGGGAGTCGCGCAACCTCACGGCGGGCCGGCGCTGTGCCTGGCTGCAGGTTAGTCCGGCCTGCGCCAGAGATCTCAGACCGATGCGATGCGCTGTCGCGGATTCAACTGCCAAGGACCAGCGTCGGTTCAAAATGCAGCACTTGTTTGCCATGGGGCGATGTCCCTCGATCGAGATCGTCGGAGTTCCCACGGACTAGTTCAAGGATCGACTCGCACATGTCGTCGACGGGTTGGCGCACGGTGGTGAGCGGGGGATGGGCGAAGGCGGCCGGCCCGATGCCGTCGAAGCCGATCACGCGGAAGTCCTCAGGGACGCGGATGCCGTGGCTGCGCAGTCCCGAGATCAGGCCTAGAGCGATGATGTCTGCCGCAGCTACGAGAGTTGCGTTGCGCGTCCCCTCGTCGATGAGTTGCTCCGCTGCCGCGATTCCCCAGGCCAGCGTGAAGGTCCCGAGCATGGTACGGGCGCGGGGGAAGTGCTGCTCAAAGCCCTGCAGACGCTCTCTCGCCGACGATGACTTAGCGCCAGCTCCAACGAAGATGACTTCCTCGGCTGGTGGGTTGGCCTTGTGGATGTGCTCGGCGATGAGGTCCATGCCGTACCGGTTGTCGCAACCGACAAACGTCGCCGGGGCTCCTTCGACCCTGCGGTCGAACTGAATCGTCAGAGCTGTCGCAGATGCAAACTGGACGGTCTCCGCGCTTTCCACCTCGTCACACGCGATGATCACGACGGCGTGGACCTGGCGCCCGAGAAAGGCGCGCACGCCCTCCGCCTCGGCCTCAACCGACCCTCCAGCGCTGGAGACCAGTAGCTCGAAGCCTGCGGCTCGCATCGTACGGCTCATGTGTTCGGTGAGGGATGCGAAGAACGGGTTCTCCAGGTCGGGCACGCTGAGACCCACTACGGGGTGGCGCTGCTGGCGCAGCGCCCGCCCCAGAAGGTTCACCTGGTAGTTGAGCTCCGCGGCGCTGGCCATGACACGGGATCGCAACTCCTCGGACATCGGGCGAGTTCCGCTGAGAGCCCTGGACGCCGTCGCTAGAGAGACCCCCGCGTGGGCGGCGACGTCCCTGATCGTGACCCGCTTGCCAGGCATTCGCCCCTCCTTGCCTCGTTCTGTCGTCACCCCTGCGCCTCTGTGTCTCGTGACCGAATCGTGACCGAATCCAGCGAGGCGACCTCTTGCCAAGGGGGGTGGTGGACAGGCTAACGTGTCCACCACCCGCTCGGTAAACGTTTTCCGAGGATCCCGCATGGAGGCATCATGACAACGACCAGTCCCCGTCTCACCGCCCTCGCCGCCGCAGCAATGGCTACGACGCTCCTGGCTGCATGTAGCACCGGGAACGAGGAGCCGACCACCCCCGACGCCGCCGCAGGGAGTGACAACGGCTCGTCCGATTCCTGCACGATCGGCATGACGCAGATCAACCAGACCGCGATCTTCTTCACCCAGATGAACGAGGGTGCCCAGGAGGCCGCTGACGAGCTCGGCTGTGAGCTGACGATTGCCAACGCCAACAACGACTCGGCACGGCAGAGCAGCGACATCGAGAACTTCGTCAGCCAGGGGGTCGACGGGATCATCGTCGTCGCGATTGACGTCAACGGCGTCAAGCCCGCGGTTGACGCCGCCCGCGACCAGGACATCCCGGTCGTCGCCATCGACGCACAGCTGGACAACGTGGACACGTTCGTGGGTGTCGACAACGAGGCTGCAGGCAAGGAGGCGGCCGAGTGGTTGATTGAGAACGGCATGGCCGAGGGCAAGAGCTACGGCGTGGTTGATGCCAAGAACTCCTTCATCCAGAACCAGCGCGAGGACAGCTTCCGCGAGGTGATCGACGCGGCCGGTGCCGAGTACACCCAGAGCGTCAACGGCGACAACGTGCAGGAGAAGGCTGCGACCGCGGCCCAGAACCTGGTCACCGCCCAGCCTGACCTGGATTTCGTCTACACCACGGGTGAGCCGGCCACGGTCGGTGCCGTCTCGGCGCTGAGCACCGACAGCGACACGGTGATCGTCGGCTGGGACCTGACCAAGGAGGTCATTGCTGGTATCGACAGCGGACTGGTTCATGCCGTCATCCAGCAGAACCCCCGTCAGGAGGGTGTGGAGGCGGTCACCGAGCTCGAGGCGATTCTCGACGGAGCCGAGCCCAAGGGGTTCATCGATGTCCCGATCGACATCGTGACCCAGGAGAACGTCGAGGAGTACCGGTCGATCTTCAACTGATCCCCGTCCCGATGCCTAACGACCCGGAGGTTGAACCCATGACACCCACTGCTCGTGTAGAGATGGTGGACATCCGCAAGAAGTTCGGTGCCCTGTCGGTGCTCAGGGGCGTCAACCTCCGGGTCGCCCCCGGTGAGGTCATCGGCCTCGTCGGTGACAACGGCGCCGGCAAGTCCACCCTGATGAAGATGCTGGCTGGGGCTGTCACGCCCGACTCCGGCCGCATTCTCGTCGACGGTGAGGAGATGACCGGTTCGGGGCCGCGGGCGGCCCGCTCCGCGGGCATCGAGATGGTGTACCAGGACCTGGCCCTGTGCAACGACCTCGACGTCGCGGCCAACCTGTTCCTGGGCCGCGAGATCTACCAGCCGTGGAGCCGACGTCTGGACCACGGCCGCATGCACGCGGAAGCTGCTGAGGATCTCAAGAAGCTGCACATCCGGATCTCGGACACCTCTCAGGAGGTCGGGAACATGTCCGGAGGGCAGCGGCAAGCGATCGCCATCGCCCGGGCGGTCACCTTCGACCCCAAGGTCCTGGTGCTCGACGAGCCGACCGCTGCACTGGCGGCCAAGGAGGTCGAGATGGTGCTGCAGCTGATCCGCGACGTCTCAGCGCGCGGCGTCAGCGTCGTGCTGATCACTCACCGCCTGCAGGACCTCTTCGAAGTGTGCGACCGCTTCGTGGTCCTGTACGAGGGCGTGCTGCACCGCGAGCTCGACCCCGCCGAGACCGATCTGACCGAACTGGTCACCGCCATGATGGGAAAGTGAGCGCCTCGTGACGACCACCACCAGCACCGTGCCCACCCCAGGAAAGCGCGAGCGACACCTCTTGACCTTTGTCAGCCGCCACTTTGGCGTCCTGTCCATCACTGTCGTCTTCGTCCTGCTCTTCCTCTTCTTCTCCGTCCGTGCGGACGCCTTCCTCACCGCCGACAACCTCGTCAACGTCCTGCGCCAGATCGCGCCCACGGTGATCGTGGCGATGGCGATGACCTTCGTCATCACCACCGGCCAGATCGATCTGTCGGTGGGCTCCGTGCTCGGCCTGTCCGCCGCGTTGCTCGGAATGTGGGCAGCCACCGGCAACCCGGTGGTCGCCCTCCTGGGCACGCTCGTGCTCGGACTGGTCGTGGGGATGGTCAACGGCGCGCTCGCGGCCTACGGCCGTATGCAGTCCTTCATCGTCACCCTTGCCGCGCTGACGGCCTTCCGCGGTTTGGCACTGTTCGTCACCGAGGGATACAGCACGCCAATCGCGTCGACCTTCCTCCTGCCGATCGGGCAGGGGAAGCTGCTGGGGCTCTACACCCCGACCTGGATCGCCATTGCAGCAGTCGTCCTTGCTTGGTACGTCTTCAACCACACCCGCTTCGGTCGATACGTCATCGCGGTCGGATCCAACGCCGAGTCCCTTCGCCGTGCCGGTGTTGACATCCGCAAGATCCAAATGGGGGTTCTGGCGCTCACCGGGTTCGCCGCGGCACTCGCCGGCGTCATCACCGCTGCCCGCCTGGCCAGTGGATCACCGAACTCGGGCACCATGTTCGAGCTCGAGGTCATCACGGCGGTCGTGCTCGGTGGCACCAGTCTGATGGGAGGCCGAGGCTCGGTCATCGGCTCGGCCATCGGAGCCCTGACCCTGGGCATCATCAGCAACGGTTTGGTCCTGCTGCGCGTCGACGTGTATTGGGTGCCCATCGTCCAAGGGCTCATCCTGGTCCTGGCCATCTTGATGAACACCAAGCTCTTTGGGCGGTTCTCCGGGACACGGAAGTGACCACAGCGGACCTCGCCTCCGCGCAGCCAGAGGCCCAGGTCGTCACCGTCCGGGGGCCGATCCCGGTCCAGGACATGGGCGTCACCCTCACGCACGAGCACGTCCTCAACGACGTCACGTCCTGGGCGCACACCACCAGCGCGCGCGGCTGGGACCCTCAGGCGTACGCCAAGCACCCCGTGTCCGAAGACATCCTGTGGGACCTCAGGCACGACCCTTTCGGCAACCTGGACAACTGTCGCCTGGACGACATCGGCCTGGCGGTCGCCGAGGTCGAGCGATACCGCAGCCTGGGCGGGCGCACCATCATCGACACGACCAGCATGAACTCCGGGCGCCGTCTGCGCGACCTGCGCACGGTGAGCGAGCGCAGCGGCGTGCACATCGTGGCCGGCACCGGCTACTACCTCGCGCCGAGTCATCCGCCGCAGATGCGGCACCTTGACGCGCACGCCATCGCCGAACAGATCCTGGAGGACCTTCAAGAAGGTCACGGTGGCGCCCGGCCCGGCATCATCGGCGAGATCGGCGTCGGCGCCGAGTTCCCCGAACCTGAGCGACGCAGCCTTGCCGGGGCCTTCCTCGCCCAGCGAGAGGTCGGTCTACCGGTGCAGGTGCACCTGCCGGCCTGGTTCAAGCGAGGTCACGAGGTGCTCGACGTCGCCGAGGCGCACGGCGTGCCCCCCGAGCGGGTTGTGCTGTGTCACATGGGTCCTTCAGGCGCCGACTTGGCCTACCAGGAGGAGCTGCTACGCCGTGGCGCGTGGGTCCAGTACGACATGATCGGCATGGAGGTCTTCTACGCCGACCAAGGCGTGCAATGTCCTTCAGACGAGGAGAACGCCGCCTGGCTGACCCGCCTGGTCGAGCGCGGGTGGACCGACCAGCTGCTCATCTCCCAGGACATCTTCCTCAAGTCGCTTCTGCGCGCCCATGGCGGTCCCGGTTACGGCCACATCCTCCAGTACTTCGTTCCGCGCCTGCACCGACACGGACTGACCCCTCAGGTCACCGACCGGTTGCTCGTCCATAACCCCCAAGCCCTGTTCATGGGCAGATCCACCTAAGACAAAGGAGAACTCATGCCGCGCGTGCTCTTGGCTGGCGAAAGCTGGGTCGTCCACGAGACCCACCAAAAGGGTTTCGACATCTTCACCAGCACCACGTTCGACACCGGCGCTGACGCCTTCATCAAGGCGGCCGCTTCCCAGGGGATCGAGGTCGAGCAGATGTACGGCCACGACGTGCCAGCCAGATTCCCCCGCACCGTGGAGGCCTTGTCCGCCTACGACGTGGTGATCATCTCCGACATCGGGTACAACTCGTTCGTCCTGACCCCCGAGACGTGGGGCAAGGGCGAACGCAGCGCCAACTCCCTCAAGGCCCTGGTCGAATGGACCAACGCCGGGGGCGGGCTCATGATGGCCGGCGGCTACCTCAGCTTCCAGGGCATCAACGCGGTGGCCAACTTCGCCCGCAGCCCGCTCGCGGACGTGCTGCCGGTCACGATGTTGACCTGCGATGACCGCATCGAGGCGCCCGAGGGGGCCGAGGTCTCGGTCGCGCAGACCGACCATCCGCTTACCGGTCTGGTGCACGGGGCGCCGCATCTGCTCGGCTACAACGAGGTCCACGCCAAGGAGGGTGCCGACGTCATCGCCACGGTGGGGCAGGACGTCCTCCTGGCCACCCAGAGCGTCGGGCGGGGACGCAGCCTCGCGTGGTCCACCGACATCGGCCCGCACTGGTGCCCCCAGCCGTTCCTGGACTGGGACGGCTTCGCCCCCCTCGTGGGTGGAATGCTGCGCTGGCTCGCCGGTGAGGAGATCCGATGACGCGCCCCCTGATCATCGACTGCGACCCCGGGCACGACGACGCCCTCGCCCTGCTCCTAGCCGTGGCTTCCCCGACGCTTGACTTGAAGGCGGTGACCACCTGCTTCGGCAACTGCTCGGTCGAGGACGCCACTCGTAACGCCCTGCGAATCTTGACGCTGGCCGGCGCGACGCACATGCCCGTCGCGAAGGGTGCTTCCGGGCCGTTGACCGGCGAGCTGGCCCTCGGCAACTACGTCCACGGTGTCTCCGGTCTGGACGGGCCGGACCTGCCGGAGCCGGGTATGGAGGTGGTCGCCCAGGACGCGGTCGAACTGCTCGCCGATGTCCTGCGTGACTCGGAGGAGAAGGTCACGCTGGCAGTCACCGGGCCGATGACCAACATGGCCCGCCTGCTCCAGCAGCATCCCGAGCTCACCCCGCGCATTGACGAGATCATTTTCATGGGCGGTTCCACCGAACGCGGGAACCACACTCCGACGGCGGAGTTCAACACCTACGCCGACCCCGAGGCCCTCGACGTCGTGCTCCGGACCGGCGTGCCGGTCCGCATGATCGGCCTGAACCTGACGCACCAGGCACTGGCCACCCCGGAGGTCGTCCAGCGCATGTCTGACATGCAACACAGCGTCGGTCAGATCTGCGCTGGCTGGATGGGCTTCTTCGGCGATTCCTACCGCAAGGTCTGGGAGTTCGACGCGCCGCCGGTTCACGACCCGTGCACGATCGTGGCCCTCATCGACCCCGGGGTTGTGACCTGGCGCGAGGCGTTCCTCGCTGTCGAGCTTGAGGGCCGATGGACCCGCGGCACCACCGTGGTGGATCTGCACGAGCGTTACCCCGACCAGGCCCCCAACGCCCAGGTCGCCACGGTCCTTGATCGAGACGGCTACTGGCGCATCGTGCTTGAGGCCCTCGACAAGCTCGGGGCTGCCGCGTGACTCAGCGGGCTGATGTCATTGTCGTTGGGTCGGCGAACCTCGACACCACGCTTCGGGTGCGTCGTGTGCCTTCGCCGGGGGAGACGATGCTCGCCAGCGGCAGCAGCGTCACCCCCGGTGGGAAGGGAGCGAATCAGGCGGTAGCCGCCGCGGCCGACGGAGGGAAGGTGCACTTCATCGGTGCCCTGGGCCGGGACTCGGCCGGCGAGACGATGCGGGAGAGCCTACGTAGCCACGGGGTCGACATCTCCGGGACGCACCTGACCCAGGCCCCGACGGGGACGGCCACCGTGATCGTCGACGACTCCGGAGAGAACCTGATCGTGGTCAACCCGGGCGCCAACGCGCTGCTCTCCACCGAGCACGTCGACGAGGTCCTGGCCGAGATCGAGGCACCTGTGGTGCTGTGCCAGCTCGAGGTGCCGCTTGAGACGGTTCGGGCCGCTGCCGAGCAGAACCCACGGCGCACTTTTGTGCTCAATCCGGCGCCCATGATGTCGGCAGATCGACTCGCCTCCGTCCTGCCGCTGACCGACATTCTGGTGCCCAACCAGTCCGAGCTAGCGCAGCTCACCGGCCGAGAGGTGCCCACGACCCTCGATGAGGTAACGGACTGCGTCAGCGGGCTAGAGTACCGCGGCGCCGTCGTCGTAACGCTCGGCGCCCTGGGCGCGGCCGTGTTCCAGACCGTTGACGGAGCAGCTACGCACGTCCCTGCCCCGACCGTGAATACCGTCGACACCAGCGGAGCTGGCGACGTGTTCTGCGGCGTACTGGCTTACGGACTCAGCCAAGGCAGCGACCTCGTGACCGCGACCCGTCGGGCCGTCGCGCTCGCGGCAGAGAGCACCACCTTCCACGGTGCCCAGATGTCGAGCCGGAACCCGGTATGAGCGCCCTCAACAGCGCGGACACTCAATGGGTCAGCGACGGCATCGCCCACCTGTCAACGCTCGTGGACAGCGATCTGCCCGGCTGGTCCCGCACCGGCTTCAGCGAGCAGGACGCGGCTGCGCGCGACTGGATCCACGGACAGATGCGGGCTCTAGGACTCTCGGTCTCCACCGACCCAGTCGGCAACGTGATTGGTCGCCTAGAGGGTCAAGACCCGAATGCGCCGGACATCGTGATCGGCAGCCACAGCGACACAGTGCCTGGCGGTGGCCGTTTCGACGGCATCGTCGGGGTGGTGGGTGCACTCGAGGTGATCCGCGTACTGCAGCGCTCAGACGTCCGGCTGCGGCACGGATTGAGAGTTGTCGACTTCTCCAACGAAGAAGGCAATCCCCAAGGGGTCAAGCTGGTGGGATCGCGAGCCGTCGCAGGGACGCTTGGAGCAGAGGCGCTGGGCGCCACGGACGACGAGGGCCGGACGTTGGCCGAGCTCATGGCCGCCGGTGGACGCTCACCGGATCGTGTCGCATCCGCCCGCTGGGACCGTCGAGACGTCGCCGCTTACCTCGAGCTCCACATCGAGCAAGGCCCCCACCTCGAGGAAGCGGGAGCGAGTGTCGGTGTCGTCACTCGCGTGTGCGGCATCAGCACCTTCGCGCTCGAAGTGCAGGGACGCCGCGACCACGCAGGCACGACACCCATGACGACACGAGCAGATGCGCTCTGTTGCGCCGCTGACGCTGTCCTGGCGGTGCAACGCATAGCGGCCAGCGGCACCGACACCGTCGGCACGGTCGGTGCAGTCACCACAACCAGTCCGTTGACCAACACCATCTCCGAAGATGCTCGAGTCACAGGAGAGTTCAGAAGTCCCGACGAGAGGCAGCTCTACGAGCTGCAGCGAGCGTTCGCCCAGACAGTGCCCGAACTGGACGCACGACACCGCACCCTTTCCGAGTTGATGTGGAAGACGGATGCTCCCGCGGTGATGGATGAGGCCCTCTCGAACCTCGCCATCGCCGCAGCAGCAAACGTTGGGCACGAGGCACTCCGCGTGTATTCAGGTGCTACGCACGACAGCGTCGAGATGTCTGCGATGATGCCAAGCGCGATGATCTTCGTGCCCTCACGAGCAGGACGAAGCCATTGCCCCGAGGAGTGGACCGACCTGGTGGACATCGGGCACGGCGTTGACGTCCTCGCCGAAGCTGTACGTCTGCGCGACCAAGCACTCTGAACCCACGGGGGAGTGGTATGCCCGCCGTCGTCGTTCGGGCCGCGTACGGAGCAGGCTCTGTGAGCTGGCAGAACTGCACGGCGACGTGCCGCTCTTACAGCTTCGCAGGCTCTGCTGGACTGCTGCACTGCGATGTGGCACACGTGTAACCCGACGTCGTCGGCGGTGCTGGAGGTGTCTGCATAGCCGTCGCTGGTAGGGCAGTGGCAGTCGAGCCTCGGCTGCAGCGGCGTCGGGGCAAAAGTGAGCAGAAGCACCCTTCAGACCTGTCTCAGAACTGGCACACGCTGCTTGAGGCCCATATCTCCGCAGGTCAGAGCGATACAGGCACGTTTCCCGCCACCTCCACTCTCGTGTCTCACGCTGTGCGGGTCGTCGCGCGTCAGCCAGAAGGCCCTCACCCGGATCGGGTGAGGGCCTTCCGCATACCCTCCCCTCCTCGTCCGGCAGGAGGTGGAGGGGAGGTATGCCGTGTGCTCAGGCCTGGGTGCCGGCGTCGCCGGACTGCGCGGCCATCTTGGCGCGGACCTCGTCCATGTCGAGGGCCTTGACCTGCTCGATGACCGAGTCGAGGTCGCGGCCCGGCAGCGCGCCGGACTGGCGGAAGACGAGGACGCCCTCCTTGAAGGCCATGATCGTGGGGATCGAGGTGATGCCCGCGCCGGCGGCCAGGGCCTGCTGGTCCTCGGTGTCGACCTTGCCGAAGACGACGTCCCCGTGCTGGTCGGCGGCCTTGTCGTAGATGGGGGCGAACATCTTGCAGGGTCCGCACCACTCGGCCCACCAGTCCACCAGGACGATGTCGTTGCCGGTGACGGTCTGCTCGAACGTCTCTGCGGTCAGGTTCACAGTGGTCATGCCAGGCTCAACGCCCCGAGGTGTCCGAGGCATTCCGCCCGATGCGGGACAATGGAAGTCATGAGCCCCGTGCCCTCCGTGTCCAACTCCATCACCGTCCGTCTCGAGCTCCCGGCCCGCATCACGGCGGTCAGCGAGATCACCACCGCGGTCTCGGACGTCGGCGGCATGGTGACGGCGGTGGACATCAGCGAGTCCGGCACGGAGCGGCTCCAGGCGGACCTGACCATCGCGACCCGGGGGACCGGGCACGCCGCCGAGGTGGTCGAGGCGATCGCCACCGTGGAGGGCGTGGAGATCGGGCGGGTCAGCGATCGCACCTTCCTGGCCCACCTCGGCGGCAAGCTCGAGGTGAAGTCCAAGCTGCCGATCCGCAACCGCGACGACCTGTCCCTGGTCTACACCCCAGGCGTGGCCAAGATCTGCCAGGCGATCGCGCAGAACCCCGAGGACGCCCGCAGCCTGACGATCAAGCGCAACACGGTGGCCGTCGTCACCGACGGCACGGCGGTCCTCGGCCTGGGCAACATCGGCCCGCTCGCGGCGTTGCCCGTGATGGAGGGCAAGGCCGCGCTGTTCAAGAGGTTCGCCGACATCGACGCCTTCCCGATCTGCCTGGACGCCCACGACGCCGACGAGATCGTGCGGATCGTCAAGGCGTTGGCGCCAGGCTTCGCGGGCATCAATCTGGAGGACATCTCGGCGCCCCGCTGCTTCTACATCGAGCAGCGCCTGCGCGAGGAGCTGGACATCCCCGTCTTCCACGACGACCAGCACGGCACCGCGATCGTCGCGCTGGCCGCCCTCAAGAACGCGCTGCGCGTGGTGGAAAGGGAGATCGACGACGTCAAGATCGTCATGTCGGGGGCCGGGGCCGCCGGGTCGGCCATCATCCGGCTGCTCCTGCTGGCCGGCGCCCGCGACCTCGTCGTCGCCGACGTCAACGGCGTCATCCACTCTCGCCGCTCCGACGTCGTCTCGGGCCGCAACGGCAACCTGGCGTGGATCGCCAGCCAGACCAACCAGGCCATGGAGACCGGGACGCTGAAGGAGGCGCTGGTCGGGGCGGACGTCTTCATCGGAGTCTCGGCGGGCAACATCCTCACCGGCGAGGACATCGCGCAGATGAACGAGGACGCGATCGTCTTCGCGATGGCCAACCCGGTCCCGGAGGTGGACCCGGTCGATGCCGGCAAGCACGCCAAGGTCGTGGCGACCGGGCGGAGCGACTTCGCCAACCAGATCAACAACGTCCTGGTCTTCCCCGGCGTCTTCCGCGGACTGCTCGACGCCGCGACCGACCACATCGACGACCAGCTCCTGCTCGCCGCGGCCAGCGCCCTGGCCGACGTGGTGACGCCGGAGGAGCTCAACCCGACCTACATCATCCCCAGCGTGTTCAACCCGGAGGCCACCAAGGCAGTCGCGCGGGCCGTCGAGACCACGGCACGTGAGCTCCGGGGGGAGACGGTCTCCTGACCTCGGGGGAGCCGGGCGGGGAGGCTCGCAGCGGCGTCGTCGGCCGTGCGGCGCTCGGCCGTGCGGCGCTCGGGCGTGCGGAGCGTGCCCGCACGCTCTGGTGGGTGGTGCTCGTCGTGCTGGTCGGGGTGCAGCTCTACGGCCTCTATGCCGACACCGTCCCCGGGCCCGAGGCGGTCTCCCGGTTGGACAAGGTCAACCATCTGCTCGGCTTCGGTGTCCCCGCGGCGCTAGCCTGGGCGCTCCGTGCCCGATGGCTGGTGGCGGCCATGGTGGGGCACGCCCTCGTCAGCGAGCTGGTGCAGTCCTGGGTCGCTCCGCTGCGGATGCCGGACGTGCTGGACACCGTGGCCAATCTCGTCGGCATCCTGGTCGGGGTCCTGCTCGTCGAGGTGGTCCGCCGTGCACGTCGACCCCGGTCGGCGATGATGGAGCCATGAGCACGCCCCAGCAGCCGACCGGCGAGGTGACCGGGAGCCTGCTCGTGGCGACGCCGTTGACGGGTGATCCGTTCGAGAGGTCGGTGGTGCTCGTCCTGCACCATGACGACGAGGGAGCCCACGGGCTGGTGCTCAACGACCCCCTCGAGGCCCAGGTCGACGCCGTTCTGCCGCAGTGGCAGCCCTTCGTCACCGCTCCGGGAGTGATCTTCCGCGGGGGACCGGTAGGGATGGACACGGCGATGGGTCTGGTCAGCCTGCCCGGGCACGAGGGTGACGCGCCGCTGGGGACCCAGCTGCTCTTCGGCGGCATCGGGCTGGTCGACCTCGACGCGCCGGCGCCGCTGGTCGTGCCGGAGCTCGGAGCGTTCCGGATCTTCGTCGGCTATGCCGGCTGGGGGCCGGGCCAGCTGGACACCGAGATCCGGCAGGGCGCCTGGTATGTCGTGCCGCGCGAGCCGCGCGACCCCTTCCACGACGACACCGGTGACCTGTGGCGCGAGGTGCTGCTGCGGCAGCGCTCGAGCGTCTCGCTGGTGACGACCTACACGGACAGCCCGGAGCTCAACTGAGCTGACGAGCAGAGTGTGTCGCCGGTCGGGAGTCGGGGGAGTCAGGCGTCGCCGCCGGACCCACCCGAGCCAGACCCGCCGGACCCACCCGATCCTGGGCCGCCGTCCTGGGGGTCGCGGAGGCCGTCGTAGATCTCCTTGCACATCGGGCAGACCGGGAACTTCTGGGGGTCGCGGCCGGGCACCCAGACCTTGCCGCACAGGGCGATGACGGGGGAGCCGCTCAGCGCGCTCTCCAGGATCTTCTCCTTGCGGACGTAGTGGGAGAAGCGTTCGTGATCGCCGGGCTCCTGCAGGTCCTCCTCGACCCGGGTGTCCTCGCGCTCGAGCAGTGCGGTCTGCGTGGAGGGCTGGGCGGGCGCCTCGGGGGCGTCCAGGGGCTGGTCGGACATGTGCAGGCTCATGGCCCCCAGTGTAGGGAGGGAAGCGGCCGCGCACCCGGGGTGAGGGACACGCCATACCACGCCCCGCAGGTCGGCGCGGCGCGTCGCCGCGCCGGGTGAGTCGTCCCGAAAAAGCACCTATCCTGGGTCGGCCATGTCGATCTCTGCAGCCTCCCACCTGTCTCCCGCCTACCCGGAGCGAGCGGCCTGGGGAACCGCCGGCAAGCTGCGGGCCTGGCAGGCCGAGGCTCTCGAGCGCTACCTGACCGAGCGCCCCCGCGACTTCCTGGCCGTCGCCACCCCGGGGGCCGGCAAGACCACCTTCGCGCTGCGCGTGGCCACCGAGCTCCTGGAGCGGGGAGAGATCACCCGCATCACCATCGTGGCCCCGACCGAGCACCTCAAGGTCCAGTGGGCCGAGGCGGCGGCGAAGGTCGGCATCCGCATCGACCCGCGCTTCGCCAACGCGCAGGGGCGGCACGGCGCCGACTTCGACGGGGTCGCGGTGACCTATGCGGGCGTCGCGAGCAAGCCGCTGCTGCACCGCGCGCGCACCGAGGCGGCGCGCACCCTGGTCATCCTCGACGAGGTCCACCACGGCGGCGACGCGCTGTCCTGGGGCGAGGCGATCCGGGACGCCTTCGAGCCGGCGACGCGGCGGCTGTCGCTGACCGGGACCCCGTTCCGCTCCGACACGGCGGCCATCCCGTTCGTGCGCTACGAGATGGACCACGAGGGCGTCCTGCGCTCCTCGGCCGACTACACCTACGGGTATGCGGAGGCTCTCCGGGACGGGGTCGTGCGCCCGGTCCTGTTCCTGGCCTACGGCGGGACGATGCGCTGGCGGACCCGGGTGGGCGACGAGATCGAGGCCCGGCTGGGGGAGCCGCTGACCAAGGACGTGACCAAGCAGGCCTGGCGGACCGCGCTCGACCCCGCCGGCGACTGGGTGCCGTCGGTGCTCGCGGCGGCGGACAAGCGGCTCAGCGAGGTGCGGCGTCATGTCGAGGACGCCGGCGGCCTGGTCATCGCGACCGACCAGAGCAGCGCCCGGGCCTACGCGCGCCAGCTCGAGGCCATCACGGGGGAGAAGCCGACCGTCGTGCTCTCCGACGACGCCGGGGCCTCGGCCAAGATCGAGCAGTATGCCGAGGGGACCTCTCGCTGGATGGTCGCCGTCCGCATGGTCTCCGAGGGGGTGGACGTGCCGCGCCTGTGCGTCGGGGTCTACGCCACCTCGACCTCGACGCCCCTCTTCTTCGCCCAGGCGATCGGCCGTTTCGTGCGTGCCCGCCGGCGAGGCGAGACGGCCTCGGTCTTCCTGCCCAGCGTCGCCCCCATCCTGGGCCATGCCGGCTCCATGGAGGTCGAGCGCGACCACGCCCTCAACAAGCCGCGCCATCAGGACGACGAGGAGCAGCTCTGGTCCGAGGAGGACGGACTCCTGGCGGCGGCCAACGCCCAGGAGGGGGCCAGCGACGATCTCGAGGGGTCGTTCGAGGCGCTGCACTCCGCGGCCGAGTTCGACCACGTGCTCTTCGACGCCGAGCAGTTCGGCCTCGGCGGGCTGCCCGGGTCGGAGGACGAGGAGGAGTATCTCGGCCTGCCGGGTCTCCTCGAGCCCGACCAGGTCGCCCACGTCCTGCGGGAGCGTCAGAAGAAGCAGGTCTCTCGTGGCGGTGGCAAGGAGCGTGCCGCAGCCGTGTCTGCGCACCGAGCCCTGGCCGAGCACCGCAAGGAGCTCAACAAGCTGGTGTCCGCCTATGCCCAGAAGAAGGGCCAGCCGCACGCCGTCGTCCATGCCGAGCTGCGCCGCACCTGCGGGGGGCCGGAGCTGGCCACCGCGTCCTCCGAGCAGGTCCAGGCCAGGATCGAGAAGATCCGCAACTGGTTCGTCGGTCGGCGATGACGCCGAGCGCCGGGTCGGGGCTCGACGCGAAGAGCGCGACGAAAGACGGAACCGCAGGCCCCCGTCGGTAGTCTCACGCGCATGAAGCGAACGACCATACGGCTCCTCGTCCTCGGGGCGGTGTCCATGCTCGCTCTCTCCGCCTGCGGGCGCGCGGCGGGCGAGGACCTCACCGGCGCCAAGCCGAGGACGGAGGTGGATCCCCGGTCGGCGACGGCCCTGCCGGCGGTGGTCTCGGCCGCGGACGTGATGGGGCTGCAGATCCTGCGGACGGCCGACCCCGGCAACGCCGTCGCCTCGCCGGCCGGCGCCCAGGTGGCGCTCTCGATGGTCGGCGAGGGGGCCGCCGGGGCGGCCGCCACGCAGCTCGACGCGTTGCTCGGAGCCAGCGGCCAGGACCGCACGGACGCCGTCAACGCGCTCCTGGCCGACCTGCAGCCGCTCGATGGAGACCCGGCCCTGGCCGCCAAGGACGAGCTGCCGGAGACGACCCTGGTCCACCTCGCCAACCAGGTGACGGTCGACGACCGGGCCCAGATCGAGCAGGGCTACCTCGACCGTCTCTCCGCCGGGTATGGGGTGGGCCTCACCTCCACGGACCTCGGATCGGAAGAGGGGAAGGAGGTCCTGGACGCCTGGGTGCGCAGGGAGTCCGGCGGGCTCGTCAAGGAGTCGGCGATCGAGCCCGATCCCGAGCTGCGCCTGGTGTGGCAGAACGCCCTCGTCCTGGCCGCCCGGTGGGAGCGGCCCTTCCAGGCCGAGGTGACCACGGACGTCGACTTCACCCTCGGCGACGGCCGGGTGGTGCCGGTCAAGACCATGCACCAGCTGGCCCGGCGGTGCGTGGCGGAGGTGGACGGCTGGAGGGCCGTCCGGCTTCCCTACCAGGGCGGGGAGGTCGTCGCCGACTTCGTCCTGCCGCCGGAGGGCACGGCCCCCGAGGCCCTGACACCGGAGCAGCTCGCCGGCATCGTCGCCGACCTGGGCTGCGGCGACGGCGCGACCACCGAGGTGCTGCTGGGCCTGCCCCGGGCCGACTTGACGACCGCGGTCGACCTAGAGCCCTTCCTCTCCGAGGCGGCTCCGGACCTCCTGGCCCCCGGCGGGCTCCCGCAGATCAGCAGCGCCGAGCCCCTCTTCATCTCCCAGGCCGCCCAGCAGGGCGTGCTGAAGGTCGACGAGGAGGGGACCGTCGCTGCCGTCGTCACCGAGATCTGGGCGGAAGCGGGCGCGGCCCCGCCGCAGGACCCGCTGGTCCTGACCTTCGACCGGCCCTACCTCGTCCGTCTATCGGCGACCTCGAGCGGCTGGCCGCTCGTGCTGGCCCGGGTGTCCGACCCCCGCGGCTGAGAGGCCCGGCTACCCTGCCGGGATGGAGCCACGCCCGGAGACCGCGCAGACCCTGGACCGGGGCCTGCAGGTGCTGCTGCACCTCGGCGCGCCCGGGCACGTCCGGGGCATGACGATCACCGAGCTGGCCGGCGAGCTCGGCGTGGGACGCGCGGTCGTCTACCGGCTCGTCGCGACGCTCGAGGCGCGGGACTTCGTGACGCGCGGCTCCGACGGGCGGGTCCGCCTGGGCCTGGGCGTGACCCGGCTCCAGCTGGCGGTGCGGCCCATGCTCGTCGAGGCGGCCAGACCGGTCCTGCGTGAGCTGGCCGACCAGGTCGGCGCGACCGCCCACCTCACCGTGGCCGAGGGGGAGCAGGCGCTGGCGCTCGCGGTGGTGGAGCCCAGCTGGACCGACTTCCACATCTCCTACCGCGTCGGCAGCCGGCACCCGCTCACGCTGGGCGCGGCCGGCCGGGCGATCCTTGAGGCGCGCCGGGGGACCGGTGCACCCGTCGTCACCTCCGGGGAGCTCCAGCAGGGCGCGCACGGGCTGGCCGCGCCGGTCCCCGGCGTCCCCGGCCTGGAGGCCTCGGTCGGGGTGGTCTCCACCACCGCGCTCGACGACGCCGTCTCCAACGCGGTGCTCGCGGCGGCCGGCGCCATCGGCCGCGCGGTGACCAACGGCTAGGCGCACCTGACCAGCCGGGTGGTCAGCGGCATGGTCCTGTCGGCGATCATCGTCGGCGCCGCGCGATGATGCGGGTCCCCACGGCGCTGAGCCTCAGCCGGCCGCCTGCTGCACCAGCGGGAGGGTGCGGTGCGGGATCCGCGTCGACAGGCAGATCACCGTCGAGGACCGGTCCACCATCGGGTGGGCGACCACCTCGTCGATGACCCGCTGCAGGTCGGCGTTGTCCCTGGCCACCACCCGGATCATGAGGTCCCCCGAGCCGGTGATGGTGTGGGCCTCCAGCACCTCGGGGATGGCCAGCACGTGGTCGACGACCGGCCCGCCCCCGGTGCCCTGCCGGATCTCCAGGGTGCAGAAGGCCGTCACCGGATAGCCCAGGGCGGCCGGGTCCAGCTGCGGGGCGAAGGTGCGGATCACCCCACGGTCCAGGAGCTTGTCCAGCCGGCTCTGCACCGTCCCCCGGGCCACGCCCAAGCGTCGCGAGGCGCCCAGGACGCCGATACCGGGCTCCTCGTCGAGGAGGGTCAGCAGCCGGGCATCCAGGTCGTCGATCACGCCAGTCATGGACAGATTGTCTACCAGACCTGCTCCAGGGCAGGTCAATCTGTGCAGGGTGATCACCGTGGCCACGGTGACTTGCACCACATACCCCCGGACCGCCACCCTCGGGCGTATGACTGACACCGCCGTCCTCACCGACCAGGAGCGCGAGGCCAACCTCGAGCTCGACCAGCTCAAGCAGCTCGTGGGCCTGGTGCCCTACGACGAGTCCACCGACGTCTTCCCGGTGACCGGCTGGGACGCCATCGTCTTCGCGGTGGGCAACGCCACCCAGACCGCGCACTACTACCAGTCCGCCTTCGGGATGGACCTGATCGGCTACTCCGGCCCCGAGACCGGCAACCGCGACCACAAGGCCTTCGTCCTCAAGGCCGGCTCGATCAAGTTCATCATCAAGGGCGGCGTCGACCCCGAGAGCCAGCTGCACGACCACGTCCGCCGCCACGGCGACGGCGTCATCGACATCTCCCTCGAGGTCCCGGACGTCGACAAGTGCATCGAGCACGCCCGCTCCATCGGCGCCACCGTCCTCCAGGAGCCCGAGGACATGGAGGACGAGCACGGCAAGGTCCGGATCGCCGCCATCGCCACCTACGGCGAGACCCGCCACACACTCGTGCAGCGCAAGGGCGAGGGCTACGGCTACACCGGCCCCTACCTGCCCGGCTACGTCGAGAAGGACTCCACCTACACCAAGCGCGAGGGCGAGCCCAAGCGTCTCTTCCAGGCCCTGGACCATATCGTCGGCAACGTCGAGCTGGGCAAGATGGACGAGTGGGTCGAGTTCTACAACAAGGTCATGGGCTTCGTGAACATGGCCGAGTTCATCGGCGACGACATCGCCACCGACTACTCCGCCCTGATGTCCAAGGTCGTGGCCAACGGCAACCACCGCGTGAAGTTCCCGCTGAACGAGCCGGCCGTGGCCAAGAAGAAGTCCCAGATCGACGAGTACCTCGAGTTCTACCGCGGCCCCGGCGCCCAGCACCTGGCCCTGGCGACCAACGACATCCTGTCCACGGTCGACCACATGCGCGCCAACGGCATCGAGTTCCTCGAGACTCCGGACTCCTACTACGAGGACCCCGAGCTGCGCGAGCGCATCGGCAAGGTCCGCGTCCCGATCGAGGAGCTGCAGAGCCGCGGCATCCTCGTCGACCGCGACGAGGACGGCTACCTGCTGCAGATCTTCACCCGCCCGGTGCAGGACCGTCCGACGGTCTTCTTCGAGCTGATCGAGCGCCACGGCTCGCTCGGCTTCGGCAAGGGCAACTTCAAGGCCCTCTTCGAGGCGATCGAGCGCGAGCAGGACAAGCGCGGCAACCTCTGAGGCCAGCCCTCCAGCCACACAGCCAGGCGGCCCGTCCCCGGAAGGGGGCGGGCCGCCCCGCTGAGCCGCGACGTCCCGAGGGCGGGGGTATGGGGCTCCCCTCGCCCCACACGTCCGACCCCAGGGGGTATGGGCTTCCCGTCTCCTCAGACCACCGTGGGTCGCTCCCTGATCCTGGAGTCGTCGAAGGACTCCTTCGGGGCGGCCAGGAGGACCACGGCGGCGAGGAAGGCGGCCGCCGAGCAGACGCCCCATACCGTCAGATAGCCCGCGAAGGGCGCCACCTCCTGCGGGCCCTCCAACGAGCCGGTGGCGGTCAGGGCGATGGCGAAGATCGCCGAGGCGATCGCGCCCCCGACGGTCTTGGTGCCATTGGTCAGGCCGGTGGCGATCCCGGTGCGCTCCGGCGGTGCGGCCGCGGCCGCCGCGGCGGGCAGGGCCGCGACGAGCGCGCCGGAGCCGAGGCCGGCGACGGCCATGTTGAGCAGGGCCTGCCAGGTGTGCTCGTTGAAAAACAGCCAGAGGGCGTAGCCGATGCCGATGAGCAGGCAGGACAGGATCAGCGCGCGTCGGGTGCCGCCCACGAGCCGGGTGGTCAGGGGCAGGCTGAAGGCACCCACCGCCATCGAGATGACGTAGATCCCGATGAGCACCGACATGAAGGCCGGCTCGGCGCCGAGGCCGTAGCCGCGCTGCTCCGGGTCGGCCTGGGCGAAGGTGGACAGGGGCAGCTGGGCGCCCAGCACCGGCATGCCGAAGAGGAACGCGGTCAGCTGGACCGGCCACTGGCCGGGGGAGGCGACCATGCGCACGTCCAGGACCGGCTGGGGGTGGGCGAGCTCGTAGCGCACGAACCACCAGAAGACCGGCAGGGAGGCCAGGATCGTCACCCAGGCCAGGAGATCTGCGGGGCCGGAGAGCCTCAGCTGGACCAGGCCGGCCATGAGGACGACGAGGGCCAGGGAGATCAGGGCGAGGCCACCGAGGTCGAAGGCCGCGTCGCGGTCGTCGCCCGGCGCCTGCTCGATGCCGAAGAGGATGACGAAGAAGACCGCCGTGACCACCATCGCCGGGACGGCGAGGAGCAGGTTCATCCCCATGCTCGAGACGAGCACGCCGCTGGCGAGGGCGCCGATGATGACCGACAGCTCCAGCGCGCCGACCAGCACGGCCGCGCCGCGCCGGGTCAGCAGCTCCTGGCGGCCGCTGCGGCGGGTGCGGCGGTGGATAAGTGCGACCTCGATCGGCAGCCAGATGACGTAGGCGCCCTGGATCGCCCAGCCGATGATGAAGGTCGTCAGGGAGGGGGCGAAGGCCAGGATCCACGAGCCCAGGGCGGTGACGGCGGTGGAGATGAGGAGGACGCGCTTGTGGCCGATCATGTCGGCCAGGCGCGACAGCAGGGGGATGCACAGGGCCGAGACGACCAGCTGGGCCGCCTCGGCCCAGTTGAGGTCGCCCTCGTGGATGCTCAGGTGCTCGGCGATCTGGGGGTAGATCGGGGTGTAGTAGCCCTGGAGGATGCCGCTGGCGAACTCGACCAGGACCAGGAAGCCGACGACGGTGGCCAGGCCCGTGACGGGAGCGGGCAGGCCTCCGCGGGAGTTGTCGGGCCGGGTCGACGCCGGGCCCTGGCCCGAGCTCTCGTGGTGCGTCATCGGGGGAGCCTTTCGAGGAGGAGGCGGGTCCAGGCGACGCCGTCGACCAGGTCCTGGCAGCCGACCCGCTCGTCGTAGGAGTGGATGCTCTCGCGCTGCTCCTTGGTCATCCGCAGCGGGGCGAAGCGGTAGACCCGATCGCAGATGGCGGTGAAGTGCCGCGAGTCGGTCGCGGCCATCATCACGTAGGGGGAGACGATCGCGTCGGGGAAGACCTCTTCGACCGCGCCGGTGATCAGGTCGAAGGCGGGCTCGTCCAGGTATGGGGACACGGGGCTGGGGGCGCCGGCGTCCAGGACCTCGATGCTCACCTCGGGGTCCTTGACCGTCCTGCGGAGGTGGGTGAGGACGTCCTCCACGGTGTCGGTCACCGCGACCCGGATGTTGAGGCCGGCCTCGGCGCGGGTGGCGATCACGTTGTGCGCCGGGCTGCCCCGCAGCGTCGTCGCGGCGACGGTCGTGCGGGCCATGGCGGCGGGCTCGGGGCCCGCGGCCAGCAGCGCGCGGGTGAGTGCGGGGCGGAGCCTGTCGGCGCGGGACATCAGGGAACGCAGAGGTGCAGGCAGGTGCGGGGCGAGCCGCGTCAGCAGCTCCACGGTCGCGTCGGGGAGGGAGGCGGGCATCGGGTGGGCCTCGATGCGCTGGATGGCACGGGCGATCCGCCAGGTCGGGCCCCTGCGGGCCGGGGTGGAGGCGTGACCGCCACGGCCCTGGGCGACGAGGCGGACGTCGGTGGTGCCCTTCTCGGCGACTCCCACGACCGCGACGGGCGCCCGGACGCCGGGGAAGGCGCCGTGGGCGACGGCGCCGCCCTCGTCGAGGACGAACCACGGCCGCACCCCGCGCTCGCGCAGGAGCCGGACGGCCTCGGGGGCGGAGCCGCCCGACACCTCCTCGTCGCAGCCGAAGGACAGCCACACGTCCTGGGCGGGGACGAAGCCGTCGGCGAGCAGGCCCTCGACCGCCTCGCATATCGTCACCAGCTGGCCCTTGTCGTCGAGGGTGCCGCGGCCATGGACCATCCCGTCGTGGATCTCGGCGCCGAAGGGCGGATGCGTCCATCCGCCCTGGCCCTCGACGGGGACGACGTCCAGGTGGGCCATGAGCACCACGGGCCGGTCCGAGGAGGAGCCGGCCCACCGGATCAGGAGCGCGTGCCCGCTGTGGCGGGTCACCTCGAGGCGCTCGTGGATCAGCGGGTAGCGCTCGCGCAGGACGTCCAGGAGCTGGTCGAAGGCGGCCGTGTCCACGAGGGCAGGGTCCGGGTGGGAGACGGACGGGACCTGGACGAGAGCCTGGAGGCTGCTCACGGCCCGGTGCTGGTGGGGGCTGGCCATGAGCGGGAGGTTACCGGCGGGTCGGGTCCTAGGGTGGACGCCATGCCAGAGACACCAGCCCAGTGGTACGCCCGTGTGTCCGCAGCCCTGGAGGCCGACGGCTATCGGGAGAGCGACCTGCAGCAGTGGTCGAGCTGGCCCTGGACCGGGACGCTGACGCCCAAGCCGCTGGAGCCGCCGGCCGAGGTCGAGCCCGACCGTCACGGTGCGGGAGGGGTCGACTGCCGCAGCTGCGCGACCGGTCTGGACCCGCAGGCCGGGGGAGCGGTGTGGTGGGACGACCTGTTCTACGTCGGGGCCGGGCTGGACTCGTCGCTGCCCTTCGCGGCCTTCCTCATGCCCCGGCGGCACGCCGACCTCGGTGATCTCACCGCGGCGGAGGCGGCCCGCCAGGGTGAGCTGCTCACGGCCATCGAGGACGCCGCCCGGGCGAGCCTCTCCATACCCCGGATCCAGGTGGCGCGCTGGGGCGACGGCGGTGAGCACCTGCACTGGTGGCTCTACGCGAGACCGACCGGGATGCTCCAGCTGCGGGGGACATTCCTGTCGCACTGGGACGACCTGCTGCCGGGCCGAGCGACGGAGGAGGTCCGTGCGGATGCGCGGCTGTGGGCGGCCGAGCTCGTCCAGCGGGTCGGTGGACAGCTGCCGGAAGGCTGAGGGTGTGCACAGACCGGCGCCCCTGAGCCGTCGGCGTGCGACGATGGGGGAATGAGCCAGCAAGCAGGGTGGTACGACGACCCGGAGAACGAGCAGAACCTTCGCTACTGGGACGGCGTGCAGTGGACCAACCACGTCAGCCCGAAGCAGAAGCCCAACCTGGAGCAGGCGGGTCGCAACCTGCAGGCCGACGGCGCCGCGCAGGGGGCCGAGAGCGGCGCGCAGACGTGGGGCGAGGCCCCAGGTCAGCAGCAGTGGGGCCAGCAGGGTTGGGGCCAGCAGCCTGGTCAGCAGTACGGGCAGCAGCCTGCGCAGCAGCCCGGTCAGCAGCAGGGCTGGGGACAGCAGCCTGCGGACGGGCAGTGGGGCCAGCAGCAGTGGCAGCCGATGCCGGGGCAGGGCTACCAGACGCAGGGCGGTCCGCGTGACCGCACGCCCGACGGTCAGCCGCTGGCCGGCTGGGGTATGCGGCTGCTCGCCCGGATCATCGACTCGATCCTCCTCGCCGCCGTCGTCGCCCTCCTGTCACCGATGATCAGCGGCATCCCGGACTTCTGGGCACGCTATGGCGAGGCCATCGCCGACCCGTCGGCCGTCCTGTCGATGCCGCCGGACCTGGCCCAGGGCTTCTTCCGGATCACGATCGCCTCGGTCGTGTTCGGCCTGGTCTACGAGACCGTCCTGACCACCCTGCTCGGGGGCACCCTGGGCAAGCTCGCGCTGGGCCTGCGGGTCCGGCTGCGGGAGGCCGCGGGCAACCTGCAGTGGGGCCCGTCGGCGATCCGGGCGGCGATCTGGAACCTGCCGCAGCTGATCAACACGATCGGCTCGATCTTCGCGCTCGTCAACGGCCTCTGGCCGCTGTGGGACGACAAGCGTCAGGCTCTCCACGACAAGGCCGCACGGAGCAACGTCGTCAGGAAGCGCTGACGAGGCTCCTCAGCCGGCCGGGCGGATGGTGCCGCTGACCTCGCCCAGGGCGAGGGTCGTGCCGTCGGGGCCGGGAGCGGTGGCGGTGATCGTCACCGTGTCCCCGTCCTCGAGGAAGGTGCGGGTGCTGCCGTCCTCCAGCGTGAGCGGCTCCGAGCCGTTCCAGGTCAGCTCCAGGAGGCTGCCCCGCTGGGCCACGTCGTCGCCCGACGTCGTGCCCGAGGCGAAGAGGTCGCCGCTGGTCAGCGCCGCACCGTTGACCGTCATGTGGGCCAGCATCTGGGTGGGGGACCAGTACATCGTCGCGTAGGGCGGGCGGGAGATCACCGTGCCGTTGAGGCGGACCTCCATGGTCAGGTCCAGGCCGAAGAGCGAGCCGTCGGAGCCCTGGAGGTAGGGCAGCGGCTCGGGATCCTGCGCGGGCAGGTCGACCCTGGCCGACTCGAGCGCAGCCATCGGGGTGATCCAGGCGGCGATCGAGGAGGCGAAGCTCTTGCCCAGGAACGGGCCGAGGGGGACGTACTCCCAGGCCTGGATGTCCCGGGCGGACCAGTCGTTGAACAGGGCGATGCCGAAGAGATGGTCGGCGGCCTCGTCGACGCTGACCCGGCTCCCGACCGGCGTGGAGCCGCCGACGACGAAGCCGAGCTCGGCCTCGATGTCCAGCTTGATGCTCGGGCCGAACACCGGGGCGGGGTCGGCAGGGGTCTTGCGCTGGCCGGTGGGCCGGACGATGTCGGTGCCGCTGACCACGACGGTCGAGCTGCGGCCGTGATAGCCGATCGGCAGGTGCTTCCAGTTCGGGGTCAGGGCGTCGCCGTCAGGGCGGAAGATCGATCCGACGTTGGAGGCGTGCTGCTCGCTGGCGTAGAAGTCGACGTAGTCCGCCACCCGGAAGGGCAGGTGCAGGGTGAGCCCGTCGAGAGCGTGCAGGTGCTGGCCCAGCTCGGCCCGGCCGGCCTCGTCGCCGAGGCGCTCCTGCAGCCAGCTGCGCAGCCCGGCCCAGGCCCGGGGGCCGAGCTCGAGGAAGGCGTTGAGGGTGGGCTCGGCCAGCTCGGCGGCCCAGGGAGTCCGTGCGGCGGCGGTGGCGAGGTCCAGGGCGTGGTCGCCGATGCGGACGGCCAGGTGGACCTCGTCGCCGACGCCGATGGCGCCGTAGGGGAGGTGGTGGGGCCCGTAGGGGTGGTCGGCAGGCAGTGCGAGGGGCGCGTCGGTCATCATGCTCCTTCGTCGGTATGCGGTGACGGTGCCAGGTCGGTCTTGGGTCGTGGGTGCCAGGGTCGCCGAAGTCCCCGCGTCAGGGGCGGGCGACCAGGCCCAGGTCGGTGAGCTCGTCGAGCGGGTCGGTGACGGTGCAGCAGCCGAAGGAGACGAAGGCCCTGCGCAGCTCCCGCACGGCCGTCTCGTCGAGGTGGCGTGCCATGGCAGCGAGACTGTCGGCGTCCTGCAGGGCGAGCACGGACTCCAGGCCGGGCAGATCAGCACCGTCCACGAGGTAGTGCGTCGCCGCGATCACGTTGAGGACCCCGTGCTGGAGCTCGGTGCCCCCGTCGGGACGCACGCGCTCGCCCGCCACGGCGTGGTGGAGACCACCGGTGAGCTTGAACGAGAGCTTTCGTGAGCCCACCGCGCACAGGAACTCCGCCAGCTCACGGGCGGTGGGGACGGGCGCCTGCGGGGTCGACTGCGTCCTCAGCTTGGCCAGCACGGGCTCGTCGCGGGCCTCCGTGGCGGTGACGATGCCGTCCAGCGCCGCGGCCTGCGCGGCCCCGTCCCGGCCCACCTCGACCGCGACCGGCAGCGGCAGGTCGAGGGCGGCGCGCCACGAGCCCTCCGCGTCGTGGGCGAGCTCGACACCGGCGACGACGAGCTGGGGGGAGGCCTCGATGGTGCTGACCGCGGACAGGAGGTCCTCGACCGGCACGCCGGGCCTGGCGATCACGCCGACTTCGATCGGCCGGGCGCCGTGACCGGTCCCGGTCTCCAGGTCCTCCGCCCGCGGCGCGGCCGCCGCTGCTGCGACGAGGTCGGACGCACCGGCGGCGGCGACGAGAAGAGGACCCAGCAGATCCCCATACCGTCCGGCGCGGAGCGCGAGGTGCGCGGACCAGGCGTCCGGGACGCTCAGGCTGGCGGGCGGAAAGACGGCGGCGTCGTCGACCAGGCGGGTCAGCAGGGAGCGTGGTGCCGGCGTCGTTGACATGCTCGGCACGGTACTGCATCGTGACGAGAGAGAGGACACCGTCGTCCGGATAGCGGACGCGTCCAGCGGAGACGAGCAGACTGGAGCACGCATGGCCTACTACCAGAGCATGGGCAACGTGCCGCCGAAGCGGCACACGCAGCACCGCACGCCCGAGGGTGGGCTCTACTACGAGGAGCTGATGGGGGAGGAGGGTTTCTCCTCCGACAGCAGCCTGCTCTACCACCGCAACATCCCCTCGGCGATCGCCGACGCGAAGGTGTGGGACCTGGGTGACATGGACACCGTGGCCAACCACCCGCTGCTGCCCCGTCACCTGAAGCTGCACGACCTGTTCGTGGACGAGTCCTCCGAGACCGGGCTGGAGACCGGGGTGGACGTGGTCACGGGCCGCCGGCTCGTGCTCGGCAACGGCGACGTCCGCCTGCTCTACGTGGTCGCGGACACCCCGAGCCCCTACTACCGCAACGGCATCGGGGACGAGTGCGTCTACATCGAGCGGGGCGGGGCCAGGGTCGAGACGATCTTCGGCGCCTTCGAGGTCGGGCAGGGCGACTACGTGATGATCCCGCGGGCCACGACGCACCGGTGGATCCCGCGGGTGGCCGGCAACGAGGGCTTCACCGAGCCGCTGCGGGCCTACTGCATCGAGGCGAACAGCCACATCGGGCCGCCGAAGCGCTATCTGTCCAAGTTCGGGCAGCTGCTGGAGCACGCCCCCTACTGCGAGCGGGACTTCCGCAGCCCGGAGGGTCCGCTGCTGGCGGAGGACCTGGGCGCCGATCCGGCCGAGCACACCGAGGTCTACATCAAGCACCGGGGTGGGGGTGAGCACTCGACCGGGGGGATGGTCGGGACGATCTACACCTATCCCTACCACCCCTTCGACGTGGTGGGCTGGGACGGCTGCCTGTATCCCTACGTGTTCAACATCGCCGACTACGAGCCGATCACCGGGCGGGTGCACCAGCCGCCGCCCGTGCACCAGGTCTTCGAGGGCTACAACTTCGTGATCTGCAACTTCGTGCCTCGGAAGGTGGACTACCACCCGCTGGCGATCCCGGTGCCGTACTACCACTCCAACGTGGACTCCGACGAGATCATGTTCTACGTCGACGGCGACTACGAGGCGCGCAAGGGCTCGGGGATCGGCAAGGGCTCGATCTCGGTGCACCCGGGCGGGCACGCCCACGGGCCACAGCCGGGCGCGACGGAGAAGTCGATCGGGGTCGACTACTTCGACGAGACCGCCGTCATGGTCGACACCTTCCGGCCGCTGGAGCTGGGCGAGGCCGGGCGCGCGGTCGACGACGGGCAGTACGCCGGGTCGTGGGGTCGCGGGCTGGCCGCCGAGGGCGACAGGCCGGGCGAGGACGAGGTCTTCTCGACCAGCTGAACAGGCAGCCCGCGGTGGCGACGTGAGTGTTCACGTCGCCACCGCGGTCCGACGCTGGGGGACTCGTCCGGGCAGGCCCTGCGCCTGGGCAGGCGTCAGGCCAGGGTCAGGAAGAGCTTCTCCATGGCCTGCTGGTCGGCCGGGGTGGCGCCTTCGGGGTTGTCCATGCAGGTGCGCAGGCCGCTGGCCACGATGGCGAAGCCGGCGCGGTCGAGGGCCTTGCTGGCTGCGGCGAGCTGGGTGACCACGTCCTTGCAGTCGCGGCCCTCCTCGATGAGGCGGATGACGCCGCCGAGTTGGCCCTGGGCGCGCTTGAGGCGGTTGACGACGGCAGTCATGTCGTCCGGGTTCAGAGTGACCATGCCGACATCATATACCGAGGGGGGTATGGCCGGGCGTGTGCTAGGCTTCTGGAAGATACCCCCAGGGGTATTGTTCGACAGAAACTTCCCGCGGAGAGGACACTGGAGCACATGGATTCGCAGACCACCGCCCCTGCCGACCACGGCGTCACTGTGGAGATCATCGACACCCCCAGCCTTGGCGACCGCAGCTACCTGGCGCACGACGGTGAGGTGGCGGTCGTGGTTGACCCGCAGCGTGACATCGACCGGGTGCTGCAGCTGGCCGAGGAGGCCGGCGTGCGGATCACGCACGTCTTCGAGACGCACATCCACAACGACTACGTCACCGGTGGCCTGGCGCTCGCCGAGGTGACGGGTGCCGCATACCACGTGAACGCGGACGACCCCGTGTCCTTCGAGCGGGTCGGGGTGCGGGACGGCGACGTCATCGAGGTCTCCCCGGCGATGACGATCAAGGTCATCCACACTCCCGGCCACACCCTGACCCACCTGTCCTACGCGCTCAGCTCCCGTGGAGAGGCGGTCGGTGTCTTCACCGGCGGGTCGCTGCTGTTCGGTTCGACCGGCCGCCCCGACCTGCTCGGTCCGGCGCACACCCACGAGCTGGTCCACCACCAGTACGCATCCGCGCAGCGCCTCAAGGACGAGCTGCCGGGGCACGCCGAGGTGCTGCCCACCCACGGTTTCGGTTCGTTCTGCTCCGCAGGGTCCAGCGACGGCGTCACGGCGTCGACCATCGAGCAGGAGGTGCGGCAGAACCCGGCCTACTCGCTCGATGAGGAGACGTGGGTGGAGCAGACGTTGGCCGGGCTCGACGCCTACCCGGCGTACTACGCCCACATGGGGCTGGCCAACTCGGCAGGTCCGGACGGCGTGGAGCTGACCCCGCCCGAGCCGGCGGACAAGGACGTCCTCGCCGAGCGTATCCAGGCGGGGGAGTGGGTCGTCGACCTGCGCAACCGCACCGCCTTCGCCGCCGGGCACGTCACAGGGACCCTCAACTTCGGGATCGACGGTCAGTTCTCGACCTATCTCGGCTGGCTGATCCCGTGGGGCACGCCGCTCACGCTGCTCGGTGACACCCCGGAGCAGGTCGCCGAGGCCCAGCGCGAGCTGGTCCGGATCGGCATCGACGAGCTCGAGGGTGCCGCCACCGGCACGCCGGAGGAGTGGACCGACGACGAGCTCGGACGCTTCGACGTCGCCAAGTTCGGCGACCTGTCGCAGGTGCGCCACCACCGGACCGTCCAGGTCCTGGACGTCCGCCGGGCGCAGGAGTTCGACGAGAGCCACATCGAGGGCGCCGTCAACATCCCGATCCACGACATCCTGCGCCGGATGGACGACGTCCCCGAGGGCGAGCTCTGGGTGCACTGCGCCGGCGGCTATCGCGCCAGCGTCGCAGCCTCCGTCCTCGCCGCGGCAGGCAAGCACGTGGTCGCCGTCGACGACAGCTTCGGCAACGCCGAGGCCGCCGGCCTGCCCCTGGTGCCCAACGACTGACCCGCCGGGCTCGGCCCGGCCGGACGGGGTGGACGAGAGGTCCGCCCCTGGTCCGGCACGCCCAGGCACAACCTGGGCGTCACCATCACCCACCGCACACCCGCACCAACCACATCCAAGGAGATTCATCATTAGCCGAGCCCTCAACTGCAAGATCTGCGGCAAGACCACCTGGGCCGGCTGCGGCCAGCACGTCGACCAGGTCATGTCCGGGGTGCCCCGGGCCAACCGCTGCACCGGTCACAGCGAGGCCGAGAAGCGCGAGGCGGCCGCCAGCGGGGGTGGCTTCCTCAGCAAGCTCTTCGGTCGCTGACGCAGGCCGACCCCGATCCCTGACGAGGCAGCGCGATGCTGGTCGCAGCCGTCCCCCTCGGCCTGATCATCGGGCTCACGCTCGGCGCCCTGGGCGGGGGTGGATCGCTGCTCACGGTCCCCTCCCTGGTCCATCTCCTGGGCCTCGATCCGGGGGTCGCGGTCACCAGCTCGCTGCTCATCGTGGGATCAGCTCGATCTTCGCCCTGGTGCCACACGCCCGGGCGCTGCGGAGTTCTCGCAGGTCGAGTGGCTCCAGTTCCGGAGAGGCCGGCGGTGTCGATCCGGATCCGATGCTCACCCTGTGGCCGCTGCGCTGCGGCTGCCCCGTGTCCTGAAGGTCCTCGTCGCAGCGACGATCGTAGGCCTGCTGACGGGATTCTTCGGCGTGGGTGGAGGCTTCATCCTGGTCCCGGCGCTGGTGCTGGCGCTGGGTCATTCGATGCCGGTGGCTGTGGGGACGTCGCTGCTGGTCATCGCGATCAACAGCGCCACGGCCCTTCTGGCGCGGCTCGGTCCGGGCAGCGGGGGCTCGGCGCTCGAGATCGACTGCTCCCTCGTGGGTGTCTTCACCGTGGCCACCGTCGTCGGCAGCCTCCTCGGCGGCCGGGTCGCCTCCCGTGCCAAACCGCGACAGCTCACCCTCGGGTTCGCGGCCCTCAACGTGGCCATCGGTCTCTACACGCTCGTCAGCGCCCTCATCTCATTGCTGTGAAGGCAGGTCATTGCTGTAAAGGCTGGACCGGTGGCTCTCGGGTGCCGACTTCCGGGGAGCAAGCTCACGACGCGACGGTGATGCCAGCCTTGTCGAGCTCGACGAGCGTGGCCTCGGTGGAGTCCGGAGCCACGCCGGCGGTGAGGTGGGTCAGGACCGTGGTGCTCAGTCCTGCGGCGGAGGCGTCGAGCGCGGTGGCGCGGACGCAGTAGTCGGTGGCGATGCCGCATACCTCCGCCGCCTCGATCTGGTGCTCGGCCAGCCATTCCTGCAGCGTGACCTTGCGGCCGTCGTCCTCGGTGACACCCTCGAACCCGCTGTAGGCAGCTTCGTACTCACCCTTGCGGAAGACCGCCTGCACGTGGTCCAGTGCGCCGGCGAGACCGGGGTGGAACTCGGCGCCGATGGTCCCGGCCTCACAGTGCACCGGCCAGGAGTCTCGGTAGTCCGGCTCGTCCGACCAGTGGCTGCCCGGGTCGATGTGCCAGTCGGCGGTCGCGACGACTGCGTCGTAGCTGTCACCGTGCTCCGCGAGATGCTCGGTGATGCGGCGGGCGACACCTGCTCCTCCTTCGACCGCGAGGTTGCCGCCCTCGCAGAAGTCGTTCTGGACATCGACGACGATCAGTGCGGTGCGCATGCTCTGGAGGGTATGCGGTATCGCGGGGAAAGTGGAGTCCGTCGCCACACGTCCGGAGGCTCACGGAGCTGGGTTGTGGCATGCCGAGCACCCGACCGGTGAGTGGCCGGGTGCGGAGCAGGGTCGTCAGACGTGCCAGATGACGGAGCCCCCGGAGACCGTCGCGGTGAGGTCGTTGAGGTGCACCAAGGTGTGGTGCTGGCCGCACAGGAGGGCCATGTCATCCACGTCGGTCTCGCCACCGCGGCACCACCAGGTGATGTGATGGGAGTCGCACCACTGTGGGGGCACGGTGCATCCGGGGAAGGAGCAGTGCTGGTCGCGGGCCACGAGGGCTTTCCACTGGCCTGGTGTGGCGTAGCGGGCGTCTCTGCCGAGTTTGAGCGGTTGCCCGTCCTCGGACAGCCAGACCGGCGTGATCTCTCCCTTGCAGGCGATCAGGCCCGCGGTCATCGCGGAGACGATCATCCCGGCAGCGGTGATCCCCGGTCCGCTGGGCTGGCCCTTGTCCGGGTCGAAGGGGATCGTGAGGATCACTGTCGAGCGCCCGGTCGACGGCGCTCCGCCGGGGTTGGAGAGTCCACGATCGACGACCTTCATGAGCGCGTCGAACTTGCGCATCGGCGCCGAGCGCTCGTCCGCCTCGTCGGGCGTGGGCTCAGGCGCAGCGAGCGAGGAGGAGAACAGCCCCTCGAGCGTGGCTGCGTGCTCATCGGGTGCGTCGATGCTGAAGCGGGTCAAGCCGTCGCCGAGCCGTCTGCTCGTGACCGACCGCAGCTGGTGAGCGGCCCGCTCTCTGGCGCCTGGGTCCTTGGCGTCCAGGAGATCCTGGACCAGCTTGGCGCACACGATGCCGAGGTCCCGATCGCTGAGGCTTCCGTTGCCGGCGGCGGTGATGCTGATCGAGGCGTAGGCCTCCTGCTGGTCCGGGTCGAGCGAAGGTGCGAGTCGCAGCATCGTCCGCGCGACCTGCGAGGCCCGGTGCAGCGGGATCCGACCGGCCGCGACCTCCTCGGCCAGCGGCCTGCCCCAGTGCGTGCCAGCGGCGTTGACGATCTGCCCCACCTTGACCGCGTCTCCGGGCGGCAGCCACGGGCAGCGGACCCGGAGCCAGTCGCTCAAGGAGAGCCCGACCTCGGTGTGCAACCCCCGCTCCGATGCCTCCCACGCCATGGCGAACACGACCCCGTCGAGGTCGCTCCGGAGCCTGCCCATCGTCTCGAGGGCGGCCCGGATGCCTTGGTCGAAGATCTGTGCCCGCTCCCGGGTCGTGGTCTGCGCCTGGCCCAGTCCCCGGGACGCTGCTTCCAGACCTGCTGACACCTCTTCACCCGGCAGGCCGGGGGTTTCCTCGGTCAGCGACAGCCGGACCTCCGCCCACAGCTCGTCACGCTCGTCGTCGCTGGGGTATGAGCCGTCGTTGAGCATCGCCAGCTGCTCCGCCTCGATGGCGGCCAGCAGCGCACGGTCCGCCTCCGAGGCGAACGGCGGTGCGATCTCTGGCTCCATGTAGACACTCAACCAGGGACCACTGACAGACCTGTCCCACGCTCTTGACCTGCGGAAATGCGATCGTCCGACACGGCCTCCGCCACCGGGAGGCATCCTCCGGAGGTGACCCTGATCGTCAGCCGTTGTCGCTGTAGAGCCGGTTCCTGGAGGTGAGCACCTCAAGGGTGGTGGTGGGGCCCTCGACCGTTGCGGTTGCGGGTATGGAGCGCCACTCGCCTCCGTCGACGCTCACCTCGCCGCCGTACTCGACGCTGATGTAGGGGTTCAGCCCGGCAGCCTTGGCGGTGTAGGTGTGGGTGATGCTGCCTCCCGGATACGGGCCGCCCATGTCCGTGGTGGGTCCGATCGTCGTCCCGTCACCAGTGACGTAGGAGATCCCCACGAGGGTCGGTCGGATGCGCACCTCGTGCCCGGCGAGGGTCGTGGTGTCGACCTCGTCCGGCTGGAACCCAGCCTCGGGCCAGGACAGCTCGAAGTAGACGGGCAGGTTGACCAGCGTTCGCCCACCGGGCGGTTCCAGAATGGTCTGGGGGAGTGCGAAGTCGGTCCGGTGGAAGGCGTTGATGATCATCGCCTCCGTCAGTTCCTGGGCCGGTTCGCCGGACCTGGCTGGAACCGAAGGCGTGAAGCATGTCTGCCCTACGAGATCCCAGCCGCTCACGGGCCCTTCGCTGTCAGCGATACGTCGATAGACGAGGGAGTGGGGCCCAGGGGACTCGGGGGCAAACGTCTCGCAGTACTGGATTGCGGATCCGCAGATCTCTAGGCGAGGTTGCGCAGGTGTGTTCCCGTCGCATGCAATCACCGCCACAAACTCGTACCACAGAACAGGGTTCGCGGCATTGTTGCCCGGTGGGTAGGTCGCAGCTAGAGCGTAGGTCTTCTCCTGCGATAAACCAACGTACGCACCGCCTCCGTCTTCGACGCACGAGACGAATCCACCGTCCTCATCGTCGCAGGGAGGATCGGTGGATCCCATCACGGTCGCAGCAAAAAGGATGTCAAGCATTCTTCGCAACCATGATTTCGGCGACGAGCCACCGATCGTCCTCATGGACTAGTTCAAAGACCGCAGTCGCAGAGGTTTCCTTCGATTTCGCGGTAGCCGCCTGCGTGATGTCGGCTTCAACTGTGGCCGAACCCGGTAAGGCGATCGGTGTGGTCTCGTGCAACGTTAGGTAACGGGACTCCGTGCTCGGCTCTTTGAGGAGACCAGCGAGGCCCTCGCAGGATGCGCATCCTTCTGCTTGAAGTGGGTCCATCAACTCTGGCTCGCCATGGTGGTAGGCGTAATTGAAAGTGCTGATCCAGTGTCTTACGAACTGATCCGCCCCAGCCTCAGTTGGTTCGAGCGCCTCCTCAGGCATCTCAGGTGCCCCAGCCTCCGGCTCACTCGTCACCTCCACCTCTTCTGTCGTCGGCGCGGGAGCCTCAGTCGTCGGAGCCGGCTCCGACGTCACCGCAGGCGTCGACGTGGTGAGCGCAGGCTCACTCGTGGGCGGTGCGGACGGCTTGGCCTCGGGCTGGCATCCGGCCAGCACCCCCAGGCTCACCACGGCAGCAACGATCGCGGTCAGTCTCACTGACTACCCCTCCTGGCAGCGGCGCCCACCCGGCTCTGCCACGGGCAGGCATCTGTCCACGCCAGTCTGCCCCAGCAAACCTCAAGATCCCGTTGTCCACAGGTAAAGGATTGGTAAGGATCCAACCGTTCCCAGGGATGTGGAAAACCCTGCGGCTCAGCTCCAGTCGTCCAGGTAGCGCGTGGGGATCGCCGGCTCGCCGTGGGACAGCCGCAGCGCCTTCAGCGGCAGCTCCGCCCGCGCCATCTCGTGGTGCTCCTTGGCGGTCTGGGCGTCCGTGGCAGCCACGACCTCGCCCTTCTCCACCAGCGGCACCAGCAGCTGCCGGTCGTCGCCGTCGTCGTCCGGCTGCTCGTTGATCCCGATGATCTCGGCCTGGGCCACGCCACCGGCATTACGACGACGCAGCGCATACTTGCGCCCGCCCACCGAGCTTTTGTCCTTGCTCGCCTTGGCCACGCCCTCCATGACGCCCTCGTCGTTCGCGCGGCTCACCAGCTTGTAGACCATCCCGGCCGCCGGATGGCCGGACCCGGTCACCACCCGCGTCCCGACGCCATAGGCGTCCACCGGCGCCGCCTGCAGCGCGGCGATCGCATACTCGTCCAGGTCCGAGGTCACGACGATCCGCGTGTCCTTCGCCCCCAGCCCGTCCAGCTGTCGCCGCACCTCGTGGGCCTGCGACACCAGGTCGCCGCTGTCCAGCCGCACCCCGCCCAGCTCCGGCCCCCCGAGCTCCACGGCCAGCTCGACCGCGGCCGTCACGTCATAGGTGTCCACCAGCAGCGTCGTCGACAGGCCCAGGCTCTCGAGCTGGTTCGCGAAGGCCTCCCGCTCGTCCTCGTGCAGCAGCGTGTAGGAGTGCGCAGCCGTCCCCATCGTCGGCACGCCGTAGCGCCGCCCTGCCTCCAGGTTCGACGTCGACGCGAAGCCCGCGATGTACGCCGCACGTGCGCTGGCCACCGCCGCCCCCTCGTGCGTGCGCCGGGACCCCATCTCGATGCACGGCCGGCCGTCCGCGGCCGCCGTCATCCGCGAGGCCGCCGAGGCCACGGCGGAGTCGTGGTTGAGCATCGACAGGATCATCGTCTCCAGCACCACCCCCTCGGCGAAGGTCGACTCGACCACGAGCAGAGGTGAGCCGGGAAAGTAGATCTCCCCTTCCGCATACCCCCAGATATCCCCGGAGAAGCGGTAGCCCGCCAACCACTCCAGCGTCCGCTCGTCGACCACCTTGGTCTCGCGCAGGAAGGCGAGCTCCTCCTCGCCGAACCTGAAGTCGCGCAGCCCCTCCAGCGCACGCCCGATCCCGGCGACGACGCCATAACGCCGACCGTCGGGCAGCCGTCGCGCGAACGCCTCGAAGACGCAGGGGCGATCCGCGTGACCGCTGGCGAGGGCCGCCTGGATCATCGTCAGCTCGTAGTGGTCCGTCAGCAGCGAGGTGGGGGTGATCACGGCCACAGCCTAGTCCTGCGGGTATGCGGCACCGCCGGGTCCGCGCATCCCTCACCCCGGTCCGCCTACAGTGGTCGGGTGCCCATCGACCTGCCGCCGCCCCCCGGACCGCCCGGCCCGCCCGACGGCCCCGAGACCACGCCCGAGCGACGAAGCAGCGTGGCCGTGCTCGACCGGCCCGAGGCGGACACCCCCTGGGTCACGCTGGTCTGGAACGACCCGGTCAACCTCATGTCCTACGTCACCTGGGTCTTCCAGACGCACTTCGGCTACCCGCGCGAGAAGGCCGAGGCGCTGATGATGGACGTCCACACCAAGGGTCGTGCGGTCGTCTCCACCGGCGCCCGCGAAAAGTGCGAGGCCGACACCGAGGCGATGCACGGCTACGGGCTCTGGGCGACCTTCCAGAAGGACGACTGAGATGGCCACCGCCTTCCGTCAGCGTCGCGGCCGTCTGGTCGCCAGCTTCGACGCCGAGGAGATCGAGGTCGTCGTCCACGTCCTGCGCCTGACCCGCGACTTCGTCGCCCCCGAGCGCCCGGACACCGGCGACCCCTTCCTGGACCTCGTGGCCGGCCTGGGTGACGAGGTCGACCCGGAGGAGCCCTCGGACCCGGCCCTGGCCCGGCTCCTGCCGCCCGCCTCCCGCGACGACGCCGAGCAGGCGGCGGAGTTCCGTCGCCTCACCGAGCACGGGCTGCGCTCCCGCAAGGCCGCGACCATCAGCACCGCGATCGAGGCGCTCCAGGCGGCCACCCCGCCCAAGGTGGAGCTCGACCTCGACCAGGGCCGTGCCCTGGCGATCGCCCTGACCGACGCCCGCCTGATCCTGGGGGAGCGCCTCGGCCTGCGCACCGACGAGGACTCCGAGCGCCTGCACGCCGAGCTCGAGGCCGCCCTGGTCGGCGAGATCGAGCTCGACCCGGGCACGGCGCAGAAGATGGCCTACTACGACTTCCTCTCCTGGCTCCAGGAGTCGGTGACGTCGGCCCTCATGAGCAGGTGAGCCGCCCCATACCCGCCCAGTAGTCTTGGCCCCATCATGACCACTCACTCCGCCCCCACCTCCCAGACCGAGCACGACGAGGTCACCGGCCCGGCCGTCCGCGCCCGCTTCTGCCCCAGCCCCACCGGCACGCCGCACGTGGGCCTGGCCCGCACGGCGCTGTTCAACTGGGCCTTCGCCCGGCACCATGGCGGCACCCTCGTCTTCCGCATCGAGGACACCGACGCCGCGCGCGACAGCCAGGAGTCGATGGACCAGATCGTCGACGCCCTGGACTGGCTGGGCCTGGACTACGACGAGGGCCCCGGTGTGGGTGGCGACTACGGTCCCTACCGGCAGAGCGAGCGCGCTCACCTGCACCGCGAGGTTGCCGACAAGCTCCTGGAGGCCGGTCTGGCCTACGAGTCCTTCAGCACGCCCGAGGAGGTCGAGGAGCGCCACAAGGCGGCCGGGCGCGACGTCAAGCTCGGCTACGACAACCACGACCGGGACCTGACCGACGAGCAGAAGGACGCCTTCCGCGCCGAGGGCCGCGAGCCCGTGCTGCGCCTGCGGATGCCCGACGAGGACATCACCTTCTACGACCTCGTCCGTGGCGAGGTCACCTTCAAGGCGGGCTCGGTGCCCGACTTCGTGATCGTGCGGGGCAACGGCCAGCCGCTCTACACCCTGGTCAACCCGGTCGACGACGCGATGATGCGGATCACCCACGTCATCCGTGGCGAGGACCTGCTCTCCTCGACCCCGCGCCAGATCGCGCTCTACCGCGCCCTCATCGAGATCGGGGTGGCCGAGCGCGTGCCCACCTTCGCCCACCTGCCGCTGGTGCTGGGGGAGGGCAGCAAGAAGCTCTCCAAGCGCGACCCCCAGTCCAACCTCTTCCTGCACCGCGACCGCGGCTTCATCCGCGAGGGCATGATCAACTACCTGGCGCTGCTGGGCTGGGCGATCGGCCCCGATCGCGACATCTTCGAGCCGCAGCACCTCGTGGAGGCCTTCGACGTGCGTGACGTCAACCCCAACCCCGCGCGGTGGGACCAGAAGAAGGCCGAGTCCATCAACGGCGACCACATCCGGCGACTCTCGTTGGCCGAGTTCACCTCCCGACTGCTGCCGGTGCTGCGCGAGGCGGGCGTCCTCGGGCCCCAGTCCGACATGGGCGAGCTCGCCGTCCTCAAGGAGATCGCCGACCTGATCCAGACGCGGATCCAGGTGCTCTCCGAGGCCGTCCCGCTGGTGGCGCCCTTCTACCTGCGCGGTGACGCCCTGCCGATCGCCGACGACGCCCGCGCCAAGCTCAAGGACGACGCCCCGGCCGTCCTCGACGCCGCCATCGCCGCCCTCGACGAGATCTCTGGTGCGCTGCCGGACCCCCTGGGCGGGGGAGTGGAGTGGAAGACCGAGCGCATCGAGGAGGCTCTGCGCGTCGCACTGATCGAGGGTATGGGGCTCAAGCCCCGCTTCGCCTTCGGTCCCCTCCGCACCGCGGTCTCCGGCCAGCGGATCAGCCCGCCGCTGTTCGAGTCGATGGAGATCCTCGGCAAGGACGAGACCCTGGCCCGGCTGCGTCGCCTGCGGGCCGAGGTGTGACCGAGGCCGGTCCGCGGCCGACGGCACGGCACGGACGGCAGGGCCGGGCGGTCCTGCCGCCCTCGGGGCTCGCCGGCCTGCTGCTCGACATCGACGACACCCTCCTGACGACGCGAGAGGCCATGCACCGGGCCGCCACGGCCGCCACCCTGGCGGTCTGGCCCGACGCCGATCCCGGCCGCCTGGGCTCCGTCGGCAGGCGCTACCGCGACGACCCGGGCGGTCATTTCCGCGCCTACACCCGCGGGGAGCACGACCTGGAGACGATGCGCAGCCGCCGCGTCGCGGACCTGGCGACCTGGCTCGAGGTGGACTTCGAGGACGAGCACGGTGCGCGCTGGCGGGACCACTTCGACACCGGTCTGATGGACGGCATCACCGTCTTCGAGGACGTCCTGCCCGCGCTGGAGGCGGCGTGGGAGGCCGGGATCCCCGTGGCGCTCCTGACCAACGCCGGTGTCGACATCACCAGGGACAAGCTGCGCCGCTGCCGCCTGGACGAGCTGCTCCAGGCCCGGTCCGTGCCCCTGGTGACCAAGGACTCGCTGGGCATCGGCAAGCCGGCGCCCGAGGTCTTCCACCACGGCTGCGAGCTCATCGACCGGGACCCTTCGACGGTCGCCTACGTCGGTGACGAGCTCGACGTCGACCCCGTCGCGGCCATCGACGCCGGCCTCGGGGGAGCCTGGGTGCTCAGGGACGGGTATGCGGTCTCGCAGGCCGATCTGGACCTCGCCGAGAGCCGTGGCCTGGCGCCCTTCACCCGCGTCGACGAGGCGGTCGCGGCCCTGCTGCACGCCGGTGCCCCGGGATTTGGGTCCACGGCCCGAGCACGGTAAGGTATCTCCTCGTGTCACCGGCTCGGAAACGGTCCGGAGATACCCCTTGGGGTATGGTGTAATTGGCAGCACGACTGATTCTGGTTCAGTTAGTCTAGGTTCGAGTCCTGGTACCCCAGCGCTTGATCGGTCTCCGGGCCGATTTCGCAGAGGGCCACCTGATCAGGTACGGTTTCTCGTCGGCGCTTCACGCGTCACCCACACGGCCCCGTTGTGTAGTGGCCTAGCACGCCGCCCTCTCAAGGCGGTAGCGCGGGTTCGAATCCCGTCGGGGCTACGTCGTGTGAGAACGGCCCCCACCATCTGGTGGGGGCCGTTCTGCGTCTGCCCGGCTCATCTGGCTCCCGAGGGCTCGGGCGCCGTGGGTCCCGGGCCGGTCCCGGAGGCGTTCTCGACTCCGCGGGCTCGCCGGATGTGATGTGCGGCATGTGATGTGCCACATCGACAGTGTCTCCTACGGGGCGTAGCGTTAGGGCATCGGCACACACCCCTGATGTCGCCGCGACCTTTCCGGACAGGAGCAGCGCGTGAACAAGGCAGACCTGATCGAAGCACTGGCGCCCCGCCTCGGAGGGAGGGTCGCAGCCACCGTCGCCGTCGAGGCGCTGGCCGATGTCGTCATGCGGGAGGTGGCCGCGGGGGGATCGATCGGGATCAGCGGGTTCGGCACCTTCGAGCGGGTCGAGCGCGCGGCCCGGACCGGCCGCAACCCGCGCACCGGTGAGGCCGTGCCGATCGCCGCGACGGTGTCCCCGCGCTTCCGCCCCGGCGCCTACTTCAAGGATGTCGTGACCGAGCCGGCCAAGCTGCCCAAGGAGGGTCTGGCCGGCGCCCGGGTGGGCAGCGACGGCAGCGTGCCTGCTCCTGCCGGTCGTGCTGCGACGGCCGGGTCCTCAGCCGGGTCCACGGCCGGGTCCGCGCCGTCCGACTCCCGGGCCAGCGGTTCCCGGGCCTCTGGCGGGGCCGGCGGGGCCGGGACTCCCAGCAGCGTCCGCCGCAGCGCTCAGCCCTCGGCGGCGAAGAAGACCACCGCCAAGCGGGTGGCCAGCACCACCTCGGCTGCGGCGAAGACCGCCGCGGGCAAGAAGGGGGTCTCCGGCACGCCCACGACCGTCCGCGCCGCCCGGGTCGAGGAGCCCGCGCCCGCGCCGACCATCCCGGCCCCGGCCAGCGGTCGGCTGATGACCAGCGGCGAGGAGATCACCCAGAAGATCCTGTCGGCCAAGAAGGCCGAGCTGGCCCGCGTGAAGGACGACGCCCCGGCCGCCGACGCCAAGGACGCCAAGAAGGGTAAGGGGAAGAAGGGCAAGGACTCCGAGGGCAAGAAGTCGAAGGACGCCAAGTCCAAGGACAAGGGCAAGGCCAAGAAGGGCGACAAGAAGTCCGGCAAGAAGGGCAAGAAAGGCTGACCGGCCCGCCCCGGTGACGGGTCTCCCCGCCCAGGGGCTCCCCTCAGCGGATCTGCTCGCCCTCGCCGATCCCGACGATCCACAGCCGGGTCAGGTGCGCCCCGGTCGTCTCGGGGTCGTCCTCGCTCGCCTCGACGCTGACGCGCTGCCCCACACGCAGGTGGCGCAGGCCGGAAGCCCCGAAGACGTCGGCGTCGAAGGGGAGCAGCCGCCCCGTGTCGAGCAGCACGCTGCCCGCGCCGCTGTCCGGGTCGAAGGTGTGCACGCTGGCCTGCATGGCGCCAGCCTATGCGCGTCCGTCCTGGGCCGCGGCGGCCAGGGCTGCCGCGGTGTGCCGCCCGACCCCCAGCTCGAGCGCCGTCTCCAGGTCGGCCCAGGTGTCGACGTCCTGCCGCAGCCGGGGCAGGTCGAGCTCCAGCCGCACGGCCCCGGCCGCCGCGTGACGCTCCGCCGAGCCCGGCCCGAACAGCGGCAGCGGCTCGCCGACGGTCCCGGTCAGCAGCACCGTCCCCGTCCCCTCCGCGTCCGGCACCACGGCGCTCGGGTATGCGGCGCACGCCGCCAGCGCCTCGCGCAGGTCCGCCGGCCGCACCGCGGGCAGGTCTCCCAGCAGCGCAGCCCAGCCGTGGGACGGACCATCACCGTCGGGACGGGCCTCGTCGCGGTGCACGTCGGCGCGCCAGCCCGCGGTGATCGCGGCGTTCAGCCCCCTTCCCGGGTCCGGCACCACGTGCGCACCGAGGTCCTCCGCCGCGCGTCGGGCCTGCTCGTCGGAGGTCACCACGACGAGCTGGGCCGGGTCGAGCGCCGCGCAGACGGCCTCGAGGGTGTCCCGGGCCACGGCCCGGGCCAGGTCCGGGCGGGAGAGGGGCGCAGGAGGGGCCAGGCGCGACTTGGCGAGGGAGACCTCCTTGACGGGGAGCACGAGGTGCCAGCGCACCCCATACCCCCCGGGTCGGGACGAGGAGGTGGCTCCGGGAGGAGGTGCCGGCTCGCTGCTCACCCCGACATCCTCGCCCACCGGCCGCCCCGGGTGACAAGATGATTGCGTGAAGCGCACGCCCATCGCCCAGAAGCTGCCGTGGTCCTATCACGTCGTCATCGGCACCGTCCGGCCGCTGCTGATGGCCGCCACGCGGCGTCAGTGGTCCGGCGGGGAGCACGTGCCGCCGACCGGGGGGTTCATCGCCTCGGCCAACCACTACTCCGAGGTGGACGTCTTCATGATGGCCCACTTCCTCGTCGACCATGGCCGGGCGCCGTTCTTCCTGGCCAAGTCCGGGCTGTTCAAGGTGCCGCTGCTGGGCAAGGCCCTGCTGCACCTGGAGCAGGTGCCGGTCCACCGGGCCACCTCACGTGCCGGTGGGGCCCTCGTCGAGGCGAGGCAGGCCCTGGACGAAGGCAAGTGCATCGCGATCATGCCCGAGGGGACCCTCACCCGTGACCCCGACATGTGGCCGATGAAGGCCAAGTCCGGCGTGGGCCGACTCGCGCTCGCGAGCCGCGTGCCCGTGCTGCCCATTGGCACCTGGGGTGCCCAGGAGGTCCTCGACCGCTACGCCCGTCGTCCCGGAAACCTGCTCAAGCGGCCGGTGCAGAAGGTCAAGGCCGGCCCGCCCGTGGACCTCAGCGATCTCTACGACCGCGCCGACGACCCCGCGGCGCAGGTCGAGGCGACCGCGCGCGTCATGGCGGCCATCACCGACCTCGTGGCCGAGCTGCGGGGCGAGACCCCGCCGGAGACGCCCTACGTGATGAAGCCTGGCGAGGGGCGCCGGGCCAAGGGGCAGAAGTGACCCGGGCAGCCGTCTTCGGGGCGGGCAGCTGGGGCACCGCCTTCGCCCAGATCCTGGCCGACGGGGAGCTGGAGCAGGTCACCCTCTGGGCCCGGCGCGACGAGGTCGCGCGCGGGATCAACGAGGAGCACCGCAATCCTGACTACCTCCACGAGATCGAGCTGCCCGCCAGCGTGCGAGCCACCACCGACCCCGGGGCGGCGGCCGAAGGGGCGGGCCTGGCGGTGCTGGCCGTGCCCTCGCAGAGCCTGCGCGACAACCTGCGCGACTGGGGCTCTCAGATCCCGCGCGACGCTTTGGTCGTCTCCCTGATGAAGGGCATCGAGCTGGGCACCGGCCAGCGGATGAGCGAGGTCATCGAGGCCTCCGGGATCGAGCGCGAGCGGATCGTCGTGGTCTCCGGCCCCAACCTCAGCCGCGAGATCGCCCAGCGACAGCCCGCCGCCAGCGTGGTGGCCTGCACCGACTACGACGCGGCGGAGCAGGTCGCGGCGCAGGTGGCCCAGCCCTACTTCCGTCCCTACACCCAGACCGACGTCGTCGGCGCCGAGATCGGTGGGGCGGTCAAGAACGTCATCGCGCTCGCCGTGGGCATGGCCGAGGGGCTGGGCTATGGCGACAACACCAAGTCCTCGCTCATCACCCGGGGTCTGGCCGAGATCGCGCGGCTCGGGCAGGCCCTGGGCGCAGACCCGGCCACCCTCATGGGGCTCGCCGGGGTGGGCGACCTGATCGCCACCTGCATGTCCCCGCTGTCCCGCAACCACCAGGTCGGCGTCGCGCTGGGGGAGGGGGCCACCATCGCCGAGGTTCTGGCCCGGCCGCACCAGACGGCGGAGGGCGTCAAGTCCTGCGGCTCGGTGGTGGAGCTGGCCGCCCGGAACGGCGTCGACATGCCCATCTGCCAGGGCGTGGCCGCAGTGGTCGGCGGCCGCGCGACCCCCGCCGAGCTGACCGGCGCGCTGATGTCCCGGGCCCGCAAGCACGAGCGGGGCTGAGGCGGGGCTTCCCACGCCCACCGGAGCCCCGAGGTCGGCCATCGCGCGGCGCCAGCGGTTCGACGAGGTCGTGGGCCCCTACGGGTTTGCTCGCTGACAGCGAGCAAACCCGTAGGGGCCGTGTCGAGGGGGGTCGGTCCCGTGGAGCGGACGCCCGCAGACGGTGCTCCCTGCGCGTCCCTCCCGCCGCGGCCTCCGTCGGACTACTAGGCTCATCGGCGATGAACACCCAGCCCACCTCCCACAGTCCTGAGGGTTCCCGCGTCCGCGTGGCCCTCGTCTTCGGCGGCCGGTCGGACGAGCACGCCATCTCGTGCGCCACGGCCGCGAGCGTGCTGCGTGCCATCGACCGCGAGCGCTATGACGTGGTCCCGATCGGGATCACCCGCGAGGGTCGCTGGGTGCTCGTCGACGACGACCCCCATGCCCTGGAGATCCGCGACGGGCGACTGCCCGCGGTGCCCAACACCGGCCGCCGCGTGGTCGTCCCGCTGGGTGGTCTGGACCACGACCTGCGTGTCGTCGGTGACGACGGCACCAGGGAGGACCTCGGTCCCGTCGACGTGGTCTTCCCCCTGCTGCACGGCCCGTTCGGTGAGGACGGCACCATCCAGGGCTTCCTGGAGCTGGCCGACATCCGCTACGTGGGCTGCGGCGTGCTGGCCTCGGCTGCGATGATGGACAAGCACATCATGAAGCTGATCTTCGCCTCGGCGGGGCTCGCGGTGGGGCCCTATACCGTCATCACCGACGTCGACTGGCACCGCGACCGCGCGGCCTGCCTCGACGCGGCCACCTCCCTCCAGTTCCCCGTCTTCGTCAAGCCCGCCAGGGCAGGATCCTCGGTCGGCGTGGTCAAGGTCGACGGCCCTGACGAGCTCGAACCGGCCATCGAGAAGGCCCGTACCCACGACCCCAAGGTCCTGGTGGAGCAGGGCATCGTCGGTCGCGAGGTCGAGTGCGGCGTGCTCCAGGGCCGTGGTGCGGAGCCGCCTCGCATCAGCGACTGCGGCGAGGTCACCGTCCTGGGCGGGGGCCACGAGTTCTACGACTTCGAGGCCAAGTACCTCGACGAGGACAGCGTCCGCATCCAGGTGCCGGCCGAGGTCAGCGAGCGGGTGCGGCAGGAGATGCGGCACATCGCGGCCACCGCCTTCGAGGCGGCGGGCTGCGAGGGCCTGGCGCGGGTCGACTGCTTCGTGACCGAGGACGAGCGGGTCGTGATCAACGAGATCAACACGATGCCGGGGTTCACCCCCTTCTCCATGTATCCCCAGGTGTGGGCCGCCTCCGGCCTGACCTATCCCGAGCTGATCGACGAGCTCATCGCCCTGGCGCTGGAGCGCCCGCTCGGCCTGCGCTGACGCGCGTCCACCGCGCGTCTAGTCGAAGACCGAGCTGCACTCGCCCAAGGTCTGCGGGATCGTCTCGACCGCGTCACCGAAGGCCGGCAGCCACATCGGGGCCGAGTCGTAGACCTCCGGCACGAGCACCTCGACCGCCGGCGACCGGCCGTAGGTCGTGAACATCGTCCCGTCGTCCAGCTCCGTGGCCACCCAGTCCACGCCGTCGACGTCGATGCACGGGTCCTCCGTGGGACCGGGCGGGGTCTTGCCGCACCGGGCCACGATGGGCGGGTCACCCCAGGCCGCGACGCCCGTGGACTGCACGGCGGTGATCCTACCCGCGAGATCACCGACGGTGGCGGGCCACAACTCGGCGACCGCCTGGCAGGCGGGGGATTCGGACTGCTCGAAGGGGGTGGCCCTGACCGCGTCCTGGCCGCAGCCGGCCAGCAGGACGGCGGGGGCGGCCAGGGCGGTCAGCGCGAGCGGAGGTCTCAGAACTCGACGACGGTGCATGTGGTCGTGCGGGTGATGCGGGGGACGGCCTGGACGTTGGCCAGCACCTCGCGGCCCAGGGCCTGGACGGTGGGGGCGGTGACCACGGCGATGACGTCGTAGGGGCCGGCGACGTCCTCGGCGGACTGGACCCCGGGCAGCTCGGCGATGGCCCGGGTCACCGCGGCGGACGCGCCGACCTCGGTCTGTACCAGGATGTAGGCCTTGATCACGGTTGACTCCTTCTGCGGCTGACCTGGTGGGCAGGCTACCGTGCTGGCGTGCAGCACCACGACGACGACCCTGATCGCGACGACGACCCTGATCGCGACGCCGACCCTGATCGTGACGCCGATCAGTCCGCGGACTCGGCCCCAGGGCGCGACCCTGGTCAGGACCCCTCGGGACCCTCCCTGGCGGGGGCCGGCGAACCCTCCCTGGCGGGGGCCGGCGAGGCGGGCGTGCTGCGTGAGGTCTTCGCCGCGCTCGAGGGGCTGCCCGTCGACGGGGTGCAGGTCGGCCCCGGCGACGACACCGCCCTGCTCCAGGTGCGTTCGGGAGCTGTCCTGGCCACCACCGACACCATGGTCGTGGGCCGGGACTGGAAGCACGGCTGGTCGACCGCCCGCGACGTCGGGATCAAGGTCGTGACCCAGAACCTCGCCGACCTCGCCTCCATGGGTGGTCGGGGGACCGGGCTGCTGCTGACGCTCGTCGCTCCGGACGACCTGCCGTTGGCCTGGGCCCGGGAGCTGACCGAGGGGATCGCCTGGGCCGCCGGCCGGGCGCTGGTCCCGGTGGTCGGCGGCGACCTGTCCTCCGCGGTCCCGGGCACCCTCGCCGTCTCGGTGACGGCCCTGGGGGAGCTGCCCGAGGGCCTGTCCGGTCCGGTGCTGAGGTCGGGCGCCCGCCGCGGCGACGTGCTGGCCGTCTCCGGCCCGCTCGGCCGGTCCGGCGCGGGGTGGCGCCTGCTCGAGAAGGGTGTCACGGCCTCGCAGGAGACCTCCGCCCAGCGAGCGTTGGAGCACCACCGACGCCCGGTCACCGACCTGGCGCAGGGACCGGCGGCGGCACGGGCAGGTGCGACCTCGATGATCGACGTGTCCGACGGACTGGTCCGCGACGCAGACCGCATCGCCCGGGCCAGCGGGGTCTGCATCCATCTGGACCGGTATGCGGTGGAGCAGCTCTCGGCCCAGCTCACCCCCGCGCTCGCTCCGGACGAGGCGGTGGAGCAGGTGCTGCGCGGGGGAGAGGAGCACGAGCTGCTCGCCACCTTCCCCTCTCGTGACGCGGTGCCCCCGGGCTGGACCGTGCTGGGCGCCGTCACCGGACCCGCGGGTCAGGACGCACGTCCCGCGACGGGCGACATGGTCGGCCCGGACGCTGATCTGTCACCGGGCGTCTGGTGGATGGGTCGCCGGCTCGACCCGCGTAGCGGCGGCTGGGACCACTTCGGCGGCTGAGAGCACAACAAAGGAGCCGACCACATGGCCGGCTCCTCGTCGTGCGCGGGTCGGGTGACCCGACAGGTCAGCGGGTGACCTTGCCCGCCTTGAGGCAGGAGGTGCAGACGTTCATCCGCTTGGGGGTCGCGCCGACCATGGCCCGAACGCGCTGGATGTTGGGGTTCCAACGGCGCTTGGTCCGGCGGTGCGAGTGCGAGATGCTGTGACCGAAGCTCGGTCCCTTGCCGCAGACGTCGCAAGTGGCAGCCACGGTGTTCTCCTGGTGTCGGTTCGATGAATACTGGTCGGTGGTGCCGGGGCTACTGCAGGAGTGCCGCCAGGCAACCGGACTAGCGTACCGGACGCCCCGCCCCCGCCAAAATCTGCAGGCCGAGGCCGTCCCGACGCGTCATGACCAGACCGTGAGCCTGTGGAGAGTCCACGGGATCGTCCCGGTCAACGGCTAGGTTAGGGGAGTGCCCGTCCCTGTGCTCGACCTCGTCACCGCCCGCCGCTGGGCGGTGACCGCCCGGCTCGTCCTGGCCGGCGCCCGCGAGCGGATCGACGCGCTGAACGTCTTCCCCGTGGCGGACGGTGACACGGGCACCAACATGTACCTCACGATCGACGGCTCGCTGGAGTTCGTGCGGGGCCAGTTCGAGCTGGGTGCCGGCACCGAGCGCCTCGACCAGGGTCTCGCGCTGATCGCCCGGGGCATGCTCCTGGCGGCGCGGGGCAACTCGGGCATCATCCTGGCGCAGTTGACCCGCGGGCTGGCGGATGCGGTCGGGCCGGACGTGGAGGAAGCCGGACCCGCCGAGCTGGCGGAGGCTTTCGAGACCGCCGCGCAGACCGCCTGGGACGCCCTGGCCGAGCCGGTCGAAGGCACGATCCTCACGGTGGCGCGGGCTGCGGGACAGGGAGCCCGCGAGGCCGTGGAGCGCGGCCACCCGCTGGGGGACAAGGACACCGAGCTCAACGTCCTGCACACCGTCAGCGAGGCGCTGGACCGGGCGCGCGAAGCGCTGGCCCGGACCCCGAGGCAGCTCCCTGCGCTGGAGGTCGCCGGAGTCGTGGACGCCGGCGGCGCCGGGCTGGTCCTGGTGATCGAGGCTCTGGAGGCGGTGCTCGAGGAGCGGCCGCACCTGACCCTGGACGACATCCCCACCTGGTGGGAGGTGAACGTGTCGGGATCCGAGGAGGGCGGCGTCAGCGGGTCCACCGGTGAGCTCGTCGGATCACGGGGAGCCGGGCCGGGCGCCCTGGACCCGAACGGTGCCCAGCGGTGCGGCGCGCACGAGGCCCCCGGGGGTGACGACGGGCACGACGGTCACGAGGGACACGACGGTCACGAGGGACACGGGGGCGACGACGATGAGGTCGAGGTGATGTATCTCCTCACCGGCACCGATCCGGTCCGGGCCGAGCGGCTCCGCGCCCACCTGGCCCGGCTCGGCAGCTCGGTGGTCGTCGCCGGCGGGCCGGCGGACTACCGGGTCCACGTCCACACCGACGACCCTCGCGTGGCGGTGGAGGCGGGGACCTTCGCCGGCCTCGTCGAGCAGGTGCGGATGACCTCCCTCAAGGACGGTGCCGAGATCGAGGACCCCGTGGACGGACCGGCCGCCCCTGCCTCGCCGGCGCTGACCGTCGTGGCGTGCGGGCTCGGCGACGGGGTGCAGGCGCTGCTCGCGGTGGCCGGCGCCCAGGTCGTGCCCTCCGGCCCGCGCCGCCGGGCGTCGGCCGGGCAGCTGCTGGCCGCCATGTGGGCCAGCGGGTCCAAGGACGTGATCGTCCTGCCCAACGACTCCGACACCGTCATGGTCGCCAACGCGGCAGCCCAGGAGGCGGCGCGGGAGGGCTTGCGGGTCCATGTCGTCCCGACCGCCCACCTGGTGCAGGGCCTGGCGGCGCTCGCCGTGCTCGACCCCGGCTCCCCGGTCGAGCGCACCGTCCACGACATGACCGAGGCTGCGCGCGCCTGCCGCCCGGGCGCGCTGACCCGGGCCGAGCGGGACGCGGAGACCCCTGTGGGGCCGTGCCGCCGGGGTCAGTGGCTGGGCATCGTCGACGCGGGCATCGCGGCCGTCGGCGACGAGCTGAGGCCGGTGGCGGCCACGGTGCTGGACCTGCTCCTCCACGAGGACGCGGAGGTCCTCACCGTGGTCGGCGGCGAGGGCGCAACGGCCGAGGAGCTCGGGCCGGCGCTGGCCGACCTGGAGGGACGCCACCCCGGGATCGAGGTGCTGAGGATCGACGGCGGCCAACCCACCTATCCCTACCTGCTCGGGGTGGAGTAATGGCCTTCGACCTGGACTCCCGTCTGCGCAGCATCGTGGGGGCCGGTGCCAAGAAGCTGGAGGACACCCGGGGCTTCCGCACCGTCGGTGACCTGCTGGACTTCCTGCCGCGCAAGTATCTCGACGCCAGCCGGCCCGAGGCCTTCCGCGACCTGCCCCACGGGGAGGACGTCGTGGTGGTCGGCACCGTCCAGAGCGCCACGACGAGGCAGATGCGCTCGCGGCGCGGCAAGATGCTGGTCGTCACCGTCGCGGACGAGTCGGGCGGCACCCTGCAGCTGACCTTCTTCAAGCCCTTCGGCCACCAGGACCGGCTCGTGCCCGGCGCACGCGTGGTCTGTTCGGGCCAGATCGGGACCTACGGGCACAACCTCCAGCTGACCCATCCGGACTATGCCGTCCTCAACGACCCCTCCGGGAAGTCCTCGGGCGGCTGGCTGCTGGGTGGGCTCGTCCCCGTCTACCCGGCCACCCCCAAGCTGACCCCGATCGTCCACGGCGACCTGCTCGACCTGGTCCTGCACGCCCTGGACGACCTGCCCGACCCGCTGCCGAGGACCGTGCGGATGCGGCACGGGCTGCCAGGCCTGCGGGAGGCCTACGAGATGGTCCACCGCCCGCAGACCGAGGAGGAGCACCGCAAGGGCCGGTGGCGGCTGAAGTTCCAGGAGGCCTTCGTGATCCAGGCCGCGCTGGCCCGCGCCCGGCTGGCCGAGGACGCCACCCCGGCCAAGGACCGCCAGCCCGTCGAGGGCGGGCTCGTGGACGCGCTGCTGGTCCGCCTGCCCTTCGAGCTCACCGCCGGGCAGCAGGACGTGCTGGGCGAGCTGCGCTCGGACCTGGCCCGGACGGTCCCGATGCACCGGCTCCTCCAGGGCGAGGTCGGCTCCGGCAAGACGGTGCTGGCGCTGCTGGCGATGCTCGCCGTCGTCGACGGCGGGGGTCAGGCCGCGCTGCTGGCGCCCACCGAGGTCCTGGCCGCCCAGCACCACCGCGCGATCACCGCCATGCTCGGCCCGATCGCCGAGGGCGGGATGCTCGGGGGTATGGAGCACGGCACCCGGGTGGCGCTCCTCACCGGCAGCCAGTCCGCGGCCGAGCGCAAGGCCAACCTCCTGATGGCGGCGTCCGGGGAGGCCGGCATCGTGGTGGGCACCCACGCCCTGATCCAGGACACCGTCCAGTTCGCCGAGCTCGGCCTCGTCGTCGTGGACGAACAGCACCGCTTCGGCGTCGAGCAGCGCGACGCGCTCCGGGCCAAGGCCGAGCTCTCCCCGCACGTGCTGGTCATGACCGCGACGCCCATCCCGCGCACCGTGGCGATGACGGTCTACGGCGACATGACGACCTCCACCCTGCGGGAGCTGCCCGCCGGGCGTCAGCCGATCGCCACGCACGTCGTCACGGCGGACAAGCCTGCCTGGATCGAGCGCACCTGGGTCCGGGTGGCCGAGGAGGTCGGCAAGGGCGGGCAGGTCTACGTCGTCTGTCCCCGTATCGGCGAGGAGGACGATCCCGACCTGCCCTACGGGGCCACCGTCGGGCCGGGCGGCCCGACCCAGGTGCAGACCGAGACGCTCTCCGTCGCAGACCTGCAGGCGGCCGACCAGCGGGCCGCGAACCAGCGGGCCGCGAACCAGCGGGCCGCGGACCACCGGCCAGCGGACCACCGGCCAGCGGACCACCGGCCAACGGACCTGCCGGTCGCGGGCACGGGCTCGCCGCAGGAGACCCTAGCCCTCTTCGACGAGGACGCCGGTGGTGCCGGCGGCGGAGGTCCGCAGCTGCACGGCGTCCACCAGGTCGCGCGGGCGCTCGACGCACTGCCCGCCACGAGCAGCCTGCGGATCGCCAGCCTCCACGGACGGATGAGCGGGGAGGAGAAGGACGCCGTCATGCGCGAGTTCGCGGCCGGCGGCATCGACGTGCTGGTCGCCACCACGGTCATCGAGGTCGGCGTCGACGTGCCCAACGCCACCACGATGGTCGTCCTGGACGCCGACCGCTTCGGCATCTCCCAGCTGCACCAGCTGCGCGGCCGCGTCGGTCGAGGTGGCAAGCCCGGCCTCTGCCTGCTCGTGACGCAGGGGGCCGAAGGCGACCCCGGGGCGGGGGAGCGCCTCCAGGCGGTGGCCGCCACGACCGACGGCTTCGAGCTGGCGCGCCTCGACCTGGAAGCCCGTCGGGAGGGCGACGTCCTCGGCGCGAGCCAGAGCGGCATGCGCAGCGGGCTGCGCTTCCTGCGCCTCGCCCGGGACGAGGAGCTCATCGTCACCGCCCACGAGGCGGCCTGGGCCACGGTGGAGTCCGACCCCGAGCTCACCGACCACCCCGCGCTGCGGCGCGAGCTGGACCGGCTCGACGCCGAACGCGCGGCCTTCCTGGAGAGGGGCTGATCCCGTGACCCGGATCATCGCCGGCACCGCCGGCGGACGCACCATCGCCACCCCGCGCGGGGCCGCCACCCGCCCCACCACCGACCGGGTCCGGGAGGCGATCTTCTCCAGGGTCCAGGCGCTGCTCGACCTCGACGGCGCGCGGGTCCTCGACCTCTACGCCGGCTCGGGCGCGCTCGGTCTGGAAGCCCTCTCCCGGGGCGCCGGCCATCTGCTGGCGGTCGAGAAGCACCGCCCGACCGCGGCGCTCATCACCCGCAACGGCACCGAACTCGGGCTGGCGGACGACCTCGACGTGCGCACCGGGGCCGTGGAGCGGCTGCTGGCCGGGGGCAACGAGGGCGATCCCTACGACCTGGTGCTGATGGACCCGCCCTACCCGCTCGGCGACCCTGACCTGGCGCAGGTGCTGGGCGCGCTGGTGACCGGCGGCTGGCTGGGCCCCGACGCGCTGGTCCTCGTCGAGCGCAGCTCGAGGTCGCCCCGCCCCACCTGGCCCGAAGGGCTCGAGCACCTGGACACGCGCACCTACGGCGAGACGGCGATCCACCTCGCCGAACCTCCGGTGCGCTGACAGGATCGGGGGCATGACCGCATACCCGATCCCCCGTCCTGCCTCCGGCGACGTCATCGACCTGATCCTCGACGACCACCGCCTCTTCGAGACCCTCATGCGCGAGATGCGTGACGCCAGCTCGGACCGTGAGTCGGCGCGCCAGGCCTTCGCGGACGTGCTGGTCGCGCACGGTGAGGCGGAGGAGCAGAAGGTCTACCCGCGGCTGCGCCACAAGGACGCCATCACGGGGGAGGAGGTCGAGCACGGCGAGGAGGAGCACGCCGAGATCAACGAGGCCCTCCTGGCGCTGCTGGAATGCAAGGGCACGGACACGCAGAAGTTCGACGACGCCGTCGAGAAGATGAACGAGGTCCTCCAGCACCACCTCACCGAGGAGGAGCTCACCATCCTCAACCCCGCCCGCGAGGAGGTCAGCGAGGCCGACCGTCGCGACCTGGGCAGCGCCTTCCTGCAGGTGCGCAGCGAGCAGCTCGACGCCAACCCCGGGACCATCACCAACGTCAAGAAGCTCGTCGCTCGCGCCCACAAGGAGGGCCTGCTGCCGACCGAGGAGTCGGAGGAGAAGAAGTCCTGACCGGCGGGGGAGCGGTGCCCCACTAGGCTCCGGGGTATGAGGACGCTCACCCGACGCTGCGTGTGCCCCGGCTCCTTCGACCCGGTCACGCACGGACACCTCGATGTGGTGGAGCGCGCCGCGACCCTCTTCGACGAGGTCGTGGTCGCGGTGCTGCACAACCCGGCCAAGAACGGCACCTTCGAGGTGCCCCGGCGGATCGAGCTCATCCACGCCTCCCTGCCGGAGGAGCTGCGCGACCGCGTCCGGGTCGAGGCCTTCGCGGGCCGGCTGCTCGTCGACGTCTGCCGCGACGTGGGCGCCACCGCGATCGTCAAGGGGCTGCGGGGCGGCACCGACTTCGCCTACGAGATGCCCATGGCCCGGATGAACAAGCACCTCACCGGCGTGGAGACCGTCTTCCTGCCCGGCGACCCGACGCTGGAGCACGTGTCCAGCTCGCTGGTCAAGGAGGTGCACCGCTACGGCGGCGACATCACCGGCATGGTGCCGGACGTGGTCCTGGCCGCGCTGGAGGAGCTCGAGCCCCGAGGTTCGGCGGCGGGCTGAGCGGCAGGCCCGAACGGGCTCGGGCGGGCTCGAGCCAGGCACCGGGTCGGTCCCTGTGCCGGTGACTCGCGGGTTTGAGTCGGAGGCACCTGCTCGGCTACGCTGGTGCGTCGGTTTCGATTCCACGCGACGTCTCGCGATGGGACCGGACCGTTCCCCAGCCCCACGGCACACGAGGACGTTGAATCATGGCTGCGCACGAGCAGGAGCGCACCTGGGTGGTCGACACCCGGGAGCTGGTCCGGCGACCGGGCACCATGAAGGAGCTCTCGTGGTCCTTCCAGGCTCCGGAGCGCATCGGCACCGATGTCATCGGCATCCAGCCCGGCCAGCAGGTCGAGATGGAGCTGCGGATGGAGTCGGTCGTCGAGGGCGTGCTGGCGACGGGAACGGTCTCGGCCCTGGCGAGCGGGGTGTGCGTGCGGTGCCTGGACGAGCTCGAGGAGGACCTCGAGGTCGGCTTCCAGGAACTGTTCGCCTATCCCGAGCGGGCGGCCCACCACCAGAAGGTGGCCGGGCACGGCGCTCGTGGCAAGGATGACCAGACCGACGAGGACGAGCAGTACGAGCTCGACGGCGACCTGATGGACCTCGAAGAGGTCGTGCGGGACGCGGTCGTGACCGCCCTGCCCTTCCAGCCGGTGTGCCAGGACGACTGTCCAGGGCTGTGCCCCCACTGCGGGGCCCGCCTGGCGGACGACCCGGAGCACCACCATGACGTGATCGACCCCCGGTGGTCCGCGCTGACCGAGCTCGCCTCGGACTCCCTGCGGACCGACGACGAGAAGAGGAATTGACGTGGCCGTTCCCAAGCGGAAGATGTCCCGCTCGAACACCCGTAGCCGCCGCTCCAACTGGAAGGCCGCGCCGATCGCGCTGTCGACCTGCCCGCAGTGCCAGGCCGTGCGCACCCCGCACCAGGCCTGCCCCTCGTGCGGCTCCTACAACGGTCGCCACTACGCGACCGCCGAGCGCACCGAGCACCAGGGCTGACCGAACCCCCGCGACGCATGCGCCCCGCCGCCGAGCTCAACGACCACCTCGCCGAGGTCGTCGGAGGGCCCTGCGACGAGGCGCTGCTTCTGCGTGCCCTGACGCACCGCTCGTTCTCCTACGAGAACGACGGGCTGCCCCACAACGAGCGCCTCGAGTTCCTCGGCGACGCCGTGCTGGGGCTGGTCGTCACCGACACCCTCTTCACCGCGCACCCGGACCTGCCCGAGGGGCGGCTGGCCAAGCTGCGGGCGGCGGTGGTCAACTCCCGTGCCCTGGCCGAGGTGGCCAGGGTGCTCGAGCTCGGTGACTACGTGCGTCTGGGCAAGGGCGAGGAGGCCACCGGCGGGCGGGACAAGAACTCGATCCTCGCCGACACCATGGAGGCGGTCATCGGGTGCGTCTACCTGTCGGTGGGGCTGCCCGCCGCCACCGCACTGGTCCACCACCTCCTGGACCCGCTGATGCACCGCAGCGCCTCGCTCGGCGCCGCCCTGGACTGGAAGACCTCCCTGCAGGAGGTCGCCGCGCAGGGTGACCTGGGGGCGCCGGAGTATCAGGTCCGGTCCGAGGGGCCCGACCACGACAAGACCTTCACCGCCGAGGCGCTCGTCGACGGCGAGGTCGTCGGCCACGGCGTGGGCCGCAACAAGAAGCTGGCCGAGCAGCGGGCCGCCGAGTCGGCGTGGAACACGCTGACCGAGCGCGCCGCCAAGGTCGTCGCGGTCGAGCCCACCGCCACGCCCGGCGCCGGCCCGGCCTGAGCCTCAGCTCTCCCCGTGCCCGAGCTCCCCGAGGTCGAGGTCGTCCGCCGCGGACTGACCGACCACGTCGTCGGCCGCACCATCTCCCGCGCGATCCTCTCCGGGGCCCGCGTCGCCCGCCGCCACCTCGCGGGACCGGCCGACCTCATGGCCAGGGTCGAGGGGGCCACCATCCTGGACGCCGACCGGCGCGGCAAATATCTCTGGCTCGTGCTGGACCCGCCCCACGACGACCCCCACGCCCTGGTCGTCCACCTGGGGATGAGCGGCCAGCTCCTCGTCGAGGCGGCCAACGCTCCCCGGGAGAAGCACCTGCATGCCTCCTTCGACTTCGCCGACGACGGTCCCCAGCTGCGCTTCGTCGACCAGCGCACCTTCGGCGGTCTCGCGCTGGCCGAGCTGCACCCGGACCGGCACGCGCGGACCGCCCATGGGCACGGCATACCGGAGCCCGTCCTGCACATCGCCCCCGACCCGCTCGAGCCGTCGTTCGACCTGGCCGCCACGGCACGCCGGATGAAGTCCAAGGACAGCGAGGTCAAGCGCGTCCTGCTCGACCAGACCGTCGTCAGCGGCGTGGGCAACATCTACGCCGACGAGGCGCTCTGGCGCGCCGGCGTGCACGGCCGCCGTCCGGCCTCGGCCCTGACCAAGCCCGCACTGGGCCGTCTGCTGGGCCACGCCACCGACGTGATGCTCGAGGCGCTGGGGCAGGGCGGGACCAGCTTCGACGCCCTCTACGTCAACGTCAACGGCGCGAGCGTCTACTTCGACCGGTCGCTGAACGCCTACGGGCAGGCGGGCCGGCCGTGCGCGCGGTGCGGCACGCCTATCCGGCGCGAGGAGTTCGCGAACCGTTCCTCGCACTTCTGCCCCACCTGCCAGCCCCGTCCGCGGGTGCGGCGGGGCTGAGTGCGCGCGGCGGGCACGCGGCCCAGGAGCCCGGCGGCGTCACCAGCTGCCGGCCGGTGAGCTCGGCCAGGGCCTCGGCGGAGCGGGCCGCCATCTGCTGCCCGGATGGGCCCGGTCCTCCACGTGGTGGGCCTCACGTGTGTAGCGGCTCGTCCTCCTGGGGGTAGCGCACCCCGAGCTCGCGGCGTGCGCTCTCCATGATCGTCATGATGGCCACGGTGTCGGCGTGCGGGACCAGCGGAGACTCCAGGAGGCCCTCGCGCAGGCAGCGGTGGAACTCGTCGACCTCGTGCAGATAGCCCTCGCGCGGGCCAGGCACCCACTCGCCCTCGGCGTCGTCGCCGCTGCGGTGGATGGTGAACGACTCGGGGTCGTTGACCTGGCCGTGCACCTCGATCCAGCCCTCCGACCCACGGATCACCGTGCGGGAGCGGCCATGACCCTGCGAGTCGCAGAGCACCTGGGCGATCGCGCCCTCCTGGGTCATCCACTGCAGGGCGACGTGGTCGTCGGCGCCGGTGGGGGCGACCGAGCCCAGGACCTGGAGGTCATGAGGGTGGCCGAGCAGGAGGTGGGCGAGCGTCACCGGGTAGACGCCCAGGTCGAGCAGGGCCCCACCGCCGTTGCCCAGGTCGAACAGGCGGTGGGTCTCGTCATAGGGGAAGGGCACCGTGAACGCGGCCGTGAAGGACCTCGGCACGCCGATCTCGCCGCGCCGCACCCGCTCGACGATGTCCCGCACGAGGGGCAGGCACCGGGTCCACATTGCCTCCATCGCCAGGACCCCACGGGAGCGCGCCGCGTCGCGGACCGCCTCGGTGTCCTTGACCGTCAGGGCCAGGGGCTTCTCGACCAGCACGTGCTTGCCGGCGGCGATGCAGGCCAGCGCCTGCTCGGCGTGGAAGGGATGGGTCGAGGAGATGTAGACGGCGTCCACCTCCTGGTCGGACAGGAGCCCGTCATAGCCCTCGTAGGAACGCGGGATGCCGTGCCGGTGGGCGAACCCGGCGGCCCGCCGCCCGTCGCGCGCAGCCACGGCGACCAGCAGCCCGCCCTCGCTGGCGCGGATGGTCTCGGCCAGGGCGTTCGCGATGGTGCCGGCGGCCAGGAGGCCCCACCGGACCGGGCGGCCCATGATCGGCTGATAGGTGACGGTGGTGTCCACGGGTTTCTCCTATGTCAAGCCGCTGCCGTTTGGCAAGTCGGTTCGACGGTGGTGTGGGTGTTGTGGTCGGTGGTCAGGAGGTTGAAGACGGTGCGGACCAGGCGTCGTTTCAGGCAGCGCAGGGCTTCACGGTTGGACATGCCCTCGGCCTTCTTCTTCTCGTAGTACGCCTGCCCGAGGGATCCTTTGAGCCGGACCTGGGTGATGGCGATGCGGTGCAGGGCGCAGTTGAGCTGACGGTTGCCCGAGCGGGTCATCCGGACCCGCCCGTCGGTGCGTCCGGACCAGACCGGGATCGGCGCCGCTCCCGCGTGCCGGGCGAACGCGGCCTCGCTCTTGAAGCGGGTGATGCCGGCGGACTCCCCGAGCAGTTTGGCCGCGGTCAGCCCGGCGCAGCCGTCCATCGCGACCAGGGAGGGGGCGTGCTCTTTCGCGTGCGCGGTCAGCTCCTTCTCCTTGGCCTTGATCCGTGCCGTGAGCTCGATGACGTCCTCAAGCTCCTCCAGCGCCAGGGCGGCCACGATCCCCTCCTGGGTGACCAGCCACGCCTTCAACGCGTCCTGGTGCTTGGCCAGGTCCAGCGACCGGGGCTTGGGAGCGTGCTCGGGGTCCAGCTCGTGCACCCGCCACAGCAAGGCGTTGATCCGCTGCGTGCGGGTCTTGACCAGCGCATCTCGCCGGTCGGTCAGCAGCTTGGCGGTCCGGGACACCTCGTCATGGGAGGCGACCGGCAGGTGTGGCTCACGCAGGTACGCCTGCGCCACAGCCAGTGCGTCGATCGGGTCGGACTTGCCCCGGGTGCGGGCGCTGGCCCGGACCTGGGCCATCATCTTCGGCGGGACCCGCACCACGAGCTGGCCCGCGGACAGCAGGTCCCGCTCCAGCCTCGCGGACAGGTGCCGACAGTCCTCGATCGCCCAGGTCAGCTCGGTCCCGAACTCGCGCCGGGCCCACGCCAACGCCTTCAGATGCCCCTTGGACGTGGCCTCGACTTTCAGTTGGCCCAGCTTGCGGCCGACCTCGTCGACGGCGACGAAAGTGTGGGTGGACTTGTGCACATCGGCTCCAACAACAACCATGGCGGTTGCCTCCTCTTTCACCTTGATCAGTGAGTGGACGGTTGGACCGGTCGGCGGACACATCTCAGTCGGGGCGAGACCACGCTCCTATCAAGTCACGCCGGCCGGTCCGTCACACCTGGTGCCGGCAAAACCCATGCTGGTCAACCCGCGAGCGAGCGACAGCGAACCTATGAGCCAGACACCAGGTGATCAGGATCCAACCACCGCAACCAGTGCGGTGCCATCACCCTGACACTGA
>NZ_JBQGWG010000009.1:0-150259 GCF_052073805.1 Ornithinimicrobium panacihumi | reverse complement strand
TGACGGCGCTCAGGTGAATCTCCCCAGTTCTGCTCACTGAAATTCCCCACCCTGTGGCCCCATCCGGGGACGGGCGGGGCTCCTTCGATGATGGCGGTCTCTGACCACACGCCTACTCGAAGGAGCCCCTCGTCCCATGCTGTCACGGGAGGAAGACATCGAAGTTCACGCGTTGGCCCGGCAGGGCTGGACGATCTCAGCGATCGCCCGGCATCTGGGTCGGGACCGTAAGACCATCCGCGCCTACCTGCGCGGAGACCGGGCCGCGGGCGTCCGCAAGCCGGCGGGGCAGGACCCGTTCGAGCCGTTCGTGGACTACGTCCGCGCCCGGCTGGCCGAGGACCCGCACCTGTGGGCGATGACCCTGTACGACGAGGTCGTCGAGCTGGGGTACGACAAGGCCTACTCCACCTTCACCCGGCAGGTCCGCACCCGCGGGCTGCGCCCGCACTGCGAACCGTGCGCCGGCACGAAGGGCCGCCCGGCGGCGGTGATCGAGCACCCACCGGGTGAGGAGACCCAGTGGGACTGGGTCGAGCTGCCGGACCCGCCCGAGCACTGGGGCTGGGGCACCAAGGCGTTCCTGCTCGTCGGTGCCCTGGCCCACTCCGGCCGGTGGCGCGGCGTGCTGTGCCCTTCGATGGACCAGGCTCACCTCATCGGCGCCCTCGACCGCGTGACCAGAGCGCTCGGCGGGCTCACGCGCTCGTGGCGGTTCGACCGGATGGCCACCGTGTGCCACCCGGCCACCGGGCGTGTGTCCGCGTCGTTCGCCGCGGTGGCCAAGCACTACGGCGTCGGTGTGGAGATCTGCCCGCCGCGGCGCGGCAACCGCAAGGGCGTGGTGGAGAAGGCCAACCACACCGCCGCCCAACGCTGGTGGCGCACCCTGGCCGACGAGGTCACCGTGGAGCAGGCGCAGGCGTCGTTGGACAAGTTCTGCACCACCCGTGGCGATGCCCGCATGCGGCCCGGCGGCCCCGACGGGAAGGCCTCCGTGCTCACCCTCGCCGCCAAGGAACCGCTGGCCCCGGTCCCGACCGTCCCGTTCCCCGCGTCGATCACCGAGGAGAGGGTCGTCTCGGCGCAGGCGCTGGTGGCCTGGCGCGGCAACTTCTACTCCGTCGCCCCCGAGCTCGCCCGTGCCCAGGTGACCGTCACCTGGCGCCTGGGCAGCACGCGCATCGACATCGCCACCACCTCCGGGACGGTGATCGCCCGGCACGAGCTCGCCCCCGACGGTGCTGGCGTCATGGTCCGCGAGCACGCCCACGTCACCGCGCTCGAGGCGCGCGTCCTCGCCGGGCACGACGCCTCTGTGCCGCACCGGCGCAAGGAACGCATCCCACCCGGCCCCGCAGCCCAGGCAGCCGCGCAGGCGCTGCGCGCCCGCCACCAACCCGAGCCCGCCACCACCGCGGACGTGGTCATCGACCTGTCCGCCTACGACAAAGCAGCCCGAGGAAGGAACACCCTGACCCGATGAACACCACACCCACGACCGCGACGACGACCGAGGCGCTGCCGGCGCCGATGATCACCAGCCAGGCGTCGACCTACCAGCAGCTGCGCTCCCACCTGGCCGCGTTGAAGCTGCACGCCGCCGCCGAGCACCTGCCCACCGTCCTGGCAACCGCCGCCGAGCAGGGGTGGTCGATGACCGCGACGTTGGAGCACCTGCTCGCCCGCGAGGTTGAGGCGACCGAGGCCCGCAAGCTCGCCGGCCGGCTCCGGTTCGCCTCACTGCCCACCCCGGCCACCCTGGCCGACTTCGACTTCGACGCCGCCCCGAACGTCGACCGCAAGCTCATCGACGAACTGGCCACCTGCCGGTACCTGGAGTCGGCGACCAACGTGCTGCTCATCGGCCCGCCCGGCGTCGGCAAGACGCACCTGGCCGTCGGCCTGGGCCGGGCCGCGGCCGAGGCCGGGTACCGCACCTACTTCACCACCGCCGCCGATCTGGCCGCCCGGTGCCACCGCGCCGCGATCGAAGGACGCTGGGCCACCACCATGCGCTTCTTCGCCGGCCCAACCCTGCTCATCATCGACGAGCTGGGCTACCTGCCGCTGCCCGGCGAGGCCGCCTCCGCGCTGTTCCAGGTCGTCTCCCAGCGCTACCTCAAGACGTCCATCGTGCTCACCACCAACCGCGGCGTCGCATCCTGGGGCGAGGTCCTAGGCGACAGCACCGTCGCCGCAGCCATGCTCGACCGGCTCCTGCACCGCTCCGTCGTGCTCAACCTCGAAGGCGACTCCTACCGGCTGCGCGACCACCACGCCCGCCAGGGCACCCTGCGAGCCGCCACCCGCCAACCCCTACACTGACCACCGCCCAAGGTGGGGAAATTCAGTGAGCATCACTGGGGAACTTCGACGAGCCTCGTCAGCCGCGTCACCTTCGAGGCCTTCCGCGGCTACTGGCCCGACCACGCGGACGACGGCACCGGCATCAGCGCGGAGCTGGACCAGGTCCGCAAGGTCGTCGTCTCGTCCACGATGACCGACCCGCAGTGGCAGAACTCCGAGGTGCTCGGGCCCGACTGGCTCGACCAGGTCCGCGCGCTCAAGGCCGAGGACGGCGACGGCCAGATCGTGGTCACCGGCAGCATCTCGATCTGTCACGCGCTCTTCGAGGCGGGGCTGGTGGACGAGATCAACCTCTTCGTCTTTCCCGTCGTCCAGGGGAGGGGCCGCGGCCTCGTCCCGGAGGGTATGGAGCTCGACCTCGACCTGATCCGGTCGAGGACCTTCGACAGCGGGGCGGTGCTGCTCGGCTACCGCACCCGCTGACGGGATCTGTGGGTCTCAGTCGACCTTGAGCTCACCCATCTCGTCCCACCCGTCGCCGTCGACCTGGCGGGAGACTATCTTGGGGGTGGCGGTGATGTGCGGGCGCATGGCCTCGATGCCCTCCTTGAAGTGGGGGCTGGCCACGTGGGCGGAGGCGCCCTCGTCGGTGAAGGCCTCGACGAGGACGAACTCGTTGGGGTCCTCGACGCTGCGCGACCACTCGAAGAAGATGTTGCCCTCCTCGGCGCGGCACTTGGTGGTGTAGTCGTGGACGATGTCCATCCACTGCTCGGCGGACTCGGGCTTGACGGGGAACTTGACGACGATGAAGTACATGCCCGCATCGTGGTGACACCGGCGCCGCACGTCAAGGGGGGCATGGGCCACACTGGCGGTGTGACCGAGGGAGCCCGCGCCGTCCGCCGCACGCTCGCGCTGCTCGAGGCGGTCGCCGACCGCGGCGGCGCCAGCGCCAAGGAGCTGGCCCAGGAGCTCGACCTGCCGCTGCCGACCGTCTACCGCCTCGCCGGCAGCCTGGTCGACCTCGACTACCTGGTCCACATCAAGGGCGCGGCCCGCTACGAGCTGGGCTACAAGCTGCACGGCCTGGGCGTCTCGCTGCACCGGCAGATCGGCCTCTCGGCACAGGTCCGCCGCGAGATCGTGAGCCTGCACCAGCAGACGGGGTATGCGGCATACCTCTCGGTCCGCAGGGGGACCAGACTGGCCCTGATCTTCGTCGCGGACTCCCCGGAGTGTCCCCGTCTGCAGCCGATGACCTCCTGAAGGTGCGCGAGTACCAGTCGCCGCCTCCGGCCGAGGTGAACGAGTAGGAGCGCCCGTCCTGCCAGGAGCGCGCCCGTCCTGCCAGGAGCGACTGACGCCCTCACCGAAGTTCACGTACCAGTCGATCCCGTTCCACGCCGCACGTTTGGCACCGCGGCCCGTACGAGTACCCTCGGCGACAGGCTCCCCACTTTCCTCACTGGCGAACCACGATCGTGCCAGGTACTGCCGTTCGTCGTCCTCCAGGAAGGAGAAGAACACTGCGTTGATCGGGACTCCAAACTCGCGCAGGTAGGTAACGATGCGTTCTGAGCTTGGGTCGAGGGAGGAAGCCACGACCGTGAGGCGCAGGTCGGCATTGATCTCGTCTGGGACCGGCGCATCGTCGAAGGCCTCCGCAAAGGCTGGCCCAGATGGGCTGAGGCTCGGGCGATGATCTCCTCGCGGTCAAGCGTGGAGATCCATGAACCGTAGTCAAGGAGTTGCGTGATGACTTCGCGGGGTGTCTTGTCCCTCTTCAACTCCAACACGTGGACTGTGCTTTCGACATCGATCGCCAGAAGATCTATTCGCGTGTTGTACGGAGTGGTCACCTGGCGCCCGATCACCAGAACCTTTTCACCCAGCAGCGACGGGTCTTTCTCCAAGGATCCTTCCAGGAGTGACTCCAAGGGCATCATCGATGGAGTCAGTCGTCGGGGTTGTTCACCATCGACCCGCCAGATTCCCATTTCAGTCGGCATGCTCTTCAGTCTTCCCTACAGCCTGACGGAGCAAGCGGGTCAATCCTCATCACGCGCGCGGCGCCTGAAGTCGAGCGCGCGCATCTTCCGGACCGCCGCGCTGCCCCGCTCCTCAACCGCCTGGCCCGCCACGCGCGCCCGGTCGGTGGCTCGCGTGCCGACGGCGCCGATCGCCTGACCCGTCGCGCGAGCCCGGTCCGCTGCCCTGCTCCCCGCCGTACCCACCGCGGAGGAAGCCTCTCCCATCAGCCCACGCGCGGCGTGTGTCCACGACATGCCGGAGACGTCACCGCCATCACCGATCTGGAGATCGACGTGCTCGGCGAAAGCGTCGATCGACTCCGCGATGGCGCCTGCATGCCGCGTGACTCGTGGTGCGCTGAGGGGATTGACGACACGTACGGCATTGCTCAGGCGCGTGGCGGTGACGACCGACCCTGCGACCGAGTTCAGGGCCTGGGAGATCATGCCGAGCCGTTTGTCGCGGGCCACGGTGATGCCTTGTCGATGGTCGTCTAGCTGGTGCGGGTGCTGGTCTGCCAGATGCTCCAGCTCGAGGATGTACTGCCGGTCCTGGAGCGAGATGGTCCTCGCGAGCACCCCGAGCCAGAACTGTGCGTCCTCCTCGGCCGCCGCGAGCGTCTTTGCCGTTCGGTCCGGGTCGCCGGTGGCCTTCTCTACGTCCTCGGCGATGGTGGCCAGCTGCGCGACGGCCTCGGCCTGCATCGACTGCAGCGCGAATGGCGCCGACTGGATCTTCGACCAGGTCGTCCCGGAGACAGTGCCGGTGGCCTCGAAGATCGCGTAGGCCTCGTCGATCGCCATCGTCACGCCGCCTATCTGGCCCAGCGCCTCGATCTTGCGCTGCTTGAGGAGCTTGTCGAGCTTGGCGTCGATGACCTCGAGGTAGGCCGTGATGTCGGAGAGTGCGGACTCGAGGGCATATTGAGTGGCGATGGAGCCCAGGACGGCGGGGGCTGCGGGGGTGAGGAGGGCGCCCTTAGAGAGGTTCTCGATCTTGAGCTGGTGAGCGAACTTCTTGTTCTTGCCACGGAGGACGCCGGAGATGTAGCCATCCTTGTCGATGGAGTGCTCTTTGAGCCTCTTGAGCTGGGTAGCTGACTCCTTGGTGAGCTTGACCCAGCGCCCGCTCTGGGCTGACAGCTGTCCGGCGGCTGTCGCGGCGTGTCCGGTGGCGCGGGCCAGGCTTCTAGAGGAGACAACGCGGGAGAGACCGCCGAGCTCGCGGTCGAGGTGCGCGAGCACGTCCTCCCCGCCGAAGAGGAGGATCCCGTCTCCGGACTCGAAGACCGTGACCGTGTCGGAATGGTGCGCGTCGCCTTTTGTGCCCATCAGCGGGAGGTCACCTCGGCTGTTGTCGGGATCGCACCTCAAGGCGGCGTGATCTGGGCCCAGCGTATCGAGGGGTGACCAAGCCGCGGGCTACTCACACACCGGCAGGGCCGTGGGCAATCTCGCCACTGACGTGGGTGGCCCCTCATTCAGTTCTTGTGGGGGTGCCCTGGGAACTCATCAACACGCCTGACGGTAAAGACTTGGTCAAGGGCCTCGTCCCAGCGCGCGGTCGGGCGTAGGTTGCCAGACAACACCCAAGGAGGTCACCATGTCCCGTCGCGCCCTCGCCACGACCCTCGCCCTCTGCCTCGCCGGCACGCTGCTGCCGACGACCGCCATCGCGGCCGATCCGGACGCGCCACGGACGCTGACCCCGATCGGCGGCGGCTACAGCACCGAGTCGCTCCAGGGCTTCGCACACGAGGTGATCGATAACGCGACCGGCGCCACCGTCGACCTCTACGTCATCCCCAGCAGCTATGGCGACGACCCCGCCGACCGGGAAGAGAACCTGCGCCTGGCCCAGCAGCGCACCGACCAGATCGAGGCGGTCTGCGACGGTGTGGTCGACCGCGCGCAGTTCCCCGGAGGCTGCGAGGGCACCCTGCTCCCGCTGCTGGCCCGCGAGGACGCGCTCGACCCGGCGCACTCCGGCGCGCTCGCCGATCCGGAGACCGACGGCGTCTACGTCCTCGGCGGCGACCAGGTGCTGGCCATGCACGTGCTGGCCAACACCCCGGCCGAGGCCAACCTCGCGACCGCCTATGCGCAGGGCGTCGTCGTCGGCGGCACCAGCGCCGGCAATGCGGTCGAGTCGCGCTCGATGGGCGCCGGTTATCCGGCGCCCGGCTATCCGGAGAACGCGCTCGAGCGCGACATGTCGCTCATCTTCTGGGGCGACGACCTGGCCAGCGAGGAGCGCGGCCTGTCCTTCGGTCTGCAGGACGCGATCCTCGACCAGCACTTCTACGAGCGCGGCCGATTCGGTCGCCTCTTGTCGTGGACCGGCCAGTCGGTCGCGAGGTATGGCGATCCCGGCAAGCTGGGCATCGGCGTCGACTGGGGGACCGCCCCGGTGATCGAGGACGAGCAGCGGATCGTCGACGTCTTCGGCGCGAGCTCGGTGACGCTGCAGGACATGAGCCGGGCGACCGGTCTGGACTGGGTCGGCCCACGCGACACCCTCTCGGTGCAGGACGTGCTCACCCATCTGGTCGCGCCGGGGACCGGAGTGACCTACGACATCGGCGCGCGCACCGCATACCTCGACGGGGTTCCGGTCCCCGTGACCGGGCCCACGCTCGCGCCCGACCTGGCCGTGGCCGGCCGCGCCCCGCTCTGGCTCGGGGGCGGGGACAACGACTCCGCGGACTCGCAGCCGCTCGCCGAGCTTGTCGCGGCGGCCCAGGCAGGCACCCCCGGCCGCTCGCCAGGCAAGCTGGTCGTCATCACCGCGGGGTATCCGGATCAGGCGGCGGTCGACGCGGCTGCCGCGGCCTACGCGGACGCGGTGCGCGAGCTGGGCTGGCGCGGCCGGGTTGACGTGGTGCCGGTCGAGCGGCTCACACCCGGCAGCCTCCGCGGGGTGCAGGGAGCGCTCTTCGTCGGCGGTGACCAGTCGCTCATGGGCGAGGAGGTCGCCGATTCTGACCTGCGGCGCGTGCTGGCCGGTGCGGTCGGCCGGATTCCGGTGCTGACCGACGGTGCCGCGACGGCAGTGATGGGGGAGCGCTATGTCCCCGCGCCGGACCCGACGACGCAGGACGAGTCGATCGAGGAGTTCATGGTCGACGGCGTGGACACGGCCCCCGCGCTCGGGATCGTCGAGGGCGTCACGCTGGAGCCGATGCTGACCCGCGAGCAGCGGTGGGGCCGGCTCTACGGCGCTGCCCACGACGACCCGGCACTGCTGTCCGTGGGTGTCAGCGAGATGACCGCGCTCCAGCTGGACGCCTCCGGCGGCGAAGTGGTTGGCGAGCGGTCGGTCATCACCCTGGACGGGGCGAGCACGAAATGGTTGGCCGGCAGCAACCGTGCGCTGGGTGCTGTGAATGCGTGGATGGACGTCTTCGGGCCGGGGGACGAGATCGACTGAGTCATGACGATCGCGTGTCATTCCCGGCGGGGCGGATCTGAGACGCTGCGACAGGAGCGGGTGCCACGGGGAGCATCCATACCGACGTCGGTCCAGACCTCGACGTTGTCGACGATGAGGCCGTCACGGACGGTGATGAACATCGCGACCTCGAAGTGGTTGAGCTCATCGTCGACCCAGCCGGTGGAGTGGCCCGACCGGCGGCACGATCGTGCTCGCCGATGCAGTCCTCGAGCGTGAACCGGTCGAAGCCGGGGTAGTCGGCGTTGAAGCGGACCCAGCCGTCGCGGTCGAAGGTCTCGCCGGTGTGCACGAGCCGGCAGGTGAAGTCCTCGTGCAGCAGCGCGGCCAGCCCGGCCCAGTCGTGGGTGTCAATCGAGGCTGCCAGGCGTTGCATCATCCGGCGGCGTCGTGCGTCATGGCTCTCACCGTGCCACCGCGCGGCGTCGTCCACAGGCTGTTGCCGGGACCGGCTCGGATTCTAGGGCCGGTCGAGACTTGGGGTTGCCGATGGGGAGCCGGTCTCGTGGACGGCGGGGAGCCGGGAGCGCTGCTCGTGCAGGGACAGCGCGACGACGGTGACGAGCACGACCCCGATGCCCAGCCATTGGGTGGGTGAGGGGCGAGTGGCGAACGCGACGACCCCGACGAGCGCCGCCGTCAGCGGGAAGGTCAGCTCGGCCAGCGTCGCGCGGGAGGCAGGCGTGCGGCCCAGGGCGAGGTAGTAGAGGACCATCGCGAGCAGGCCGGGCAGCAGTGCGAGGGCGACGATCGGGGGCCAGGCGCGGGCCGGCACGCCGAGCGGGGTCGAGGTCAGCGCCACCACCGTGCCGAGGGTGACCAGCCCGACCGTGAAGCGCAGGGCCGTGAGGTCGACGAACCTCAGCGCGGCGCTCGCCCCACGGCCCAGGACCGTCCCGGCCGCCCACAGCGTGGCGGCGCCGAGTGCCAGCAGCGCCGGCCGGGCCGATGCCACCGAGACCTGGAGCGGGTCGCTGAAGGCGATGAGCCACGCGCCGACCAGGGCCGGGACCAGGAAGGCCAGATAGCTCCTCCGCAGACGCTCCCCGAGCAGGGCGGCGGCCAGGGCGAGGGCGATGAGGGGCTGCAGCTTCTGCAGGACCTGCGGCGTCACCGGGTCGCCGAGGCGGAAGGCGGCCGTGAAGAGCACCGTCGCCAGCGCCGACGACCCGCCCCCGATGACCAGGACAGACAGCTGAGTGCGGCGGCTAGCGGCCCGGAGGCGACGCACCGCCGGGACCAGCCACGGCAGCGTCACGAGCGTGAGGAGCGCGTGCTCCCAGAAGACGATGGTCAGCGACGGCAGCTCACGGCTCAGAGGTCCTCGCCACAGCGCCGACAGTCCCCACAGCGAGGCCGCCAGCGCGACCAGCCAGGTGCGGTCCTGCTCACGGTATGCGGTGTCTCGGCTCGCCGGGCTCGTCCCGACCGTGGTGCTCACCGGGACAGGGTATCCGGCGGGGTCGGGGTCGTCGTCTCCGGCCTGGACTACGCGGCGCTGCACAGCATCTACGTCCTGGACCGCGAGACCGGGCAGGAGACCAACCGTGAGGTCGTGGTGCCTCTCGGTCGCAGGGCGCTCCTGCCCGAGCGCAGCGGTGGCGGGCCGGCGTCGGGTCGGGGCAAGGGCCTGTCCGTCGACATCCGCGAGGACGTGGGCACGACCACATTGCAGGCCCGGTCCAAGGGCGTCGAGCTCGACCTGACCATCCCTGGCGCGGGGGAGCGGGACGCGCTCGCCGTGGTCGTGCCGTGGAGCGAGCGCCGCTTCCAGCTCACGCTCAAGGACGTGGGCCGTCCGGTCGCCGGGACCCTCCTGCTGGAGGGGAAGCCGCATACCTTCGCCGAGGGCGACTCCTTCGCCGTGCTGGACCACGGGCGGGGGAAGTGGCCCTATGCCGTCCGGTGGAACTGGGCTGCCGGCTCGCGTCCCGACGGCGACCTGGCGGTCCAGCTCGGTGGCAGGTGGACCGACGGGACCGGCCAGACCGAGAACGGCCTCATCGTCGACGGCCGGCTGCACAAGATCCACGGGGACCTGACCTGGACCTACGACCGCGACGACTGGATGCGGCCGTGGCGGATCCACGGGGCGCGGGTCGACGTGGAGCTGGTGCCCTTCCACGAGAGGGTGGCCAAGACCCAGCTGGGCGTCGTCGCGTCCGAGACGCACCAGTGCTTCGGGACCTTTCGCGGGTGGGTCCTCGACGACGTTGGGGAGCGGATCGTGGTCGACAGCCTGACCGGCTGGGCCGAGGAGGCACGGCAGCGCTGGTGAGTCCGCAGCTGGCCGCCCGCAGCCCATCAGTCGCTGGACCGGCGTGCGAAGGCCGCGAGCACCTCGGCGGGGATCCGGCCGCGGTCGGACACCGCATACCCCTCCCGTCGTGCCCAGGCGCGCACCTGCGCCGGTGACGGGGTCGACGCCGTCGGCAGCGGGCTCGCCTCCAGGTCGACGTGCCTGGTCTCGGCAGCGTGGACCAGGGCGGCGGCGAGGAAGCGGTAGGTCCACTCCTGCGCCAGGGCCCGCGTCTCACAGAAGACGATCGGCACGCCGGGGAAGCGCGCCTGGCACTCGCCGAGGCCGTCCGCGACGACGGCGGGGCGCACCCGGTCGAGCTTGAAGATCGAGGAGTAGCGGTCCTCCACGACGACCGCGGCCGTCGGCAGCGCCGCGAGGTCGGCCAGAAGATAACGCATCTTGCCGCTGGTCAACGTGCTCACCAGGTCCTGCAGCGACTTGCGCTCCACCGAGGCCACGACCTCCTCGCCGACGGTCACCGCGTAGTCGCCCGCAGGCAGGGCCCGTCGGACCGTGGTCGCCTGCTGGTGCTCGAACTTCCAGGCATAGCGCTCGTGGCTGTCCACCACGATCTCCAACTCGCTGACCCCCGAGCCGCGGGCGGTCGGCAGCGCCACGGCAGGACGGGCCTGCTTGGCGGTGCGGGCCGTCTGCCAGAAGATCGCCTCGCGGCCGCCGCGGATGCGGGTCAGCACGAACTGGGAGCGGTTCTCCCGGCCACGGTCGAGCACCAGGTCGATGCTCGCGCCGCGGCGCACGCAGGAGCGGACCGGCACCTGCTCCAGGATCTCGGGGTCGCGCGGCCAGCCGACGGCGCGGTGGCAGTAGACCTTGCCCGTCCGGGGCCACATCTCCTTGGCCTTGAGCACGATGCCGTCGGGCCCCGACGGGATCCGCAGGAGGTAGGGCAGCGTGGTGCCCTCCTCCGGGTTGCGGGCGATCATGAAGTCTTCGGGCACGATGTCAGGGTATGGGGTGGGGGTGAGCCTCTTCAGCCAAGGAGGGAGACGGTCTGCAGGCCGCAGTGCCGCCTCAGCACCTCGAAGTCCCGGTCGTGATGCAGGACGGTGGCGCCGAGGCGCAGAGCGACGGAGGCGATGAGGCAGTCGCCCAGGCTGCGGACCACGTCGCCGCCCCGACGGCACTGGCGTTGGAGCCGGGCGGCGCTGAGCGAGTCCACGACCGGCTCCAGGGGGACCACGTCGAAGGACTCCAGCAGTCGTTGGCGGCGCGCCGCGAGCGCCTCGTCGCCGCTGCCGCTGAGCAGCTCCAGAAGGACGGTCTCGGGGACCAGCACCGGGTCCTGCCGGCGCAGCATCGCCTCGAGGTGGTCGCCGGCGCGGGAGGGGCCGGGGCGGAGGAACTCGATCCAGACCGAGGTGTCGACGATCACTCTTCGGCCGTCCAGGCGCCCTCGATCTCCTCGTTGGTCGTCTCGAAGCCGCTGCCGCGCATGGCGAGGATCTCCTCGAGGGGCAGGGGCTCACGCACGAGCTGGCGCAGGGCGAAGTCGACCGCAGACCGCTTCGAGTCCAGGCGGTAGCGCGCCATGACCGTGGCGACGAGGTCGTCGTCGAGATCGATGTTCGTGCGCGTCATGGTGTGATGATACACCTGGATGTGTAGAGACTCAGGAGGACGAACGGCCACCTCACTGACAAGGTCGAATCATGGTTCCTCCTCCCGTTCCCACACGGCTCACTGTCAACGGCCAGGAGCACCGCCTCGAGCTCGACCCGCGGGTCAGCGTGCTCGACGCGCTGCGCGACCGGCTCGGGGTGACGTCGGTCAAGAAGGGCTGCGACCACGGGCAGTGCGGGGCGTGCACGGTGATCGCCGACGGGCGGCGGATCCTGAGCTGCCTGGCGCTCGCGGTGTCCTACGACGGGGCCGAGGTCACCACGGCCGAGGGCCTGGGCACGGTCGAAGACCTGGGCGAGGTGCAGGAGGCCTTCGTCGAGCGCGACGCGCTCCAGTGCGGCTACTGCACGCCCGGGCAGATCTGCTCGGCCGAGGGGATGCTCACCGAGGCCCGGGAGGGTATGCCGTCCCACGTCACCTCCGACGTCTCCGCCCAGGGCCCGGTCCGGCTCACCGCCGAGGAGATCCGGGAGCGGATGAGCGGCAACCTGTGCCGGTGCGGGGCCTACGACCACATCCTGGCCGCGATCACCGACGTGGCGAGGGCGAGGGGGCTGGTGTGAAGGCCTTCGACTACGTGCGGGCAGGCTCGGTCGCCGAGGCGCTCGAGCTGGCTGGCGAGCCCCTGGCTGATGGCCCCGGTCCGATCAGTGACCACGGGGCGGAGGTGGGGGAGACCGCATACCTGGCAGGTGGCACCAATCTCGTGGACCACCTGCGGCTCAACATCCGCCGGCCTGGGCGACTGGTCGACGTCAGCCGCCTGGACCTCGGCGGGGTCGAGGAGACCGAGGGCGGGGCCTTGAGGATCGGCGCCAACGTCCGCAACGCCGACCTGGCCGCACACCCGCTGGTGCGTGAGCGCTACCCGTTCGTCAGCGAGGCGCTGCTCGCCGGGGCGTCGGGGCAGATCCGGGCGATGGCCACGACCGGCGGCAACCTGCTGCAGCGCACGCGCTGCGTCTACTTCCAGGACCTGAGCACGCCGTGCAACAAGCGCGAGCCGGGCACGGGCTGCTCGGCGCGGGAGGGCTTCGGCACCTACAACGCGCTGATCGGCGCCTCCGAGCACTGCGTGGCCGTGCACCCCTCCGACCTGTGCGTGCCGCTGGCGGCGCTGGATTCGCTCGTCCACGTCGTGGGGCCGGCGGAGGAGCGCGTGATCCCGTTCGGCGAGCTGCACCGGCTGCCGGGCGACGAGCCGCAGCGCGACACCACGCTGGAGCCGGGGGAGCTGATCACCGCGGTCGAGCTGCCGCCGCTGCCCTGGGCGCGGAGGTCGCGCTATCGCAAGGTGCGGGACCGGGCGTCCTACGCGTTCGCGCTCGTGTCGGTCGCGGCGGCGCTGGACGTCGAGAACGGGGTGGTCCGCGACGTGCGGCTGGCTCTGGGCGGCGTCTCCCACCGGCCGCACCGCGCGCTGACCGCCGAGGGGCTGCTCCGTGGTGGACCTGCCACCGCCGAGAGCTTCACCGCGGCGATCGAGGCCGAGCTGGCCGCGGCGGAGCCGGGCAGCGACAACGCCTACAAGATCCCGATGCTCACCCGCACCGTCACCGCGGTGCTGGAGGACCTGGCCGGGGGGAGGGCGCGATGACCCAGACGGAGACGCTGCCGGGGGAGACGAGCGCCACCACCACGGCGCCGCCGTCCACCGCGACGTCGAGCCAGGAGTCACCTGCCCGCAGCGTCGGCAGCGAGGTCCGCCGCGTCGACGGGCCGCTCAAGGTGACCGGGACGGCGCCCTATGCCTACGAGCACGAGGTCGAGGATCCCTGCTACCTCTGGCCGGTCGTCTCGACCATCGCGCGGGGCACGATCGCGGCGATCGACACCGCCGCCGCCCTCGCCGTGCCCGGCGTGATCGGCGTCCTCACCCACGAGGACGCGCCGCGGCTGCGGGTCCGGACCGACGCCGAGCTGTGGGTCCTCCAGAACGCCGACGTCCACCACCGCAACCAGATCGTCGCCGGCGTGATCGCCGAGACACCCGAGGCTGCGCGCGAGGGGGCCGAGCTGGTCGAGATCACCTATGTCGAGCAGCCGGCCAAGATCCACTTCGACCCCCAGGACCCCGAGGCGACCAGCCCGCGGCTGGTGCTGATGAGACCCGGCACCGAGACCAAGGGTGACCTCGAGCAGGGCTGGCGAGAGGCCGCATACCGGATCGATCAGGAGTATGCGCACCCCGCGCAGTTCCACGCGCAGATGGAGCCGCACGCCGTCACCGCCGTCTGGCACGACACCAGCGCGCTCGACCCGCGGGCGACGCGGTTGACGCTCCTCGACGGCAACCAGGGGCCGATCGCGCACCGGATGCTGCTCGCGCCGCTGCTCGGCCTGCTGCCGCACCAGCTGGAGATCGTCTCGCCCTACGTCGGAGGCGGGTTCGGCGGCAAGGCGCTGCCGCATCCGCACCTGGTGCTCGCGGCGCTGGCGGCCAAGGTGGTCGGGCCGCGGCCGGTGAAGCTTGCGCTGACCCGGCAGCTGATGTTCGCGCTGACCGGGCACCGCGGGGAGAGCAGCCAGCACGTGCGGCTGGGGGCCGACGCCCAGGGCCGGCTGACCGCGGTCGAGCACGTGTCGACGCAGGGGACTGCCCGGATCAAGCCGAGCTGCGACCAGGCGGTCTTCGCCACGCGGATGATGTATGCGGTGCCCCACCGCCGCACCGAGCACCGGGTCGTCGAGTTGGACATCCCGCCCACGACGTGGATGCGCGCGCCGGGGGAGTTCAGCGGGATGTTCGCCCTCGAGTGCGCGATGGACGAGCTGGCGCACGCGGCCGGGCTAGACCCGATCGAGCTGCGCGTGCGCAACGAGCCGGACGTCGATCCGGAGAACGGGAAACACTGGGGCACACGGGCTCTGATCCCGTGCATGCGACGCGGCGCCGAGCTCTTCGGGTGGTCGGAGCGGCAGGCGCCCGGGCAGCGGCGGGAGGGGGAGTGGCTCGTCGGGCTCGGCATGGCGGCGGCGTCCTTCCCGTGGACGCACTTCTTCGGGCTCTTCGCCGGGATGCGCTTCACCGGAGGCAGGTATGTCGTGGAGCTGCAGGCCTCCGACATCGGCACCGGGGCGCACACCGTGCTGCGGCAGATCGCGGCCGATGCGCTCGGGGTCGGCGTGGATCAGGTGGAGACCGACATCGGGCGGACCGGGGTGCCGATGGCCTTCCTGGCCGGCGGCAGCTCGGGGACCTACGAGTGGGGCAACGCGGTCGTCGCGGCCTCGGAGAAGTTCCGGAAGAGGTATGGGGATGCGCCGCCGGAGGGTGCGTCCGTCACCGCCAGGGGTGGCCCGCCGCGCGGGGCCAGGTCCCGGTCGCTGCACGCCTTCGGCGCGCACTTCGCCGAGGTGGCCGTGTCGCGGGTGACCGCGGAGGTGAGGGTGAGGCGCCTGCTGGGCGTCTACGCCGCCGGCACGATCATCAACCCGCGGACGGCGCGCAGCCAGATGATCGGCGGGATGACGATGGCGATGTCCGGGGTGCTGCTGGAGGAGTCCTACCGCGACCCGCGCTTCGGCCACGTCGTCAACGGGGACCTGGCCGGCTATCACGTGGCGGCGCACGCGGACGTGCCGCAGATGGACGTGGAGTTCCTGCCCGAGTTCGACCCATGGTTCGGCGCGACCGGGGCGAAGGGGATCGGGGAGCTGTCGATGGTCGGGACGCCCGCCTCGATCGCCAACGCGATCTTCAACGCCACCGGTCAGCGGGTGCGGGAGATGCCGATCACGCCGAAGCGGCTGCTGGAGCTGGAGGTTTAGGGCGACCGTCAGGCGCTGGGTCCGACCGCTGGAGTGTGCAGGCGTCTCGGCACGACGCACCGGGCCCGGCGGTGCCAGGATGCGTCCCATGGAGCCGCAGCGCATCGCCGTGGAGATCGACGCCCCGCCGGAGCGGGTCTGGGAGGTGCTGGTCGACGTCGAGGCGTGGCCGGGGTGGACCGAGAGGGTCACGAGTGTGGAACGCCTCGACGACGGGCCGCTGGCCGTGGGGAGCCGGGCGCGGATCCGGCAGCCGAAGCTCCCGGCGACCGAGTATGTCGTGACCGAGCTGGACGCCGGGCGCGGCTTCACCTGGGTGGCGAAGGGCTCCGGCGTGCAGACCACGGCGCGCCACCAGGTCGAGGGATCGCGGACGGACGGAGCCGGGTCGAGCTGTCGGTGGCGCAGGAGGGCTGGCTGGGGTCGGTCATGGGTCGCGCCTGCCGTCGGCTGACGGACCGCTACCTGGCCAACGAGGCCGAGGGGCTCAAGGCGCGGAGCGAGGGCAGACGCTGACGGGGGCCATCAGAGGACGCCTACCGGATGCTACGTACGGGGGCCGAAGGGGATCATCGTGATGCTGTCGGAGGCGCTGGGGTAGGACGCGCCCCCGAGACGGCCGTGACCAGCGCACGCGCCGACGAGGTCGAGGTGACCACGGAGGCGCCCGAGGCGCCCGAGGAGGTCGGCCGGCCGATGGAGGGCGGGCCGGTGCTCGCGGTGAAGATCGATCACGTCGACCCCGCCTACCCGCGGTCCGGGATCGGGTCGGCCGACGTCGTCTACGTGGACGAGGTGGAGCACGGTATGACGCGGCTCATGGCGATCTTCTCCTCCGAGCTGCCCAAGGTCGTCGGGCCCGTGCGCAGCGCCCGCCCGAACGACCCGACGGTCGTGGCCAACTACGGGACGGAGGTGCCGCTGGTCTTCTCCGGGTCCTCGAAGCGCACCAAGGAGTATCTCGACGCCGGCACCCAGGTCTCGGTGACCGACAACGGTCCCGGCTTCAGGCGCGACAGCTCGCGGGTGGCGCCGCACAACCTCTACGGCGACCCGGAGGTGCTGCTCGAGCGCGGGGGTGGCGGCCACCCGCCGGAGGACGTCGGCTTCCGGTTCGGCGACCCGGCTCCGGGCGGGAAGAAGGCGACGTCGGTGGCCACGAACTATCCGGCGTCGCGGATGCGGGCGAGTTATGACGCGACGTCCAAGACCTTCGAGATCAGCACGAACGGCAAGGTCGAGATCGACGCGATCACCGGCGACCCCGTCGCGCCCCGGACGATCGTGGTCCAGGAGGTCGAGATGCACGAGTCGAAGAACGTCACGCGCAGCGGCACCAGCCCCGAGGCCCAGCTCGTCGGGGAGGGCCAGGTGATCGTCCTGCGCGACGGCAAGGCATGGGAGGGGGAGTGGAGCAGGGAGGACGACGAGGCCCCGACGGAGCTCACCGTCGACGGGGAGGTGCTGACCTTCGCCGACGGGCCGGTGTGGATCTGGCTGGCGCGGCCGGACCAGGCGGTAGAGGTCCGCTGACCCGCCTTCCACCCAGGGCGCCGGCTGCCGGGGAGGGGAGACGCCCCATACCCCCGGCCGAGGAGCTCAGTCCGGGAGAGGTGAGGTGTCCGCCGTGCCCGAAGGCCCGGGGCGCAGCCCTTCGAGGTGGCGCAGCTCGGAGAGCGTCACGTGGGCGAGGGGGATCTGCCTCCCGTCGCGGAGGGTGGCGTGGACGGTCGCGGTCGGGCGGCCGTTCTTGCTCGCGGCGAGGTCGGCCACGTCGTGCCACGGGATCGTGCGGGTGGCGATATTGGTGACCCTGAGGCCGTCGGCGTCGGCGCTGGTGCCCATCCTCGCCATCAGCAGGATGCAGCTGGCGGTCAGCACGTTGAGGCCCGGGGCCAGGAGATCTCGCTGGCTGCGCCCGCCGACGAGGGCGAGACCCAGGACCACCAGGGTCACGGTCGCGAAGACGATCGCGAAGATGCGGAACCAGCGGGGCAGCCCCCAGCGGGTGCCGGTCATGGTCTCCTGACGCGCCATCGGCCCTCCTCGCTCGCCGTCCTCGGCAGGCCCGAAGCCCCGCTCAGACCATCATGCCGCGCAGCACGAAGTAGAACAGCGCGCCGAGGAAGGCGGAGGCCGGCACGGTGATGATCCACGCCGCCACGATGCGGAACAGGTGCGAGCGACGGACGAGCTGGCGCTTGAGCGCCTTCTTGAGCTTGCGCTGCTGGGCGGCGTCGATGACCGCCGCGTGCCCCATGTCACGCAGCTGGGCGAGCATCTCGCGCTTGGTCTCCGCGTCGGCGTTGACGAACTCGTAGAGGGTCCGCTCCACCTCCGCGATGTGCTCGTCGCCCTGGTGGCTGTGCAGCACGTCCTCGACGGCCTTGGCCATGCGCTGGTCGAGATACTCACGCAGGAAGCCGACGCCGAAGATGCCGCCGAGCGCGACGTGGGTGGAGCTGACCGGCAGGCCGAGCTGGCTGGCGACGATGACCGTCAGGGCGGCCGCGAGGGCGATGCAGAAGGCGCGCGAGCGGTCGAGCTCGGTGATCTCGGAGCCGACAGTGCGGATGAGACGGGGACCGAAGAGCGCCAGCCCGAGCGAGATGCCGACGGCACCGATGAGGAGGACCCACAGCGGGATGCCGGCCTCGCCGTCGCCGCTGGAGCCGACGTGGGACAGCGCCTCCACGACCCCGGCGAGCGGCCCGACGGCGTTGGCGACGTCGTTGGCGCCGTGGGCGAAGGACAGCAGTGCCGCCGCGAAGATCAGGGGCAGGGTGAAGAGGTCGTTGACGCCCTCGCGGGACTGCTGGAGATCGGGGGCGCGGCGGGCGATCCGCGGGCGGGTGAGCGCGAAGGTGATGACGCCGGCGACGAGGCCGAGCCCGAAGGCGACCGGGGTGCTGACGGAGGCGACGTTCTGCACACCCTTGAGGGCGAGGTATGTGGTGAACGTCCAGGCCATCAGGCCCAGCAGGTAGGGCAGGTAGCGGGTGGCGGCCTGGACGGGGTCAGCCTTCCACAGCACCTTGCGCTCCAGGACGTAGAGCAGCCCGGCGGCGAGCAGGCCGCCGACGACGGGGGAGATGACCCAGCTGGCGGCGATGTTGCCCATGACCGGCCAGTTGACGATCGAGACGCCGGCCGCGGCGATCCCCCCGCCCATCACCCCGCCGACGATCGAGTGGGTCGTCGAGACGGGCGCGCCCAGCCAGGTGGCCACGTTGAGCCAGATGGCGGCGCCCAGGAGGGCGCCGATCATCACCCAGACGAAGACCATCGGATCGGCGATGTCCGCGGGATCGATGATGCCGCTCTTGACCGTGCTGACGACCTCGCCGCCGGCGATGAGGGCACCGGCCGCCTCGAAGACCGCCGCGATGACGATCGCGGTGCCCAGGGTCATGGCCTTCGAGCCGACTGCGGGCCCGACGTTGTTGGCGACGTCGTTGGCGCCGATGTTCATGGCCATGTAGCCGCCGATCAGCGCGGCCGTGATGAGCAGCCAGGAGTGCTCGATGTGGCCGAACTGCTGGCGGGTGAAGATGAGGACCGCTCCGAGGAAGACCGCGGCGAGCGCGAGATTGCGCAGCTTGGTCGGGGCCTCGCTGGTGATCTTCTCGACCGGGGGATACTCGGACAGCTTGACCGGGGGCATCGCTCGCCTTCTGCCGCACGGGGTGGGAGGGGGCAGGGGTCCAGGCTCGGACGACGTGCGGTCACCTGACGTTAACGGTCCAGCCATTCGGTGGCAATCTGCTGGTCACTGCGGGTTCGGGGTGCGGAGTGCGGCCTGGGAGGTCGCGGTCCGGTCCCGGCAGGTGGTGGTGGGGCAGGTCTGTCAGTGGTCTCTCATACATTTGTTCGTATGAAGCAACCTGGGTGGGGAGGTGACGTTCCCCGGACGACGGCGGCCGAGCTCGCGGCGGGGAGCGGGCTGCCCGGGGCACGGATGCCGGGGGAGGTCCTGGCCAGCGGTTTGCGGGACGCGGGGCGCGGTCTGTTCCGGGTGGGCGTGGCGGCGGGCGACAGCGTGCGCTTCCAGGACGCCGAGGTGGACGAGGCGCTGGAGGCTGTCGGTCGGGTCAGTGCCGCTCTGATGCGGGTCCGTCTCCGGATGGCCTGCGAGGCGGCGGAGCGTGGTCTGCACCTCGAGTCCGGCCACAGCCTGCCGGACTGGCTGGCCCTGCGCTGCCCCGAGCTGGCCCGCCCGGTCCTGCTCGACCTCGCGAGGATCGCGGCGGCCTCGCGCGAGAAGGACCACGAGCCGCTCGTGACGGCCGTGCTGGAGGGGCGGGTGGAGCTGGAGCGGTCGGGGCAGGTGCACAAGGCGCTGCAGCGTGTGCGGGGCGCGATGACTCCGGAGCAGTATGCCGATGCCGTCACCTTGATGACCGACGCCGCCAGCAACCCGATGTTCGAGCGGGCGGACATCGACAAGGTGGTCAACAAGCTGCTGCGGACCGTGCTGACCGAGCGGGAGCGGGACGAGCGGGAGCGCTCGAAGCACGAGCTGCGGGACGTCCACGAGTCCAACCTGGCCGACGGCTCGGTCAAGAGGCTGATCTGGACCTTCGGCAGCGACGAGGACTATGAGCGGGTCCGGGCGATCATGATGTCCCCGCTGGCCGCTCCGGCCTCGGCCGAGGAGCAGGAGGCGACCGGTGAGGTCGACTCCCGGGTCCCTGGGCAGCGGCGCTATGACGCGCTGATGACGGTCTTCGAGCGCGGCGTCGCCGGCACGAAGGGTCAGCCGACCACGCCCAAGGCCAAGCTCATCGTGGCGATCGACTTCGACATCCTGCTGCGGATGCTGGCGGACGCCGACCCGTCCCTGCCCGGCGCGGGCGAGACGATGGAGGGCGCGACGATCACCGCTGCCGTGGCGAGGCGGCTCGCGTGCGACGCAGAGATCATCCCGATGGTGCTGGGATCCGACAGCGAGATCCTCGACCAGGGCCGGGCCGTGCGGCTCGTCACCCCCGGTCAACGGCTCGCGCTGGCCAAGCGCGACGGAGGGTGCACGATCCCTGGCTGCACCGTGCCCTCGACCTGGTGCGACGCCCATCACGTCATCCACTGGGGCCGCGGCGGCGACTCGGACCTGAGCAACTACGCCCTGCTGTGCCCACGGCACCACACGTGGGTGCACCAGCACGACAAGACCGCGACGGTCACGGCGCTCGGCGTCACCTGGCATCTGAGATGACCCCGCCCCGCACCCGGCCGGAGACGGCCGGGCCACAGGCATGCCCGGACGTGGTCCGTGGGCGGATTTCAGGGTGCGGCACGGCCAGGCTTCGCTATATCTGGGCGCGGACACGTCGGGGAAGGTCCGGCGCGCAGACCGGGCAAGGAGAATCTGATGCAGGACGCCAGAATCTGCTTGTGGCGCAATGACGACGCGCTGGAGGTCGCCACCTTCTACACCGAGCTCTTCGACGACGCCGAGATCCAGGAGGTGCGCCCTGCGGTGCGCCCAGAGGACGCCGACCTGCCCGCCGGCCGGGGCGTGGGGGTGACCGTCGACTTCCGGGTCGGCCCCCTGCTGATGCAGACTCTCAACGGAGGGGATGACCGGGACTACGACGAGTCGATGTCCGTGGCCATCATCACCGAGGACCAGGCCGAGACCGACCGGGTCTGGGAGGCCCTGATCGCCGATGGCGGCCGCGAGGACGGTGCGGGTGGTGCGTCGACCGCTACGGCGTGCGCTGGCAGGTCGTCCCGCGAGAGGTGATGGAGGCCTTCGAGAGCGACGACGCCGGAGCCCGGGGCCGCGCCATCGAGGTGATGATGACCCAGACCCGGATGATCGTGGAGCCCATCGTCTCCGCGGCGCGGTCCGGAAGCTAGCCTCCCCGCAGCACTCGTCCGAGGCAGACGCGAGAGTCCGCCAGAGGTGGCGGGGCTCTCCTGCGTCAGTGACCAGTCATGGGCGACCGCAACTCACTGACCAGAGGTCACATCAGGCAGCTCAGCGCCGGCCCCATCAGGTCCTTGGTCGCCTCCTCCTCCTTGCCCTGGAAGAGCAGGGAGAACATCTTCTTCATGGCGGCGTCGTCCAGCGCCTCGGCGAAGCACTTCTGCTGCTCCTCGGTGAGCGTGCCGTCGGCGGCGAGCTCGTCGGCCATCATCTTCTGCGTGTCGACGCAGCCCACGATGGTCTCGGCCGCCCCGTCCGCGTCGCCGGCCTCCATGGTGACCCCGCCCACGGCCTCGTTGGCCGTCAGGTCCTCGTTGAGGAGGCCGTACTCCTTGAGCTTGTCCACCCCGATCTTTTCGACCATGCCCTCGCCGATGCAGTCGGCCTGCTCCTGGTCGACGGTCAGCGAGTCGTCGCTGGTCTCCATCATCGACTGCGAGATGGCCTCGGCCGCCTTGGCCTCGTCTCCGCCACCGCCGCAGGCGGTCAGGGTGAGCGAGAGGGCGAGCCCTCCGGCCAGCATCAGCCAGCGGGTCTTCTTCATCGGATCTCCCCTTGTCCTCGGGCCCGAGCCCGCCCACGTGTCGGCCCTCGGCCCAGCGAACAGGTCCCCGCTCGCCGTTCAGGACGTTATCAGGGACCTCCCACGAAGGAGCGAAGGTTCGCCGACCACGAGGGCACTCAGGCGAGGGGCGCACCCGCTCGACTGCCGCATACCGACCCATAGATCTGGACCAGCCGCTCCGCCGCCGCAGCACTGTCGAAGCGCTCCCGGACCGCCTCCGACCGCTCCGCCCACTGCTGGTAGGCCTCGGGGTCCTCCTTGAGCAGCGTGATCGCCTCGCCGAAGGTCTCGTCCCGGCACCGGAGGACATCATCGGCGAAGGTGTCGTCGTACTCCGGGATGTCGCGCGCCACGAGCGGCAGCCCGACCCCGGCAGCCTCGAGGATGCACATCGGGTGGTTCTCCTGCTCGGCCGGCAGGCAGAAGACGTCCGCGGCCTGCAGGTACTTCTTCACCTCCGGGTGCGGGACCACATCGGTGCAGCGCAGGTTCGGCAGGTCGCCGGCCCGGTCCATCAGCTTCTTCATCGCGCCGTAGTCGGCCCCTATGTGCTTGAACGGGATGCCCCCGACCCACACGAAGAGCACGTCCGGATGCTCACGCGCGAGCCTTTCGAAGATGTCGACGCGCTTGCGCGGCTGCACCTGCCCGACGCCGACGACCACGAACCGGTCGGACTCGATGCCCAGCTCGTCGCGCGCTGCCGCCCGGTCCTGCGGCGTCGTCCGGTAGGCCGCCATGTCGATCGTGTTGTAGAGCACCTCGACCTTGGCGGGGTCGACCTTGAGCTCGCTCTCCAGCGCCCGCGCGACGGTCCGGGAGACGGCCAGGACCTTGTCGGCCCGCCCGTAGAACCACTGCATGTAGCGGCGCGCCACCGGGCGCCAGTGCTTCGCGCCGCGGATCGATCCGATCAAGGAGTCGGGTATGACGTGCGCCGACACCACCTTCTTGGCGCGGCGGTCCAGGATCTTGGGCCACATCTTCGACCCCAGCGTGTGCAGGTGGTAGACGTCGCAGTCCACGCGCCGGCCGTAGTCGCCCCGGACGAGCCGGACGTCATCTCGACGCTCCAGCGCCGTGGCCAGCTCGACATAGGCGGTGTGCACGCCGTGCCCCTGCACGGAGACGTCGCTCTCGCTGGCCATGTTGACCGTCAGCACGCGCCCGCTCATGCCAGCAACCACGGGAACCAGATGGACAGGATCTTCAGGATCCCGAAGACGTAGAGGATCAGCGCCCACGGCTTGAGCAGCAGGATCGTGATCAGGAAGGTCCGCCAGCGCATGCTGGAGAGCCCGGCGAGATAGCAGATCAGGTCGTCCGGCGCGACGGGCAGCGCGATCGCCAGCGCGAACCACCGGGCGAAGTGCCGGTGCTGCAGCCACCCCAGGTAGCGCTCGACCGTCGAGGGCCGGAAGCGCGTGTAGAGCAGCTCGTGACCGACGTTCCTCGACAGCGCGAAGACCGCGGTCGACCCCAGGCAGGTCGCGGCATAGGCGGTGAAGAAACCCACGAGCGGGCCGAAGAGCACCGGGGCCGCGATGAGCGTCACCGACCCGGGCACCACCGGGAAGATGGCCTCGCTGGCCCCCATCAACGTGTAGACCGCCGGCGCCAAGGGGCCGAAGCCGTCGACGAACGCGCGCAGCCGGTCGATGTCGGTCAGCACCCCGGACTGGACGCCCCCGATCACCATCGCCACGATCGTCAGCCACCCGACGACGGTCACCCGCCGCGACCACCTCAGGAAAGCGGCGGCCTTGGGCGTGGGCGTCAGCCTCTCTTCGCGCCTCATCTCCACCACCTCATCCCCGGCCCCTGCGGCGGCCACCCCCGGCTGCGCCTTCTCCACGGTATGCGGCAGCGCACCTCTGCGCGCGGCCGGCGCCGTGTGGAGGTGGGGGTGGGTGGTCGTCCCCGCCTTGCGCCGTCCCGCCGCGATGGTCGTCATGCTGCCCACCGGGCGGTGCCGATCGCGCACAGCGCGCGGTCGTAGGCGGCGCAGATCGCCTCGACGAAGCTGCCGCGGCCGTAGCCGGAGGCCGTCTTCAGCGCGCCCTCGCTCCAGCGGGACCGCTGCTCCGGGTCGCCCAGCATGGTGCTCAGCGCCGCGGTGAACTCCTCCGGGGTGCTGTAGCGGCGGCCGTTGACGTCGTCCAGGACGATCCCGTCCAGCGAGCTGTCGTCCCGGCACAGCACCGGGACCCCGCAGGCCAGCGCCTCGAGATAGGTCAACCCCTGGGTCTCGCTCATCGAGCCGGAGACGAAGATGTCGGCCAGCCGGTAGAACTCCGGCACCCTGGTCGGCTCGATCGCGCCGACGAAGCGGACGCGCTGCGCGATCCCCAGGCGCTCGACCTGCCGCCGCAGCTGCCCCGCCAGGGGACCGTCGCCAGCGACCACCAGCTGCCAGGGCTCCTCGACGGTGGCCAGCAGGTCGATGACCTCGGTGATGTTCTTCTCGGCCGCGAGCCGGCCCAGGCTGAGGATGACGGGGATGTCCGGGTCGAGCCCTAGCGAGGCCCGCAGCTCGGGGGAGCCGTCGCCGGGCGTGAAGCGGGTCAGGTCGACGCCGGTGGGCACGACCGCGATCGGCACGCGCACGCCATAGCTCTTGAGCAGCTTCTCGATCTTGGCCGTTGGGGCGATGACCGTGTCGGTGCGGTTGAGGGTGCGGCGCGCGAAGGAGGCGCACAGGGCCCGTCCTGCCCGTTCGTGCGGGAAGAAGTAGTGCGTGTAGTCCGCGTAGAGCGTGTGGTAGGTGTGCACGTGCGGCACGGCGAGGCGGTTGGCCAGGCGGCGGGCCCACCAGAACACGCTGAACTCGGTGTGGCTGTGCAGCACCTCCGGGCGCCAGTCCACCAGCGCGGAGAAGAGGTCGCGGTCCAGGGGCCGGCCGATCCGCGCGTGCGGGTAGATGTGGCTGGCGTCCATCGACGGCACCCGGTAGATTTGCCCGTCGAAGGTCGTGCGACGGGTCGGTCCGACCGTGAGCACCCGCACCTCGTGACCGGCCTCGATCAGGCCCATGCGCAGCTCGTCGATCGAGGTGACGACGCCGTTGACGGTGGGGCGGTAGGAGTCCGTGAGCAGGAGGATCCTGCGCGGACGCACGGGGTGGAGTCGCTGCATACCTTGATCGTGTCTGCGAGAGGCCGAGTGCGTCATCGGCCCGGGGTATCCGTTCGGAGAGACCATGGTCGTAGTCATCGGTGACCGCCGTCCGTCTTCAGGCTGATGAGCAGGTGAACGTCCATGGCTCCAGCGTCGCGGCAGCAGACGTGCGGCACGAGGGTGCGACCCTCCCGAGCGTCGGGGGGATAGCCCTACGAGGCGAGGGGTCGAACGATCCCGGAGCGGCAGCGCCACCCGGGCGGACTCCTCCTGCATGCCCTGATCCATGAACCCCCATGAGCCTCTCTGCTGAAAGACCTGACTTGTCAGGCACTGTCTACTCCATCTGCTGCAGCGATGGGGGGATGTCGGCGGCGTGGGAGTGGCCAGTTCGCCTGTTGTTCAACCGGGTCCCTCCCTGGTGTGATACAGATCACTGGGAATCCCGCGTCGGGTCGGTCGATCTGGCAGAGGCCCGCGCGTCATGAGGGTGAGCGGCCGCACCCCGGCGGCCCGGTGCGAAGGAGCGATCCATGAAGTATCTGGTGCTGCTGATGGACGACGGGGCCGAGAAGCCCTGGCCGCAGATGTCGGAGGCCGAGCAGGGTGCGTTGATGCAGAAGTTCCAGGACTTCGGTGCCGCCTGCGACGGCCGCGACGGCGTGGAGATCTTGGCCGGTGAGGCGCTGGGGGAGGGCGACGTGTCCACGACCGTCCGCTTCCGTGGCGGTGAGCGACTCGTCACCGACGGCCCCTTCGCCGAGGCGGTGGAGCACCTGGGCGGGTTCTACCTGCTCGAGGCGCCCGACCTCGACGTCGTCCTGGAGCTCCTGCGTCTCCTGCCGGCCTACGACATGCAGATCAGCCCGGTCGTCGACCCGTTCTGAGGGACGGGAGCCGGTCTTCTCCGACGGCCCCTATGCCGAGACCACCGAGCGTCTCGGCGGCTCCTCCGTCATCGACGTGGCCGATGGAGGTGCACCGTATCCCTCCGTCGTCACCTTCGTCGACGAAGGTGACGTCCAGCTCAAGGGCACCGAACATCCCGGTCAGCATCTCCTTGGTGTTGGCCTCAGCGCGCTCGACCAGCTCTGACTCCTCGGCGGCGGCCGCGAGCTTCTGCTCGGAGTGCAGGTAGAGGTCCTGCTGGTCCTGCGGGGAGATGGCGTCACCGATCCGGTTCACCACGCCACGCTCCTGGGAGTAGAGGTAGCTGCGCTCCTGGTCGATGTTGGGCTTGTCCAGCTGAGCCTCCGGCAGGCGGATCTCCACCGAGGTGCCGTCCTCGGACAGGGTGAGGTCTCCCTCGGCCATCGTCGAGAAGTCGACGTAGGCGTTGACCGTGCCCGCCGCCACGAAGAGCGAGCGCTCGCCGGCGAGCAGCACCGGCTGGCTCCGATCGATCGTCTCGGTCTGGAAGGGCATCTTGGGCCAGAAGTAGGCGCCGGCCGCGAAGAGCAGCGCGGCGAAGAACAACCCGAGGAACAGCCCGGAGACGATTCGCGTCACGGTGCGCATGGAGCTCCTTGGAGGATCGTGGTCACCGCCCACGGTGGCGGCGACCCTCCCCATTAGAGCATCGCGCCGAGCATCCCCGTGAAGTAGGGAACCAGCCAGATCGCCCACACCACGACCGAGAACCGGTGGAAGACCTTCCGCTCGCCCTCCCGGTCCCGGACGAGGACCACGATCGCCCACGCGAGGTGCAGGGCCATCAGGATCAGGGCGAGCGCACCGGTGACCGCCATCAGCGAGTAGAGCACCCCGCCCAACCCGGTCGGGCTCGCCGCCCCCGTGTCGGCGATCTGGCTCATCACCCACGTGCCGCTGGCGTCCGCGGCCAGGCCCAGCCCGAAGAGGACCGCGTGCTGGGGCAGCAGGGTTCCTGCGCGGTGCTCCGCCCAGACGCCCCAGGTGTAGAGGACGAGAGCGGCGGTGATGAGGATGATGGCGAGCGTGAGCATGTTTCCAGGGTCCGTCGTCGGACCCCTCGGCGGAGGTCCCCGCACGTCCACCCTTTGGTTGATCATCGGGATGGCCAGGGGCACCCCGGGACAGGCCCACCTAGGCTTGCCCCATGACGACGGTCCCCGACGGCTCCGACCCGCACGCGCTGGCCAACTGGCTCTTCGACCTCGCCCGGCAGGGCCAGACCGATCGCCTGGCCGCCTATGTCGAGGCCGGTGCCCCGGTCGACCTCAGCGACGCCGACGGCAACACCCTGCTGATGCTCGCCGCCTATCACGACCATCCCGAGACCGTGGCCGAGCTGGCCCGCCGCGGCGCCGACGTCGACGCGCTCAACGAGCGCGGCCAGTCGCCCCTGGCCGGTGCCGTCTTCAAGCAGGCCGACGAGGTCGTCCGCGTGCTGCTGGAGGCCGGGGCCGACCCGGACGCCGGCACCCCGACCGCCCGCGACACCGCCACGATGTTCGGCCGGCCCGAGCTCTTCGCCTGACCCGCGGCACTGTCCTATCGTGGCTGCCCGTGAGCCAGCCGTCCGAGCGTCCGCCGATCCCCTTCCTCATCTTCATCGTGGCGGTGCTCCTGGCGATCCTGGCGATCGGCGGGACTCTGCTCTACCGCGGCCTGTTCATGGACACGGCGCCCAGCCCCACCCTGCAGGAGCAGCTGGAGTCCGTGCCCGCAGTGAGGGACGTGCGGACCGAGAGCCACCACATACCCGGATCTGAGCCGGCTGCGCGCAGCATCGAGTCCTGGGTCACCCTGACCGAGGAGCTGACCTCCGACCCCGAGCTGACCGCCGAGCGACTGGCGGAGGTGAGCTTCGGCTTCCAGGAGTCGCACTGGAGCGTCTAGGGCTCGCACTCGACCGCCGACGTGCGCTATCTGGCCCCCGTGGACCCGGCGCCGATCCGGTGGTGGGCGGAGGCGGTCACCGCGCTCGACGCGACGTCCGCCGCCGACTCGATCCATTGCGACATCCTCGACCACGCCCTGCGCGCTCGCCGCCCTGGAGGGCACGGCCATCGGCCCGTGGCTGGATGCCGCTGGCGCCGACGAAGGCGAGGAGAAGGGCTTCTCGCTCACCCTCGGCTCCCAGACCTGGACCGACCCCACCGCCATCGAGTGAGCCACGCGCTATCGTCGCGCAGGTGAGCCCGTCGCACCACGCCCCGATCGTTCTCATCAGCCCGGCCATGGGTGTCGGCTCGCGCTACTACCGCATCCTCGTCGAGGACCTCCAGGCCCGCGGCTGGGACGCCAGGGCCCTGCCCCGCCGCGGCTTCGAGCCTGACGACGCCCCCGCCGCCCGCGGCAACGACTGGTCCTACGCCGACGAGATCGAGGTCATCGCCGACGCCGTCGCGCAGGCCCGCACCCAGCAGCCCGACCGGCCCGTCATCCTGCTCGGCCACAGCCTCGGCGCCCAGCTCGCCGCCGGCCACCAGCTCACGACGCGGACCCCGGCCGACGCCGTCGTCACGGTCGGCGGCTGCCTGCCCTACCGCCGGGACTACCCGCCGCGCCTGGCCCTCCCGCCGGCCATCATGGGTGGCCTCGGCGTGCCGGTCCTGACCCGGCTCTTCGGCCACGTCCCCAAGCCAGCCTTCGGCGGCCCCGGCGCCCGCACTCTCATGCGGGAATGGGGCCGGATAGCCGTCCGCGGCACGCTGCCCTTCACCGGGCCGCCGCACACCCCGCGCATCACCAGCCCCACCCTCCTCATCTCGCTGGAGGGTGACTCCTACGCCCCCGAGCGGGCCGTCCGGGCCTTCGGCGACCGCCTCTTCGACCCCGCCGCGACGCAGCACTGGACCTACGCCGACGCCGACGTCCCCGAGGGGCATTCCAACGGCCACCTGCCCTGGGCGCGCACGCCCGGCCCCGTCGTGGACCGGATCGTCGCCTGGTGGCAGGCTCAGCCCACCTCGGCCTGAGCCGCCGCCAGCACCGCCCGCGCCAGGATCTGCGCCGCCACCGGCAGCGCCTCGGTCGCGTAGGTCACCTCCGGGTGGTGCAGCCCCGGCGTCAGCCCCACCCCGACGGCCAGCATCGCGGTGCGCAGCTCGGGCCGCCCGTAGGAGTAGATGTGGAAGTCGTCGGCACCCGGCGTGACGATCTCCTCGGCCAGCCGCTCCTCACCCGCGACCTCGACGATCGCGGCGCGCAGCAGCTTGGCCGCCTCCGGGTGCACCTCGGCGCCGGGCGTGTGCTCGCTCCACCCGATCTCGATGTCCACCCCGTAGGTCGTCGCGATCCCGGCCGCGGCCTGATCGATCCGCTCGTGCAGCTGCTCCAGCACCTCGTTGCGCTGGGCCCGGATGTCGATCGCGCACTCGGCCCGTCCCGGGATCACGTTGGTGCTCGACCCGCCCGCCCGGATCCGGGTGATCTTGGCCGAGTAGGACTCCGACGGCGCGAACCGCAGCCTCGGCAGCACCTGGTGCAGCGCCACCAGCGGGTCGATCGCGTTGGCACCCTGGTGCGGCCTGGCCCCGTGCGCGTCCTGCCCGACGATCGTCACCCGCCCCGTCTCCGACGCACCGCTGTGCAGCGCCGGCGCGAACCAGCCGTTGTCCAGCTCCTCCGCGGGCCGCAGGTGCATGCCGAAGAGATGGCTCATCCCCTCCAGCGCCCCGCGCTCGATGAGGTCCGCAGCCCCGGTCCCCGGCTCCTCCGCCGGCTGGAGCAGCAGCCGCACACCCACGCCCTCCGGCACGCGACCCGCGAGCAGGTGTGCCGCGCCCAGCACGATCGCCATGTGCGCGGAATGACCGCAGGAGTGCACCGCATACCCGTCCTCGTCACCCATCCAGATGGCGTCGAGGTCGGCCCGCAGCCCGATCCACCGTGGCCCGTCGCCGAGCTCGACGATCGCGCCGGTCCGGTCCTCCTGCGTGTGCACCGTCGCGTCCAGCGGCTCGAGCTGCTCGAGGAGGTATGCGGTGGTGCCGGTCTCCTTCCACGCCGGCTCGGGGTGCTCGTCCAGCCACGCGTGCCACTGCGCGACCTTGGCGCCCAGGTCCAGCTCCTCGGCGCGCGCTCCCAGATCCGTCTCGCCCCCACCCATCAGGTCAGCCCGATCATCTCGGCGACCACCACCGAGATCGCCGCGATGACGATCCAGATGCAGGTCAGCGGCCAGAGGAACTTGACCCACTTCTCGTAGGGGATGTTCGCGATCGCCAGGCTCGCCAGCAGCGCGGCCGACGTGGGGATGATCGAGTTGCTCAGCCCGTCGCCGTACTGGAAGGCCAGCACCGCGACCTGCCGGTCGATCCCGACCAGGTCCGACAACGGCGCCATGATCGGCATCGTGGTGGCCGCCTGGCCGCTGCCGGAGGGGATGAACAGGTTGAGCACGGTCTGGGTGAAGAACATGCTGACCGCGATGATCGGCCCCGGCAGCGAGGACAGCAGGCCCGAGAGCCAGTCCAGGATGGTGTGGATGATCAGGCCGTCCTCGAGGATGACCAGGATCGCCCGGGCGAAGCCGACGATGATAGCGCCGAAGACGATGCCCTTCATCCCGTCGATGAAGGCGTCGAAGGTGCCGTTGAGCCCGAGGCCACCGATCAGGCCGGTCACCAGGCCGAGCATGATGAAGACCGCCGTCATCTCGGTGAGGAACCAGCCGTGGGTGAAGATGCCCCACATGTTCAGGCCGATGGCGAAGGCGAGCAGTCCCAGGACGATGCCGTGCCGGGCGGTGAAGTCCTGCAGGTCCAGCTCGTCGGCGCCCCCGTCCTCTCCCTCCGCGAGCCGGTTCTTCTCCAGGTCGGCGACGACGCTGACCTCCGGGTTGGCACGCACCTTCCGGGAGTAGCGCATCACGAACAGGATCGCGGCGGCGAGGAAGAACAGGTAGGGCACCATCCGGAACTGCCAGCCGCTGAAGAGCTGCACCTCCGCGATGCCCTGGGCGATCCCGACCGTGAACGGGTTGAACATCCCGCCGGAGAACCCGGCCGCCGCACCCAGGATGACGATGGCCGCACCCGTGACCCGGTCGTAGCCGAAGGACCACATGATCGCGACCACGATCGGGACGAAGACGATCGCCTCCTCGGCCATCCCGACGGTGAAGCCGAGGATCGAGAAGGTCGTCATCAGCACCGGGATGAGCAGCTGGTCGCGCTTGCCGAAGATCTTGATCAGGCGGCTGACCAGGCCCTCGATCGCCCCGGTCTCGCGAATCACGGCGAAGGCGCCGGCCACCAGGAAGATGTAGAAGACGATCGAGGCGCCGGCCTCCAGGCCCTTGGGGATGGCCTGGAAGAGCTCGAAGGCGTTGATCGGGTTCTGGTCCACGGGCTGGTAGGAGCCGTCGACGACCAGGTTGCGCTCGACCCCGTTGACCACCTTGGTCTCGGTCTCGAACTGCCCGGCCGGGATCAGATAGGTCAGCACCGCCGCGATGGCGGCGATGCCCAGGATGATCGCGTAGGTGTGCGGGAAGACGAAGCCCTTGCGCTCCGGGCCGTCCTCGTCCTTCTGCGGCTTCTTGGGATCTCTCGCGTCGTGGGCGTGGGCTGCGGTGCTCACTGGTCCACCTTTCTCATCGGGTCACCTCTCGCCGGTCCTCGGTCAGCTTCTCGAGCTGGTCGCGGTCCACGACCACGCCCAGGCCCGGGGTATGCGGCAGCGCCACGCCCGGGGGCGTGTAGGCGAGGTCTCCGATCTCCTCGGAGAACAGCAACGGACCGGTCAGCTCGGTGGAGTGGATGACCCGGCGGGCGGCGGCCAGGTGGTAGCCGGCCGCGGAGGCGACCGAGGACTCGACCATCGAGCCGATCTGGACCGTCAGCCCGGCCGCCTCGGCGATCCCGGCCATCTGGGCGGCCTTGTGCAGGCCGGAGGTCTTCATCAGCTTGATGTTGACCAGGTCGGCCGCGCGCGCCTGGACGATCCGCAGGAGCGTCTCGGGCCCCTGACAGGTCTCGTCGGCCATGATCGGCACGGGACTGTGGCGCCGCACCTCGGCCAGCCCCTCGATGTTGCCCATCCGGATCGGCTCCTCGACCCAGGCGATGCCCAGGCCGCCCAGGTCGCGCACCGACTCGATGGCCACGGCGGGGGAGCCCCAGCCCTGGTTGACGTCGACCCGGACCGGCACCCGGTGGTCGACCGCCTCGCAGACCGCCCGGATGCGGCGGACGTCCTCGCGGGCGTCGCCGGAGCCGACCTTGATCTTGATGGCGGCGTAGCCCCTCTCGATGCCGCGCTCGGCGTGGGCGGCCATGTCCTCGGGGGTGCCGATGGACACGACGTGGGGATAGGTCAGCGCGTCGTCGTCGCGGCCGCCCAGCAGGTCGCAGACCGGCAGGCCGGCCTCCTGCCCGAGGAGGTCGTGGAAGGCCAGGTCGATGGCGGCCTTGGCCGAGGGGTTGCCGCCGATGCGGGCGTCCATCGTGGCGTGCAGCGCTTGCAGGTCGGCAGGCCGCAGGTCGGCCCGCATGACCTCCGGCAGCAGCACGTGCCCGAGGACCTGGACCGAGGCTCTCGTGTTCTCGCCGGTGACGAACTCGTCGGCCACGCCCTCGCCCCAGCCCACCCGGCCGTCGTCGGTGTGCAGCTCCACCACCACCGAGGGCATCGCGTCCCAGCGGGCGTAGCTGATGACGAAGGGCTCGCGCAGCGGCAGGTTGATGTGGTGGATGACGGCCTTGACGATCTGCATACCTGTCCTCGTTCTGGGGTCGACGTGGACGTTAACAGGCGTGTCAAGGGCGTCATCCGGCCCGGATGGTCAGCGACAGGCCACCCGACCCGGACGGTCAGCGACGGACCATCCGACTCGGACGGTCAGCGACGCTCGACCGTCTGCGCGTCCTCCTCGACGAAGGCCTCGTTGCCGTCGGCGTCGACCAGGTCCGTGGCGACATAGGCCTCGGTCTCCGGCGCCGCGATGATCTGTCCCTCGGCGGTCGTGTAGTGCGGGTCGTGCTCGACCCCGGTCTCGGTCCAGACCTCGGTCTCGCCCTCCTCGAGGCGACGCTCGGCCTCGTCCGGGGGCAGCACCCGGCGCCAGCGCTTGGTCGCCAGCGGCAGCAGCTCGCCTGCGTCCTCGCGCATGGCGCGGTTGAGCGCCCACATCATCAGATAGCCCATGACGAAGAAGGGCAGCCCGACGATCGTGATGAACTCCGACAGCGCCGTGATGCCGGCGTCGGGGGAGAAGGTCAGCAGGACCGCGGCGACGACGCCGATGATGAGCGCCCAGATGATCCGCTGGTGCACCGGCACCCGGGAGTCGTCGTCGTGCCCCCGGGCCATGGAGTCCAGCACCAGGGAGGCCGAGTCCATCGAGGTCACGAAGAACAGCGCCACGATGCAGATCGAGAAGACCGACATCACCGTGGTGAGCGGGAAGTGGGAGAGGAACTCGAAGAGCGCCACCGGGGCGCCGCCCTCACCGGTCACGACGTCGACCAGCTGGCCGCCGCCCTCCCGGTTCTGGATGATGTCGAAGCTGGCGAAGGCGAAGATGCCGTACCAGATCACCGAGAAGCTCACCGGGGCCAGGAGCACGCCGGTGACGAACTCGCGGATCGTCCGGCCACGGGAGATGCGCGCGATGAAGATGCCCACGAACGGGCTCCAGGTGATGGTCCAGGCCCAGTAGAAGATGGTCCAGCCCTGCTGCCAGCCCACGTTGTCGTCGAAGGCGTCGTTCCAGAAGGAGAGCCCGGGCAGGCTGGTCGCGTAGTAGCCGACCGCCTCGATGGTCCCGCGCAGCAGGTGCAGGGTCGGGCCGGAGACGAGGACGAAGAGCATCAGCGCCACGGCAGCCAGGATGTTGACGTTGGACAGCACCTTGACGCCCTTGTCCAGGCCGAGCCAGACGGAGCCGAGCGCGACGAGGGAGACGGTGCCGACGATGAGCATGATGCTCAGGGCGGTCTGGTCGATCCCCAGCACCCGCGACAGACCGGCGTTGATCTGGAGCGTGCCCAGCGCGATGGAGACGGCCACGCCGAAGACGGTGCCGACGATCGCCAGGATGTCGATGGCCTTGCCGACCGGGCCGTGGATGCCCTTGTCGCCGAGCAGCGGGTGGAACAGCGAGCTCACCCGCGGCGGCAGGTTGCGCTGGTAGATGAAGTAGGCGAAGGCCAGCGACGGGAGGGCGAAGATCGTCCAGGTGTGCAGCCCGAAGTGGTAGAGCGTGAAGCTCATGGCCTGCTTGGCGGCCGCGTCGCTGCCCGGCTCGACGTTGGCCATCGGCGGGTTGGCGAAGTGGTTCACCGGCTCGGCCACGCCCCAGAACATCAGGATCGTGCCGATCCCGGCGGCGAAGAGCATCGCGAACCAGGCCGTGAACGAGTGCTCCGGGGGCTCATCCTGGGGGGAGAGCCGGATCCGGCCGAAGCGGCTGGCGGCCGTCATGATTAGGTAGATGAGGAAGACCGTGACGCCCAGGATGTAGAACCACCCCAGGTTCTGGATGATCCACCCGGAGCCGGCGGAGAAGAAGCTCGCCGTGGCGGACGGGAAGGCCAGGGTCACCGCGATGAAGAGGGCGGCCAGGGCCACCGATCCGAAGAAGATCGTGGGGGAGGTGCGCAGGCGCAGTCGGTCGTGCAGCGATGTCAGCATCGGGTTCTTCCGGTCGGGTGTGGCCAGGGGCTACCCCGGCCGGGAGCGCCATCCACCGTAACGAGACTGAGGCTGGATGCAACCTGGGCGCCGGCGGGTCGGGCGCTCCGCGCCTATCTCCGAGGGGGTATGCGGCGCCCCTCACCTCCGGGCAGGATGGGGGCAGGATCGGCCGACCGGCACGACCGATCCGCATGCTCGCCCTGCACGACCTTGACCCAGCTGAGGAGATCTCCATGACCGCACCCACCACCGGCCTCGTCCTGCCCCTGGGCGACCGACGCCCCGAGATCGACCCCGAGGCCTGGCTGGCGCCGACCAGCGTGGTGAACGGCAGCGTGCGGATCGGTGCCGGCAGCAGCGTCTGGTACGGCGTCTCCGTCCGTGGCGACAACGCCCAGATCACCCTGGGGGAGCGGGTCAACCTGCAGGACAACGTCGTGGTCCACGCGGATGCCGACTTCCCGACCACGATCGCCGACGACGTCTCCGTCGGTCACGGCGCGGTCGTCCACGGCTGCTCGGTGGGCAGCGGCACGATCGTGGGGATGGGCGCGGTGGTGATGAACGGCGCCTCGGTCGGCGCGTCCTGCCTGGTCGCCGGTGGTGCCGTGGTCCTGGAGGGCACGCAGATCCCCGACGGCTCGCTCGTCGCGGGTGTCCCCGCCAAGGTCCGCCGTGAGCTGACCGACGAGGAGCGCGACAGCCTGCGCAAGGGGATCGCGCACTACCCCGACCTCGCCGTCCTGCACCGCACGGCACTGGCCGACCTCGCCTGACGGCTACGGGTCTGCTCGTCCACGGCGAGCAGAACCGTAGGGACCCAGGAAGAGCCCAGGACCCCCGCTGCCACGAGGGCGGCGGGGGTCCTGGTGCGGGACGGGCTCGAGGAAGCTCGGGTCAGAAGGCCCCGAAGAGCGTGCCGAGCACGCCGATGGTGATCACACCGGCCAGCGGGATGATCACGGTGATGACACCGACGTCCTTGTAGGACTCGCGGTGGGTCAGGCCCGTGACCAGCAGCAGGGTGATGACGGCTCCGTTGTGCGGGAGGCTGTCGAAGCTGGTCGAGGCCATGGAGGTGATGCGGTGCATCACCTCCATGTCGATCCCCTGGGACTGGGCGAGCGCCGCGAGGTCCTCGCCGAAGGCGTTCAGGGCGATCGTCATACCGCCGGAGGCGGAACCGGTCACACCGGAGATCACGGCGGTCGACATGGCCGAGGTCACCAGGGCGCTGTCGGCGATCCCGAACAGGTTGTCCCGGATGACTGCGAACGCCGCCAGGGAGGCGATGATCGCTCCGTAGCCGACCTCGCTGGCCGTGGTGAAGATCGGGAGCACCGCGTTCTTGGCTCCCTCGGACAGCTGCTTGACGTAGGTCGTGAAGGCCCTGGGGCGCATCGCGATGATGAACAGGATGGCCACGAGCATCGCCACGGTCACGGCCCAGATACCGGCGACCTTGGCCACCTCGATGTTGCCGTACTTGGCTTCGGCGAGGTAGCTGGTGTTCATCGCCGGGATGATCGCGTAGGTCATCAGGGCGTTGCCCGCCACGACGATCGCCACGGGCAGGATGCTCAGCAGGCCACCGAGGGTGGTCTCGGGGACCGTGTAGTGGGGCACGTCACCGTGGTGGACGCCCTCGTCCTCGCGCAGCTCGTCCTCGACGTCGACGGGAGCCAGCGGGGTCTCGCCCCGGCGCTCCATTTCGGTCGGGTCGGAGAAGGACTCACCGGCGGCCTTGAGCTTGCGCTCGCGCCAGGTCAGGTAGAGCATGCTCAGCCCGAAGACGACGACCGCCGCGATCAGACCGATGATCGGGGCCGCGAAGGTGGTGGTGCCGAAGAAGCGGGTGGGGATCGTGTTGTGCACCTGCGGGGAGCCGGGCAGGGCACCCAGCGCGAAGGTCAGGAAGCCCGCAGCGATCGCGGCCGGCATGAGGCGGCGGGGGATGTCCGCCTCCCGGAAGAGCGAGGTCGCGATGGGGAAGACGGTGAAGACCACGACCCAGGCACTGACGCCGCCGTAGGTGAGCAGGGCGCTGGCCAGGACGGTGACCAGGATGGCCTGCTTGGGACCGAGGAGGCGAGAGATCCACTTGGCGAAGCCCTCGGCATACCCGCTGACCGACATCAGTCGCCCGAAGATGGCGCCGGTGAGGAACAGCGGGAAGTAGGAGCCGATGAAGTTGGCCAGCGCAGGCATGAAGATCTGCGTGTAGCTGGCCAGCAGCGGCGCGCCGGAGAAGAGCAGCGCCACCATCGCCGCGATGGGGGCGATCGCGATGACGGAGTGGCCACGGTAGGCCAGGAAGATGAGCAGCGCGAGGGAGACGAAGATCCCGACGAGACCGAGGCTCACTTGGCACCTCCTAGGGTTGAGAGCTTGACGTTAACCTGCTTGACCTGCGTGAAGGCGTCCAGCGCGCCCTCGATGGAGAACACGGCCGATGCCGGACTGCTTGTAGCCGCCGTAGGACTGGCCCACGACCTGGCCACCTCCCTGGTTCACCTGGACCCACCCGGACTCGATCCGGTGGGCGGTGCCGATGGCCTCGTCCAGGTCCTTGGACCAGACGAACGCGGCCAGGCCCCAGGCCACCTTCGTCGCCGCACTGGCGCCCGCGCACATCCGCAGGTCACCGACCCTCTACGTGCTCGACGCGATCCGTCGTGAGGTGCGCCGCCGCAAGCACGAGCTCCTGCCGCAGCAATCCCTCATGCCCAGCAAGGGTGACACCAGCAAGGTCGACACCACCAAGTCGACACCTCAGGGCCGTAGGAGGTAGGCGCTCAGCCCTTCCAGTGCGGCGGGAAGGCCAGCAGCATCGGCTCGGCGGCCCGGGCCACCGCCTCGCTCACGCTCTCTCCCGGCCGCACGAAGCGGGAGTCGGCGTGGAGCCGACCGGAGGTGCGGGAAGCCTCATACCTCGCCATGTCCTCGGGGCTGCCGTGCACCTCGTCGAAGAGCCCGAGACGCTGCGACTCCTCGATCTCGACGACGTGCCGACCGTCGGTGAGGCGCTCGGCCTCCTCCGGCCCGAGCAGCTCGGCCAGGCTCCAGCGGGTGTAGCCGTCCAGCTGCATGCCGTGGTGGCCGAAGGGGAAGACCAGGCGCGGCGCGCCGACGGCCACCCGCCGGTCGCAGGCCGCCATGATCTCGATCCCGCCCCCGGCCGCGCCGCCCTCGACGACGGCGACGACCTCGCGGTCGAGCAGGTGCAGCGATAGCAGGCAGGTGACCACGGCCTCGACGAACACCTTCGAGTGCGCCTCGTCGGTGCGCGCGAAGGTCAGCGCCCCCAGGTCCGCGCCGGAGCAGAAGTAGCCACCGGCGCCCATCAGGTAGATCGGCCCCTCGGTGCGCTCGGCCGCCTCGGCGACCCGGGCGCCCAGGTCCCGCCACATCTGGAGGGTGAGGGCGTTGCGCCGCTCGGGACGGTCGATGACCACGACCATGCCCAGCGGGCTGTCGGCGATCGTGACCGGGGAGGGGCTTGGCTCGACGGGAGCCGCGTCAGGCTGCATGGGGCAAATGTAGAACGCCGGGGTGGACCGCCCGTAGGACCCTGGCAGACCGACAGTGCCACCCGGGCCGGGTCTGTCGGTGGCCGCTGGGAGGGTGTGGCCGTGCTCATCCACGCGGACGCGGACGCCTTCTTCGCCTCGGTCGAGGAGCGGGACGACCCGAGCCTGCGCGGCGTGCCCTTCGTCGTCGCGCACCAGGTCGTGGCCTGCCCCAGCTATCCGGCCCGGGCCCTGGGCGTCCGTGGTGGCGTGCCCGTCGGGCACGCCCGCCGGATCCTGCGCGACCTGCGACTGGTGGAGCCGCGCCACGAGGCCTACGAGACGGCCAGCCGTGACCTCTTCGCCCTCTTCGCCTCGGTCACCGCCTTCGTCGAGCCGGGGTCGATGGAGGAGGCCTTCCTCGACGTGGAGGCCGTGGGCCTGGACCCGGTGGACACCGCCCGCACCCTGCGCGAGCGGGCCCGCGCCGAGCTCGGGCTGCCGGTGAGCATGGGCGTGGGCACGACCAAGCTGATGGCCAAGGTGGCTTCCCGCCGCGCCAAGCCCGACGGGATGGTGGTCATCGGTCGCCGCGAGGACCGGACGGTGCGCCACGCCCTGAGGCTCGAGGAGGTATGGGGTGTCGGTCCGGCCACGGTGGAGGCGCTGAGGCAGCAGGGTTGGCGCACCGTCGGCGACCTCGCCGCGCTGGAGGTCAGGGAGCTGAGCCCCATCGTGGGCACGACGGCAGCCCGACGGCTGGCCGCCGTCGCGGCGGGGCTCGACGACGCCAGGGTGAAGGTGCCGGGGGAGCGGCGCTCGGCCGGGGCGTCCCGCACAATCGCCCCGACCCGCAGCCGCAGCGTGGTGGAGGGCACGGTGCAGGAGCTGCTGGCCGCCGCCGACGGCCGCCTCCCCGCCGCGCTGGAGGTGGCCAGGATCGACCTGGCGCTCCGCTTCGACGACGGCGTGGTCGTCGAGCGCACCCACCAGCTCCGGTCCGCGGTGCGGGACACGGACCTGGTCGGCGGCCTCCTCCGCGAGCAGCTCGCGAGCACCGGGTGGATCGACGACGGGCGCGGCGTCACCTTCCTGGGGATCGGCCTGCAGGGGCGGCCGCGCACCGTCGCCGAGGGTCAGCTCACGATCTTCTGAGCGGCACCCTGCGATCCGTCAGGCGATCAGCGCCGGCGCGGTCATGTATTCCGCCATGCCGCCGTCACGACCCAGGCCGGTGGCCGCATAGCCGACCTCGTGGGGACGCTCGCAGTAGGTGTCCTGGCCGCGCGAGCACGCCTTGCACCGGCCGCAGCCGATCGGCCCGTAGACCAGGTAGGCCTCGCCCTTCTCGAAGCCCTTGACGCCCTCTCCGACCCAGCCGGAGGCCTCGTGGCCGAGGATGAGGGGCGGGGCCAGCAGGCCGTTGGGGTCGGACTCGAAGTCGTGGAAGAGACCGACGTCGGAGTGGCAGGCGCCGGAGCCGGCGACCTTGAGCAGCACCTCACCCGGTCCAGGGGTGGGCCGCTCGACGTCCTTGAGGACGGGGAACTGCTTGTAGGCCTCGAACACGACAGCGCGCATCGCTCACTCCCGGGTCTCCCGGAACGCCGGCGCGGTGGCCCGTGCGACCAGCCGCTGGCGACCGGTCGTTCCGCCTCCATCCTTGGCCTCGGACGCCGCTCCGGCAGGTCGTGCCCCGCCCCGCTGGCTAGGGTGGTGGCCCAGGGCTGCCGACGAGAGGGGATCACCGATGCGGGGTGGTCGCGCTGGCCGGTGGCTGCGGGGGATCGTGGCCGGAGCCGGGGCGTTGGCGCTGGTGGCCTGCCAGCTCAACGCCGGCACCAAGGGCGAGGAAGAGTTCACCGAGCACATCCGCGCAGCCTTCGGTGCCCACGTCTCCGAGATCCCCGTCCGGAGCTCCAACGACATGCCGGGCGCGGGGTCGCTGTGGGGCGAGGTGGTCCTGCGGCCCGACACCCCTGCCGACGTCTTTGCCGAGGTGCTGGACGCGGTGGAGACCTTCGAGCCCACGGCCCGCGTGAGCTACCACCCCGTCGGCGTGCGCGCCAACGGCGTCAGCGTCTGCGTGGACGATCCGCAACGGGCGCGGGCCCAGGCCCTACGCGACGGGCTCCTGGCCAGGTCGGCCTCGCTGCAGGGCGGGTGGGTGTGCGGCCCGCGCAACGCACCCTCCGCCGCGGGCTATCGGGGCACTTTCGGCGCGTTCGTCGCCGACACCGAGCTGGTCAGGAGCATCGGCAGCGACCTGGAGCTGGTGGGCGGGCTGACCCGCCCCGAGGGCCACCTCTCCGGCCGGTGGGTCGAGGTCCCGACGACGGTGGGCCCGGTGGTGGAGACCGTGCGCAGCCGCCACGACCTGGTCGCACTCGCGATCGACGGGCCGAGCCTGCGGATCGCCGTCGATCCCACCACCGACCTGTCCGGGACGGAGGCCGCCGTGGCCACGGTCGCGGGGGAGGGGCTGCGGGTCGAGCTCGCCCAGGGCGCCCTCTCGCCAGACGCTGCGCAGCGGTATGCGGCATTCGGGCCGATCGCGGACCTCGCCCGGGCGCAGCCCGGCGTCGAACGGGCTGCGGTGCGCTCCGTCCACCTGGAGCTCACCGTGCCCGCCGTGGCCGACGTGGTGGAGGTCTACCGCGCCGTGACCGAGGGCGTCGTGGACCGTCCGGACGGCTCGAGCCTGGTCATCATCGTCCCCGGCGCCGACGGGAGGTCGGGGAGCGAGTCGATCTACACGCGGCACGCCTCGGCCAGGGGCGAGAACGTGGAGCTGTTCACCGAGCTGGTGCCCAACCGGGAGATCGCGAGGGTCCGTCTCACCGAGGACTCCGACGTGCAGCAGTGGTGGTTGCAGCTGCAGGTGGCCACCTCCCTGGAGCAGACCCTGCCCACGCTGCGCGGCGTGATCCCGGAGGGTCGGGCCGTGAACCTCTTCGGGGCCGGCCCCGACAGCTCGATCACACTGACCGCCCGCGACCGGCTCACCGCCGAGGACATCACCCGCTCGCGCCTCGACGTCTCGGCCCGGCAGCGGCTGGCCGAGGCCTGGAACGCCGGCGGCTGACCGACGCCCGCGCGCTCAGCCCTTCCGCGCAGCCTCGGCCAGCACCCTTCGCACATACTCCTCGACCGGCACCCCGGCCTCGGCGGCACGGGCCACGAGCCCGTCGCGCACCTCGATGTCGATGCCCGGCACCGTCATCCGGACCGTGCGTGGGTCAGCATCCACGGGAGTCCGCGGCCCGATCCGCTCGGCCTCCGCACGGTCCGCCCGGAAGACGGTCCAGTGGTAGGCCGAGAGCAGCCCGGTCGTGACCAGGATCCCGACCACGAACCGGATCCGCCGCAGGGTCTCGGCGTCCACTCCGCCCTCGAGCACGTCCTCGAGGACCAGGTAGACCAGCATCAGGAGGGCGATCACCGCAGCCACGCCCATCACCCCGAAGAGCACGAGCAGATAGGCGCGACGGGTGGGCGAGCCGACCTCGCCGCCGGGGTCGGCCTTCCTGGCCCGCTGGGCCTGACGCCAGTGCCACCACCACACCGGCAGCCCGACCGCGAGCAGGACGAGCGCGCCGAGCAGGGCGTTGAGCGCCGTGCCGCCGACGACCAGGTCCGCCCCCGAGGCCACCGCCTCGACGATGGTGACCAGCACCATGACCAGCCCTGCGGAAGCCGCGAGGAGGCCGACCGCCGAGAGGAGGTACTCGTAGACCCGGCGGACCTCGGTGCGGGCGTGCCGCGGACGCGCGTCGAGGACCTCGCGGTGGTACCACCAGACCAGCAGCCCCACGACGACGGCGGCCAGCTGGGCCGGGGCGGCGTGGAAGTGCCGCGCGGCGGTCGCGTGGCGGGGATCGCCGACGAGCCAGACCAGCACGTCCCAGCCCAGGATGCTCGCGGTGAGCACGGCCAGCAGCAGCCCGCCGGCGACCCCGGCGAGCAGCACGATCGCCAGCCACCCCGTGTCGCGACGGCTGTGCAGCATGTGGCGGAGCCAGTAGGTGGACCAGGCCAGACCCGCGACGAGGAGCACGGCGGCACCGGCCGCGATCGAGGGCCAGACCGGCCGGCCGACGACGACCGAGGCGTTGAGGCCCAGGAGCTCGCCGAAGGCGGGCGTGAGCACCATACCGAGCCCGATCCCTGCCCCCACGAGCGAGACGAGGGAGCCCAGGAGGTGCAGCGGACGCAGGTGGCTGGTGGGCGTCACCCGGTGGCTCCACCAGTGGTGGCCCAGCCAGACGACGGTCCACACCAGGGTCTGCCCCGGGGGGTCGCCGTGCAGCGGGTGGAGCCCGGCCAGGCCCCCGACCGAGCGGTGCCACCCGACGAGGGCGACGACGAGCGAGACGAGGCTGACCAGGGTCAGGTAGACGACCCACCCAACCGCCCGCGGCTCGGCGGGATCGGTGCGCAGCCGTCGGTGGGTCCACCACGCCAGCGCGGCCCAGAGCGGCAGGGCGATGAAGGTGAAGGTGAGCTGGAGCGCGAGCGCCGTGTCGTCGCGCAGAGGACCCTGGTCGGACTCCAGGAGGCGGCCGACGAGGCCGCTGACGCCGGATGCGGAGGCGAAGAGGAGCCCGGAGAGGAGGGCGTACTGGAAGAACCGCCGGATCGAGTGCCCCGTGATGCCGGGCGAGTCGTACCCGTCGTGGCCGCGACGCGCGGAGAGGACGCCGCCGACGAGCGCGGCGATGATGATCACGACGGCGGCGGAAAGGGTGATGCCGATCATCGTCCGCCCTCCTCGCAGATCTGGAGCGGCCACGGGACCTCGGTGAGCCGCCAGCCGTCTGGTCCGTGCACGAGGACGAAGGTCTGCTCCTCGGTCCAGCCGTCCTGCCCGAACGGGCCGCCGTCGCCGTGGACCACCTCCACGTCGACGAGGGCCCGGTCCGCGCCTCCCGGGTGCCGGGTCCCGCGCAGCACCACGCGGGAGGCAGGGTCGACCCAGACGTCCGCGAACTGACGCGAGCTGCGGCCACCCTCCGGGTCCAGGTATGTGGCAGCCCTCCCGTAGTCCTCGGCGTAGACCGCCTCCAGGTAGGCCTGGACGGTCGCCTCCGGCGAGCCGTCGGGGAGAAGGTCGTTGCCGCGCGTCGTCGACAGGACCGCGCCCACGACGGCGAGCAGCAGCAGCGCCGCAACGGTGATCGCCAGGATCCGTCCTGGTCTGGTGCTCATGAGGCCAGTGTGCTCCCTGCCGGGAGTCCGTGGTGGGATGCGCACGGGTGGGCGGCGGGGCGGACGCGGGGGTGGACGTGGGGCATGTGCACCTTGCCCGCGACGCGGTCCGTGGCTCCCGACAGATGGGTCGGTACCGTTGGGTCGGAGGTGATGTCCGGTGTGGGTGCGCTACCTGATGTTCGTGGGGCTGATGCTGGTGGTCGCCCTCATCGTGCTGGGCGTGCAGGCGGCGCAGCGCCGCCTGGCTGCGGGCTCGAGCACCGAGGATGAGATCGGAGCCCGTCACTCCGAGGCCGTGACGAGCGCCCGCAAGCAGCTCAAGCGCGCCGAGCGCACGCACCGCCGGGGCATCCGCAGGGCTGAGAAGGCCTTGGCGAAGGCCGGGCAGGACCCTGCCCTGGTGTCCGTGGGGCCGGTCGCCCTGCACCCCCTCGCCATCGTCCTGCGCGGTGTCGAGCACCAGCTCAGCGCTCGGACCCGTTTCGAGGTCGAGGTCACCGGCACGGTGCAGAGCCTGGTCAAGAACGGCAACGTCGTCAGCGAGGACCACCGGGAGGTCTACCTCACCGTCACGGACCCGGCCTGGGGCGACGTGGTCAAGCTGAAGCCCGCCCAGCTCGAGGGTGCGCGCCGGCTGGTCGTGGCCGGTGAGGCCGCCGTCCGCAATCTCGACTCCGCGCGGGCGACCAGGGACGAGCGGGTCGCGCTGGCCAGGGCGGAGCTGGAGCGGGTCAGGGCCGACACGACCGCCGTGGACGCCGCCCGCCTCACCCTGGAAGACCTGGAGGGGGCACCCCCGAGGCGGCTGGACCTGCCCGGGCCACCCGAGCTGCCGACACATGACGAGGGCGGGGGCGGTCCGGGAGACGGTCCCCGCAGGATCGACGGCGACGCCGGTGACGAGGTCGACGGTCAGGACGGCGACAGGTGAGCTACGTCGGCGTGGTGGGACCGGGCCAGGGCGCGACGGCCGAGCTGGTGCAGCTGGCGGTCGAGGTGGGCCGGCTGCTGGCGCGCCAGGGCTTCGTCGTGGTCACCGGTGGCCTGGGCGGCGTCATGGCCGGCGCGGCCCGCGGGTGCTCCGAGACGGGCGGGACCAGCATCGGCCTGCTGCCCGGTGACGACCGGGCCACGGCCAACCCGCACCTGACCCTCACGATCCCGACCGGGATGGGCGAGATGCGCAACGCGCTACTGGTCCGCTCCAGCGACGCCATCATCGCCGTCGGCTCCAGCTGGGGGACCCTCAGCGAAATCGCTCTCGCCCGGCGCACCGGGGTCCCCGTGGTGCTCGTCGAGGCCGACCACCTGCTCACCCTCGAGGACGAGACGGACGGCGCGCCGAGCCTGGTCCTGGCGGATGGGCCGGAGCAGGCTGTGGAGCAGGTGTGCGCCCTGCTGCGGCCGGAGAGGTCATCTGCCCCGGCAGCAGATCCGAGCGGCTCTCGCGGGCGGATGGTCGACCCCTGGGTCCTGGGTGCCGACGGCTCGCGAGGTGGCTGGGTCGGGGCGCTGCTGCCGATCTCCGGCACGGGGGAGGTGCGGCTGGTTTCGGCGCCGGACATCCGCACGCTCGTCGACCGGGCCACCCAGCAGGCGACGCTGGCCGCGGTCGGCATCGACACCCCGATCGGGCTGCCCGAGACAGGCCCGCGCCGGGCCGACCAGCTCGCCCGCCAGCGGCTCGGGCACAAGGCCAGCTCGGTCTTCAACACCCCGGTCCGGGACGCCCTCAGCGCCGAGACCTACGCCGAGGCCCGCGCCATCAGCGTCGAGCGCACCGGTGGCACGAGCCTCAGCGCCCAGAGCTACGGCCTGCGCCGGGCCATCCTCGACGTGGACGGGTTCGTCCGCAGCGGCACCCGGCTGCGGGTGGTCGAGGTGCACCCCGAACTCTCCTTCGCCCGGATGGCCGGTGAGCCTCTGCCGACCAAGAAGCGCCAGGTCGAGGGGGCCGTCGAGCGGCTCGGCGTGCTGCGTGCCAGCGGCATCACCGTCCCCTCCTCGGTCGACCTGGAGGGCAGGGACGTCCACGACCTGCTCGACGCGGCCGCCGTGGCCTGGAGCGCGGCGAGGGTCGCGCGAGGTGAGGCGGACCGCATACCGGATCCCCCGGAGCGTTTCGGCGACGGGCTCGACGCAGCCATCTGGGTCTGACCCCGGACCGATCACGGCGATGGTGATCCCCACCTCGCCCAATAGTGTGTGTCACACTGTATAGTGTGAGCATGGGCACCGAGGACACGCTGGCGATCCACGCGCAGGAGCTGCGGCGCGGATCTGTCGTCGTGGCCGTCCTGGCGCTGCTGGGGGAGCCGAAGTATGGCTACTCCCTGCTCCAGGAGCTCGAGGCCGCCGGGATCCACGTGGACGGCAACACGCTCTACCCGCTGCTGCGCCGGCTGGAGGGCCAGGGGCTGCTCTCCAGCGAGTGGAACACCGACGAGTCCCGGCCCCGCAAGTTCTACTCCCTCACCGCCGCAGGGCTGGCGGCGCTCACCGTGCTGACGGGGGAGTGGCGCGCCCTGAGGACCTCGCTGGACCGTGTGATCAGAAAGGCATCGTCATGAGCACGCTGACCGACCGCTATATCGACGCTGTCGCCGCTCACCTGCCCGAGGGGCAGCGGGCCGACATCGCCCGGGAGCTGCGCTCCCAGATCCTGGAGGCCGTCGAGGGCCGGGCTCCGGGGGTGGATCCGGAGGCCGCTGAGCGGGAGGCGATCATGGGGCTGGGGCATCCCGCCACGCTCGCGGCCGGTTATCGAGGCACCCAGCGCTACCTGATCGGGCCGGCGTTCTACGACGCGTGGCTGGCGGTCCTCAAGATCCTCCTGGCGATCCTTCCCGTCACGGTCGCCCTGGTGATCCTGGTCCTGGGGGTGGTCGAGGGCCGGAACGCCGCCGGAATGGTCAGCGACGCGCTCTGGGGCGCAGTGGGGGCGGCCCTGCAGGTGGCCGGCTGGGTCACCCTCGGCTTCGTCATCGCCGAGCGCACCGGCGCCGACCCCGACCAGGTCTCCCACCTCGTGCCCACCCGGGACTGGACGCCCGAGCAGCTGCCGGACGGTCCCCAGGCGCGGCAGGTGGGCTGGGGCGATGCGGCCTGGATGATGGTCTTCACGGTCGTCGGCATCGCCTTGCTGTCGGCCGCCGACCGCCCGCTCCGCTTCGAGGGACGGACCTACCCACTGCTCACCGACACTGCGCTGCAGTGGCGGTGGGTGGCCGTGGCCGGGCTGGTTCTCGGAGTCGTGGCCCTCGCGGTCGTCATGGTCCGGGGGCGATGGAGCATGACTACGGCGCTCATGAACATGGCGTCCAACATCCTCGTCGGGCTGCCGATCCTGGTCCTCCTGGCCACGGGCACGCTCTTCACGCCGGAGGCCTTCGAGCTCGTCCGCCCCGAGCAGGCGCGCGACTGGCTCACCTTCAACGGGTGGATCTTCGGGGTGATCTTCGCACTGGTGCTGCTCTGGGACGTCATCGACCCCTTCCGGCTGATGCGGAAGGCTCGCCGCTCCGGCGACCAGGGCGCCGCCTCCGCCGGCTGAACGGACCAACGTCGCCCAGTGACGCCCCCGTGCCGCCAATTTTTCAGAATCGGCAGCACAGGGGCGTCACTGGGCGGAGTTCTGCTCCGGCTCACCCGGCGCTGAGCCGCGGCACCTGGGTGACGGGCGACCTCAGCCGACCGCGGCGATCGGTGCCTGCGCCGGGACTCCTGAGCCGTCCCGCTTGTCGTTGGTCTCCGGCAGGTCGACCGCGGTGCCCGAGCTGGTCGCCGCCATCGGCGGGGCCGCACCGGTCCACCCCAGGATCAGGGCGGCCTCGCCCTTGAGCAGGCGGTGGCAGCGCACGCCGCCGGTCGCCCGGCCCTTGGCGGGATAGGCCCACAGGTCGGTCACCTTGACGGTGCCGGCCTCGGTCCCGGGCAGGGCGCCCTCGGAGCCGGCCACGGTGACCACGACGTTCTCCACGCCGGTGTCGACGGCGTGGAAGCCGACGACCTTCGCCCCGGCGGCCAGCTTGATGCCGGCCATCCCACCGCCGGCCCGGCCCTGCGGCCGAACCAGCGAGGCGGAGAAGCGCAGCAGGTGGGCGTTGTCGGTGACGAAGACCAGCTCCTCCTCGCCGGTGGTCAGCTCGACAGCGCCGACGACCGTGTCGCCGTCCTTGAGCCCGATGACCTCGAAGGAGTCCTTGTTGCCCGGGTAGTCCGGGTGGACCCGCTTCACCACGCCCGCCCGCGTGCCCAGCGCCAGCCCCGGGCCCTCGCCGGTCAGGGTGCACAGCGCCAGTGCCTTCTCCCCGGGCGGCAGGTCGAGATAGGCCGACAGCGGCGCCCCGCCGGACAGCGAGGGGGAGTCGTTGGTCGGCGGCAGCGTCGGCAGCTCGATGACCGACAGCTTCAGCACCCGCCCGGCCGTGGTGACCACGCCGACCTCGCCACGGGCCGTCGCACGCACGGTGGAGAGCACGACGTCATGCTTCTTGCGCCGACCGCCGCTGCCGAGCTCGTCGTCGGTGGTGGTCCGCGCGAGCAGCCCGGTGGAGGACAGCAGCACCCAGCACGGGTCGTCCGGGACCTCGAGGGAGGCGCCGCCGCCCTTGACGGAAGCGGCGCCCGCGGCGGACTGCATACCCGCCGCCCCGTCGCTCTCCAGGAGCACCGTGCGCCGGGGGGTGCCGTGCTCCTTGGCGACCTCGGCCAGCTCGTCGGAGACCACCCGCAGCAGCAGCTGCTCATCGCCCAGGATCGCCTCCAGGGCCTCGATCTCACGGGCCAGATCGTCGCGCTCGGTCTCCAGCTCGATCCGGCTGAACTTGGTCAGGCTGCGCAGCGGGATCGCCAGGATGTCGTTGGCCTGCACCTCGGAGAGGTCGAAGACCTGCATCAACCGGGTCCGCGCCATCGCCGTGTCGTCGCTGGAGCGGATGAGCTGGATGACCTCGTCGATGTCCAGGATCGCGATGAGGCGACCCTCGACGATGTGCAGGCGCTCCTGCTTCTTGCCCAGCCGGTGCTGGGTGCGCCGCCGCACCACGTCGGTGCGGAAGTCGACGTAGACCTGCAGCAGCTCCTTCAGACCCAGCGTGCGCGGCTGCCCGTCGACGAGCGCGACGTTGTTGATCGAGAAGGACTCCTCCAGCGGGGTCAGCTTGTAGAGCTGCTCCAGCACCGCCTCTGGGTTGAAGCCGGTCTTGATCTCGATGACCAGCTGCAGGCCCTTCTTGCGGTCGGTCAGGTCGATGATGTCCGAGATGCCCTGCAGCTTCTTGGACTGCACCAGCGTCTTGACCCGCTCGCGGACCTTCTCCGGCCCCACCAGGTAGGGCAGGTCGGTCACCACGATGCCCTTCTTGCGGGCGGTGATGTTCTCGATCCGCGCCGTCGCCCGCGTCCGGAACGACCCGCGCCCCGTCTCGTAGGCCTCGCGGATGCCCTCCAGCCCCACGATCCGCCCGCCCAGCGGCAGGTCCGGGCCGGGCACGAAGCGCATCAGCGCCTCCAGATCGGCCTCAGGATTGGCGATGAGGTGGCGCGCCGCGCCGATGACCTCGACCAGGTTGTGCGGCGCCATGTTGGTCGCCATCCCGACCGCGATCCCGGAGGCGCCGTTGACCAGCAGGTTCGGGTATGCGGCAGGCAGCACCTCGGGCTGCATCAGCTGCTCGTCGTAGTTGGGGACGAAGTCGACCGTGCTCTCGTCCAGGCTGGTCGTCATCAGCAGCGCGGCCGGGGCCATCCGGGCCTCGGTGTAGCGGCTGGCCGCCGGCCCGTCGTCCAGCGAGCCGAAGTTGCCGTGCCCGTCCACCAGGGGCAGGCGCATGGTGAAGTCCTGCGCCATCCGGACCATCGCGTCGTAGATCGCGGTGTCGCCGTGCGGGTGGTACTTACCCATCACGTCACCGACCACCCGCGAGCACTTCACGTGGCCGCGGTCGGGCCGCAGCCCCATCTCGTTCATCGAGAAGAGGATCCGCCGCTGCACCGGCTTGAGCCCGTCCCGGGCGTCCGGCAGCGCGCGGGAGTAGATGACCGAGTAGGCGTACTCCAGAAACGCGCCCTCCATCTCGTCCTGGACGTCGATCTCGACGATCTTCTCCTCGACGTCGAAGAGGTCCTGCTCCTGCGGGGGCTTGCGGCGGGCCATGGTGGGGCGGGCGTGCCTTTCGGTGTCGAAGCTGCGCTGTCGTGCCTGCGGGCTGCGCCCGCACCGATTCAGGGTATGCGGTGCCCGCGCCGGTCCCGGGGAGGCTGGGGAGCGCGTGGCGGGGTGACGCACGAGACATCCCCAGATGCTTGCGGTGCAAGGTAGGCATCCAGTACCTTGTGAGACATGAGAGAGGCACCCGCGATGACGCAGCTGCGCAGGGGAGTGATCGAGCACTGCGTCCTCGCCCTGCTCGAGCACGAGGAGCGCTACGGCTACGACCTCGTCACCGAGCTCTCGGAGGCCGGCCTGCTCGCCAGCGAGGGGACGATCTACCCCCTGCTGAGCCGGCTGCGCAAGGACGGGACCGTCCAGACCTCGTGGCGCGAGTCGCCGACGGGTCCGCCCCGTCGCTACTACTCCCTGACCGACCAGGGCAGACGCGCCCTGGCCGACTTCACCCGCTCCTGGACCGACTTCAAGAACTCGGTGGACCAGATCCTCGGAAAGGACCTCTGATGATGAGCATGCTCGACCACCCACTCGTGCGTGACTACCTCGACCGGCTGCACCAGGAGGCGACCCGGCTGCCCGCCCATGAGGGGCGAGAGCTCGAGGCCAACATCCGTGAGCACTTCGCCGAGGCCCTCGGGCCGCAGGCCGACGAGGCCACCGTCCGGGACACGATCGACCGTCTCGGCGACCCGGCCGAGCTCGTCGACGCGGCGGTCGGCGCCCGCCCGGAGCCCGGCCCGGTCCCGGGCACCGACAGGCCCGACACGGGGGCGCGCGAGGCCGCCGCCATCGCGCTGCTCCTCGGTGCCGCGGTGCTCTTCATCCTCTGGCCGCTCGCGATCCCCATGTGGATCGTCGGACTGGTCATGGTCTTCACCGCCCGGCGCTGGACACCGACCCTCAAGGCATGGGCGGGGATCGTCCTGGGCGCCGCCATGCCGATCGCCATGGTCGTGGTCGGCTTCGCGGGCATGACCGCCTGGGAGCAGTGCGAGGTCACCTCCGAGGGGGTGGACACCTGCGCGGACAACGACATCACGACCGTGGGCTGGGTGATCATCGCCCTGCTCATCGCCTACCTGGTGGTCCTGGCGTGGACCGTGGTCAAGCTGGTCCGCGGGATGCGGCTCCCAGATGCACGCTGAGCCCCGCACGATGGTGTAGACCTACTTCCATGACGACACGCACAGTTCTGGTCTCCGGAGGAGCCAGCGGGATCGGGGCGGCCATCGCCCACCGCGCCGCGGCGGACGGGCACACCGTCGTGGTCGCCGACCGAGACGCCGACGCCGCCCAGAAGATGGCTGACGAGGTCGGAGGTCGGACCTGGGTCGTGGACCTCGCCGACACCGCGGCGCTGGAGGACCTCAAGCTCGAGTGCGACGTCCTGGTCAACAACGCCGGGATCCAGCGGGTCGCGCCGATCCACGAGTTCGTGCCCGACGACTTCCGGCTCATCCAGAGGCTGATGCTGGAGTCGCCCTTCCTGCTCATCCGCGCCGCGCTGCCGCACATGTACGAGCAGGGCTGGGGCCGCATCATCAACGTCTCCTCGGCGCACGGCCTGCGGGCCTCGGCCTTCAAGTCGGCCTACGTCTCGGCCAAGCACGGGATGGAGGGACTGTCCAAGGTGACGGCCCTGGAGGGCGCCCCGCACGGCGTCACCTCCAACTGCATCAACCCCGGCTACGTCCGGACCCCGCTGGTCGAGGCGCAGATCGCCGACCAGGCCAGGACCCACGGGATCCCCGAGAGCGAGGTCGTGGAGAAGATCATGCTGACCCGGTCGGCGGTCAAGCGGCTGATCGAGCCGGCCGAGATCGCCGCGCTGGCCTCCTTCCTGATGACCGACGACGCCGGGATGGTGACGGGCACCTCATACACGATGGACGGGGGCTGGACCGCCCAGTAGACCCGTGTGGGGCAGGATGGGGGCGTGCGCGTCGATCCCACCCTGGCCAGGTCCAAGCTCGCCGAGATCCGCACCTCCGCGCAACGTGAGTGCCGCGCGGGGGAGCAGGTGGTCGGGATCTTCGCGCTGTCGCGCTTCAGCGGTGACGTCGAGGTCCTCGTGCTCACCGACGCACGCGTGTTCAGCCTGAGCCCGGTCAGCAACGGCGCCCGCCACCTGGTCGAGTCGCTGGAGCTGTCCGAGCTGCAGGAGGTCTTCGTGCAGCGCAAGGGCGTGCTGCGCTACGGCACGGTCCACGCCGTGCCGCTCGAGGGTGACTCTCTGCCCCTGGGCTACCTGAACACCAAGGCCGAGACGCTGGACCTGTTCGAGGAGACGTGGGCCGCGGCCCGCGCCGGGGGCCGGATGCTCCGCCTGGAGACTCCTGGGCTGGGGCCGCTTCGCCATGGTCCCGACCCGCAGGACCACGACCCCCAGGCCGGTGGCCCGCCGGAGGTCCAGGAGGGCGACGAGCGGGTGGCTCAGGCCGACCTGCTCATCGGCCACCTGACCGAGCTGGGTCGCCTGCGCGAGGCCGGGCTGCTGACCGAGGAGGAGTTCAGCGCCGCCAAGGCGCGGGTGCTGGGGACGTGACGGGGGCCGCGACCGGGGCGCCCCACCCCTCGATGTATCGCCGCCTCCTCTGGCCCGTCCTGGCCCCCTCGGTCCTCTTCGGCGTGGCCGCCGGTGCGACCGTGCCCGTCTCGGTGCTGGCCGCGATGGACCTGGGCGCCTCGGCCTCGCTCGCCGCCCTCATCGTGGCGATCGTCGGCGCGATCTCGTTGGCCACCACCGTCCCGGCCGGCCACCTCATCGACCGCGTCGGCGACCACCGCGCGATGACCCTGGCCACCCTGGCCGCCGCCGCGCTGACCGCGGTGGTCGTGGCGTCGATGGTGTGGGGCGGGGGAGGGGCGCTGGCGCTCTTCATGGCCGCGACCTTCCTGCGCGCCCCCGCGGTCAACGTCTGGAGCCTGGCGCGGCAGGCCTATGTCGCCGAGCGCGTCCCCACCCGCGAGGTCGGGCGGGCGATGACGGCGCTGGGCGGCACGATGCGCATCGGCGCGCTTGGGGGACCGTTGCTGGGCGGGTTGCTCATGCTCGTCGCGCCGCTGTGGTCGGTCTACGTGCTGTCCACGGTATGCAGCCTCCTCGCCGTCGCGATCCTGCTCAGTCCGCGCCTCGGGGGTGAGGCGGCCGAGCAGCGCCTAGCCCGGGCGGCACCGGAGTCCCCGTCGCTGAGCGCCCCGTCGCTGAGCGCCCCACCGCTGAGCGGCCCGCCGCCCACGGGGACGGGGAACGGGTCCCGCTTCATGGGGCGTCTGGACGTGCGGTGGGACGCGGTGCTCCTGGCGGGCATCGCCATCAGCACCCTGGCCGTGGCGCGCGTCGCCCAGCCGGTGCTGATCCAGCTCTGGGGCGTGCACGTCGGTCTGACCGCCTCGCAGATCTCGCTGGCGGTCGCCATCGGTGCCGCGGTCGAGGTCGTGCTGATGTTCCCCGCCGGGCGGCTCAAGGACAGCCTGGGACGCTCGCCGATCCTCATCACCTGCCTGGTCGTCTACGGCAGCGGGTTCCTCGTGCTGCCGCTGGCGCACGGCTGGTGGGGCGTCGTCGCCGCGGTCGTGGTCATGTCGGTCGGCAACGGGCTCGGCGCCGGGATCAACATGACGATCGGTGCCGACCTGAGCCCGGCCGTGGGGCGTGCCCGCTTCCTGGGGATCTGGGCGCTGTTCTCCAGCGTGGGTGTCCTCGGCGGACCTGGCCTGGTCTCCCTGCTGCTCGTCGTCGCCTCCACCCAGGCCGCGGTCCTGGCCGTAGGTGGCCTGGCGCTCGCCGGCGCCGGCTGGATGGCCGTATGGGCCCGCCGCATCGCCCTCCCCAGCCGCCTCTAGGCGAGAGACGCGCTGTTCCGTCCCCGGGCTGAACCTGCCGTCAGCGTCAACCAGCCAGATGTCGGCCCGACCGGCCAGTTATAACCGGCCGGTCGGGCCGGTATCTGGCCGGTTGACGTGCTGGTCAAGCCCTGCGGCACCGCCGATGTCGCCAAACCTGCCCGATGGCGCCAGATCTGGCATCTGCCGAGGTTGCAGTTGGGCGGATCGCCGGTCAGCGGCCCACCCAGGCCATCGTGGCGGCGACCATCGCCCGCACGCCCGTGTCGAGCATCGGCTGCATGACGGGGGCGAAGTAGGGGGAGTGGTTGTCGGGGAAGTCGCCGGTGCGGCCCTCCGCCTCCTTCGCCGCCCACTCGACGGCGTCGAAGGCGCCGAATCCCCAGTAGCAGTAGGGCACGCCCCAGGCGTTGGGCAGCTCGGAGAAGTCCTCGCTGCCCATCTCCGGCTCGAACTCGCGGACCATCTCGGCCCCCAGCTCCTCGGTCAGCGCCTGGCGGACCCGGTCGGTGGTGGCGGGGTCGTTGTCGGTGACGGGCAGGTGGTCGAAGGTCTCGAAGCCCGGCTCCGGGGCGCCCCAGGCGGCGGCCTCGGCGCGGGCGGTCCGCTCGATGACCTCCAGGCAGTGCGCGGCCACGGCGTCGTCGTAGGTCCGCACCGTCCCTTCCAGGACCGCGTGCTCGGGGATGATGTTGGTCTTGGTGCCGGCCACGATCCGCCCGACCGTGACCACCGCCGTCGCCCGCGGCGACACCTGACGCGAGACCACGGTCTGCAGACGCATCACCAGGGAGGCCGCCATCACGACCGGGTCGATCGCGGTGTGCGGCGCCGAGCCGTGACCGCCCTTGCCGCGCAGCGTGATCCGGAAGTCGTCGCAGCTGGCCATGATCGGCCCGCCCGCCACCTGGACCGACCCCGCCGGCCCGGGCAGGACGTGCTGGCCCAGCGCGACGTCGGGGCGGGGGAGCTTGTCGACCAGGCCGTCGGCGACCATCGCCTCGGCGCCGTTGTACTGCTCCTCCGCCGGCTGGAAGACCGCGACCAGCGTCCCCGACCAGCTCTCCGGCTCGGCCAGCAGCAGACGCAGCGACCCGAGCAGGGTCGCGACGTGGGTGTCGTGCCCGCACGCGTGCATCACCGGGACCGTCTCGCCCTCACGGTTGGTCGTGCGCACCGTCGAGGCGTAGGGCAGGCCGGTGTCCTCCTCGACAGGGAGGCCGTCCATGTCGGCGCGGACGAGCACGGTCGGACCCTCGCCGTTGCGCACCACGACCCCGACCCCGGTGCCCCCGATGCCGGTCACGGTCTCGACCTCGGGGCGTGACCCCATACCCGCAGATCCCAGGCCCTCCACGAAAGCCTCCACCTCGGCAACGACCCGAGCGGCCGTCTCGTGCTCGGCCATCGACAGCTCGGGGTGGGCGTGCAGGTGGGTGTAGAGGTCCTCGAGCCAGGGACGGATCTGGTCGAGGCCGGACAGGACGCGGGAGGTAGCGGTGCTCATGGGGACATCGTGGCAGGCTGGCTCCCGTGAGCGGCAGAGTGATCCACACCGGGCAGGCCCTGGTCGACGTCGTCCTCGAGGTCCCCGGCCTCCCGGTGCGAGGGGGCAACGTCAACGCCTCGAGCTACCGGCGCTACGCCGGGGGAGCGGTGAGCATCCTCCTCGCGGCCGCCCGGACCGGTGCCGAGGCGCTGCACGCCGGTGCCCACGGTGACGGACCCAACGGCGAGCTCATCCGCCGCGCGCTGGCCGACGAGGGCGTGGTCGTGACGGCGCCGCCCGTCGAGGGTCAGGACACCGGCATCTGCGTCGTGCTCGTCGAGCCCAGCGCCGAGCGGACGTTCGTGACGACCTACGGCGCCGAGCGGCAGATCAGCGTCGGGTCCCTGCAGACCAGCGCCCCGCGGGCGGGCGACCTGGTGTGCGTGACGGGCTACAGCCTCTACCCGCCCACCCGTGATCCCCTGCTGGCCTGGCTCGAGGGCCTGGAGGAGGGCGTCGACGTCGTGCTCGACCCCGGCGCCGCGCTCGCCGACATGCCGACCGACCTCGCCGGACGGATCCTCGCGCTCACCGACGTGTGGACCTCCAACGCCCAGGAGGCCCGCGAGCTGACCGGCGTCGAGGACGTCGAGGCCTCCTGCGCCGCGGTGGTCGAGCGGCTGCCCGAGGATGCCGTGGTGATCGTTCGCGACGGGCCCGAGGGCTGCTTCGTCCGGGTGGACGGCTCGACGACCTACGTCCCCGGCTTCCCCCGGACGCCGGTCGACACCAACGGGGCGGGCGATGCCCACACGGGGGTGCTGTGCGCCGAGCGTGCGCTCGACACCCCCTGGCTGGAGGCGGCGCGCCGCGCCAACGCCGCGGGGGCGATCAAGGTCACCCGTCGTGGTCCCGCGACGGCGCCGACGCGGGCCGAGGTGGATTCCTTCCTCTCCTTGGTATGAGGAAGCTCACCCCTGCGCGAAGCTCACCACGGGAGCAGCTCACCACCGCCCAGCTCACCACCGCACAGCTCACCACCGCACAGCTCACCCCCGCACAGCTCACCCCCGTGAAGGTCACGTTCCGGTAACGGTTGACCGGGAGGCACAACCAAACCACCCCCTCCGGACATCTATGGGTGTGAGGACGGCGCGCAGGGGGCGTCGTCCCCCACCTCACGGAAGGGGTATCGGCATGACCACCGCAGAGAGCGTCCGACCGCAGCACCGCAGGAACGATTCGATCGCCGCCCAGCTGGCCCATCCGTTCGACCACAGTCCCGAGATCCTGCTCGCGCTCGCCGCGCTGCTCATCGTCGTGGCCGGCCCCGTCATGAAGGCTTTCGCGCCCGACGGTGTGCTCATGAGCGCGGCGTCGGTCCTGGTGCTCGGGGTCGGTGTGGTGCTGGCCGTCGGGGCGGCCGTCAGGATGGTGCGTTCCTGACCCACGGGGTCCCGAACCGCCCCTCGTGGGCCACCTCCTCCACCGGGCGACGCCCGCGCCTCAGCGAGGGGGAGCGCCGGTCGGGCGCCGGGTAGCCCATCGCGACCACGCCGACGAAGCGCCGACCGTCCGGGATGCCGAAGGCCTCACGGACGGTCCCGTGGTGCTCGACCGGGACGCCGAAGAACAGCGCGCCCAGGCCCTCGTCCACGGCGGTGAGCAGCATCAGCAGCGCGGCCATGCCCGTGTCCACGTCCCAGAAGGGGACCGGCCAGCGGCTCTCGTCCCGGTCGGTCCAGCCCTTGTCCGACTCGGCATAACGGTCGAGATAGGTGTCGGGATCGGACAGGCACACGATGAGCACGGGGGCCGTCATGAGCCCCCGGAGCCATGAGTCCGGGTCGCCCCCGTCGGTCGTGCTCGTCCAGAACAGCTCCCGGTCGGCAGGCTCACGCAGCACGAGGAAGTCCCAGCCCTGGGAGAAGCCCGCGCTGGGCGCGCGGATCGCGTGCCGCAGCGCGGTGTCCACCAGCTCGTCCGGCACCGGCCGGCCCGGGTCGTAGGCCCGCACCATCCGGCGCTTGCGCACCACGTCCTTGAACTCCATGACAAAGATCCTGGCACGCCCCCAACCGCCGTGGCTCCTGCGGCGTCTCAGAAGGTGCAGACCCCTGTCGGTCGTGCACCTAGCCGGGTCAGATCCGGTGCTCGCTGCCTCGCGAGTCGCGTGCACGGGCTGTGGGCGGTGTGTGAAGGTAGGCGTCAGGGCGGTCAACCAGGAGGGACTTCGATGGTTCCACCAGTCGTCACGGCGCACGACGGTGTGAGGGAGCTGTACATGGCCCACTTCGGCATGCTCGCAGGCTGGGCGAGTCACCTGGTCGACGACCGGGACCTCGGGCACGACTTCGCCACGGAGGCGTTCGTCCGCCTGGTGCAGAAGTTCGACGACGTGCAAGAGCCCCGGGCCTGGCTCTACGCCACCACCGGCAATCTCGTCCGCGACCACTGGCGCAAGCGGGGCCGTGAGGCGTCCGCCTACCAGCGCTACCAGGACGGTGTCGTCGACCCCGACGTGGCCACGCCCGGCGCCGACCTGGCGCAGGTGCTGAGCGTGCGCGACGCCGTCGAGTCCCTCCCGGAGCGGCAGCGGATGGCCGTGCTGCTCCACTACTTCGCCGACCTGACCGTGGGTCAGGTCGCGCGAGAGCTCGGCCGTGCGGAGGGGACGGTCAAGCGTGATCTGTTCGATGCGCGGGCCCGGCTCGCGCGACTGCTGGAGAGTGCACGATGAGCACCGGCGACTACCCCCCTCAGGGCCCCCGCGACCCCCGCCACCGTGACTGGCGCGACCGCTGGGACGAATCGGGCGACTCCCCGGACGAGGGATTCGACCACGATGGCTTCCGGGACGACGGCGGAGGGTATGCGGACGCGACCGAGCGTCTGTCCGTCACCGGCGACTCCGGTGACCGCGACTACCGCGACGACTACCGCGACGACTACCGCGACGCGTACGGCGACGACCACGGCGATGGCCATAGCGACGGACATGGCGGCGACGGCCACCGCGGCTACGGCGGAGAGCTCGACGAGGGCGGACCAGACATCGTCCGCGACTTCTTCGAGGCCCACCGGGCCCAGATCCGCGAGCACCAGGCCGACGACCTGACCTGGCAGCACATCCGTCGCCAGGCACGGGGCGGCGGCAGCTCACGCCGTCCGGCCTGGCTGGCCGGAGCCGCCGCGGCGGCCGGCATCGGCGTGATCGCGCTCGTGCTCTCCCAGGCCTTCAAGGGCGGCGACGAGCCGCCCTCGCCCGCGCCGCCGAGCGTCTCCATCTCCGACGACGCGCCGTCGACCGGGCCGCAGGAGACGGAGGAGCCCTCCGACGACGGGACGACCGGGCCGACCACGGAGGAGCCCACCGACGACGGTGGCACCGCCCCGGCTCCCACGACGGAGGAGCCGACCACGGACGCGGCGGCACCCGGCACCACCGACGCGGGCGAGGAGACCACGGGTGGTCCCGAGACACCCGGGGACGAGCCCACCGACACCGAGGACCCTCAACCGCCGGCGGTCGACGGTGGCTGGGCCTACCCGGCGATGGGCCTGGGCAACAGCCTGGCCAGCATCCGCACCCAGCTCTGCGACGACGGCTCCGGGGCCATGTGCACGATGCTCTACCTCAGCGAGGACGGGGGCGAGACCTGGGGCGAGCCCGTCGGGCTCGACGCCGAGGGCATCAGCAACGTGGACCGCACCGAGGACGTCCTCTGGGGCTGGGGCGAGGGTGGCCTGAAGCGCTCCGACGACCTCGGCGCCACGTGGACAGAGGTGCCGCACCGCGGCGAGCAGGTGCTCAGGGTCAACATCTGGCCCGACGAGATGATGGTGCTCACCGGAGACTGCCGGGAAAGGTCGTGCACGGACGTCGAGCTGGCCATCCTCGACCCGCAGACCGAGGACGCCACCGAGGGCGAGGCGACGACGCTCGGCGACATGATGACCATCCCCGACGGGATCCGTCGGACCGAGTCGGCGGTCTACCTCACGGTGCCGGGCCAGGTGCCGGAGGACGGCATGCTCTGGCGTGTCCCCGTCGACGGCGGCGAGGCGACGAGCATGCGGCCCGCCGCGCAGTGCTCCGGTGGCCCCCTGGCCTGGGCGGACGTCACCGGTGTCCCGCGCAGCGAGGACGACCTGATCATGGCCTGCCAGGCCTACGGCCCGGAGGGGGCCCCGACCGACGTGGAGCTGCTCCGCTCCGAGGACGGCGGAGCGACCTGGGAGCCGCTGGGCACCCCGCCCGTGCCGGCCCCGGGCATGTGCGGACTGGCCTCCGGCAACGGCGAGGACATCATCCTGGCCGCGCAGGACGGCGTCTGGGTCAGCCACGACGCGGGTGACACCTTCCGCCAGACCCTGGAGCACCCGCGCTCGACCGAGTGCCGGCTGTCGTCCCCCGTCTTCGGCTCGGGGACGACCTACCTGGCCAGGGCCGCGTCCGGGACGGGCGACGGCAACCCGGCCGCCTACTACCGGAGCACCGACGCGGGTGACACCTGGCACTACGTCATCGTGGACTGACCCCGTGGTGGGATAGTGGAGGCATGACGGACCAGGCGCAGCAGCCAGCCGGAGGAGCCTCCGAGTTCCCCCCTGGATACCCGCAGGAGTGGGAGGCTGACGTCGTCCTGTCGGACGGCATGGTCGGGCACGTGCGCCCGATCCGCCCCGACGACGTCGACGCCATCCACGAGTTCCACGCGGGGCAGTCCGAGGAGTCCATCTACCTGCGCTTCTTCGCGCCGATCAAGCGTCTCTCCGACAAGGACGTGCACCGGTTCACCCACGTCGACTACGTCGACCGGGTCGCCCTGGTGATGATGATCAACGGCAAGCTGGCGGGCGTCGGGCGCTACGACCGTCTCGAGTCCGGCGGCTCGGTCGCCGAGGTCGCCTTCAACGTCTCCGACCACCACCAGGGCCGCGGCATCGGGTCGGTCCTGCTCGAGCACCTGGCCGACATCGGCCGCGAGGCCGGCGTCAAGAAGTTCGTCGCCGACGTCCTCCCGCAGAACCGCAAGATGATCGGGGTCTTCAAGGACGCGGGCTACGACGTCGCCCACGAGTTCGACGACGGCGTCATCGCGGTCTCCTTCGAGATCGAGCCGACCGACGCCTCCCGCGCGGTGCGGATGTCCCGCGAGCACCGCTCCGAGGCCCGCTCGGTGCGCGCCGTCCTCCACCCGCGGCGCGTGGCGGTGATCGGCGCCAGCCGGCGGGAGGACACCGTCGGTCGGGCCTTCTTCGACGACATCGTCGCCGGCGGTTTCACCGGCGAGGTGTATGCGGTGAACAACCGCGCCCCGGCCGGCACCATGATCGGTGGTCACCCCAGCCTCGTCTCGGTCAAGGACGTCGAGGGCGGGATCGACCTGGCCGTCATCGCCGTCCCGGCGGCCGACGTGCTGGCCACGATCGACGAGTGCGCCGACGCCGGCGCGCGCGCCGTGATCGTCGCCTCCGAGGGCTTCGCCGAGGCCGGCAGGGAGGGCGTGCGCCTGCAGAAGCGCCTCCTGACCCGGGCGCGCCGGCACGGCATGCGCGTCCTGGGGCCCAACAGCTTCGGCCTGATCAACAACGACCCCGAGGTGCGGCTCAACGCCTCGATCGCCGCGCCCGAGCACGTCCCGCCCGCCGGCGGACTGGGCCTGTTCGCCCAGTCCGGCGCGCTCGGCATCGCGGTGCTGGCCTCGGCCACCCGCCGCGGCCTGGGCATCTCCTCCTTCGCCTCGGCCGGCAACCGCGTCGACATCTCCGGCAACGACCTGATGCAGTATTGGCTCGACGACGAGAAGACCACCGCCGTCGGCCTCTACCTGGAGTCGATGGGTAACCCCCGCAAGTTCTCCCGCATCGCCCGCAAGCTGGCCTCGATCAAGCCGGTCGTGGTCATCAAGTCTGGCTACAGCGGCGAGGAGCTGCCCGCCGGGCACCGGGTCCGGCTCACCCAGGAGCGGCCCGAGGCCTTCGACCAGATGTTGCGCCAGTCCGGAGTCATCCGGGCCGACAACACCCACCAGATGTTCGACGTGGCCCAGCTGGTCCTCAGCCAGCCGCTGCCGGAGGGTCGCCGGGTCGGGATCGTGACCAACAGCGACGCCCTCGGCTCCCTGGCCGCCGCCGCGGCCCGGTCCCGCAAGCTGGAGATCGCGCACGGCCCGGTCGCCGTGCACGCCGAGGCCCAGGTCGACGCCTTCCGTGGCGTCGTGGAGGCGGCGCTGGCCGACGAGAAGGTCGACGCCCTCATAGCCTGCTTCATCCCGCCCGTGGCCCACATCGACCCCGAGGTCGTCGAGGCCGTCGGCCAGGCCGTCGCGGCCAGCGGCAAGCCGTGCGTCGCGACCTTCCTGGGCATGCGCGGGGTCACCCCCGGCTCGGGCGTCCCCACCTATCCCACACCCGAGGACGCCGTCCGCGCCCTGGCCGCAGCGACCAACTACGCCGACTGGCTGCGCACCGACCACGGCGAGCGGGTCCGCCCCGAGGGGATCAACCGGCGCACGGTCCACGACATCATCGAGTCCGCCCTGGCCCGCTCGCCCAAGGGGGTCGACCTGACCCTCGAGGAGACCTCTGCGCTCCTGGAGGCCTACGGCATATCCCTGTGGCCCGTGATCCCGCTGGGCTCCGACGAGGAGGCGGTCGAGGCCTACAAGGAGGTCAAGGGCACCGTCGTGCTCAAGGCGACCTCGCCCTTGCTGCAGCACCAGCCGGGGCAGGGCTGGATCCGGACCGGGCTGCGCCACCCCAAGGCGGTCGGCGCGGCCTACCGGGACCTCGATGCGGTCCTGAGCCCGATGGGCGCCGATGGGATCGCGATGCAGAAGATGGCTCCCGCCGGCGTCGCCGTGGAGATCACCTCGGCCGAGGACCCGCTGTTCGGCCCGGTCATCTCCTTCGGCGTGGCCGGGGTGCCGGTCGACCTGTTGGGGGACGTCGCCCACCGCTTCCCACCGCTGACGGACGTGGACATCACCGACATGGTCGGTTCGATCAAGGCCGCGCCGATGCTGGACGGATACCGCGGCGCGATGCCGGTCGACCAGGCGGCGCTGCACGACTTGATCGCGCGCGTCTCCGTGCTGGCCGACGACCACCCCGAGCTGGCCAGCGTCCGCCTCAACCCGGTCATGGCCCACCAGGACGGCATCGAGGTGCTGGGCGCGGCGATCCGGGTGGCGCCGGCGCCGACCCGCACCGACGCCGAGCGTCGGGCGATGGTCTCCTGACCCGGCGCTGACGCGTCCCGTGCCCCAGGTGGCACCATGGGTCCATGGTCCGTCGTCTGAGGTCGCCCCTTCCTGACTCGCTCGTCGCCGACATCGAGAGCGCCGGCTACCTCCCGGCCGTCGTCCACGACGTCGTCCTGACCGCGGTCGGCCGGGACCAGGTCGTCAGCCACCTCGTGCACGCCGAGACCACCTTCGACGAGCTCGCGGTCCGCAACCACCTCACCGTGCTGGTCCTCACCGACCGGCGCCTCGTGATCGCCCACGCCGACGACCACGAGGGTCCCGAGCACCAGCGGCTGGCCACCGCGACGAGCGAGACCGTGCCGCTGCGGCAGGTCCGCGGCGTCATGCTCACCCATGTGGTGCCGGACCCGGAGAACTACGACGGCAGCCTGGAGGGGCGCGCCGTCACCCTGACCCTGGGCTGGGGCGCGGTCGCCCGCGTCGACCTGATCCCGGCCGGGTGCGAGGACCCCGAGTGCGAGGGTGACCACGGCTATGAGGGCACCGTGGCCGGTGACGACATCTCCGTGCGCGTATCCGCCGGCGCCGACGGGGTCCAGCGGCTGGAGCAGGCGCTGACCTTCGCCCAGGAGCTCTCGGCCCGCCTCGGTCGATGAGCCGCGAGTCCCACCAGGTCGAGGCGGGGCGCGCCGCATACCAGCCCCCCGCGCCCGGCACGGGCCTGTCCTCCGTGGTGCCGGCAGCCCTGCTCGCCCTGGGTGGCCACCTCCCCGACGGCGTCGCGAGCCCGCTCTGGCAGCTGCCGGAGACCCGTCGGGTCGTGATCCTGCTCGTCGACGGCCTGGGGTCGCGCCAGCTGGCCCGCCGCAGCGGCCACGCGCCGTTCCTGCGCACGATGCGCCCCGCGGACGAGGACGCCCGGTGCGGCTTCCCCTCGACGACCGCGACCAGCCTGACCAGCCTCGGCACCGGACGCCTCTGCGGCGACCACGGTGTCATCGGCTGGCAGACCGGGCTCGACGGCGGGCAGCGTCTGTTCAACCACCTGGCCTGGAGGCAGGGACCGACGCCGGAGGACTACCAGCCCCACCGCACCCTCTTCCAGGAGGCCGGCCGGCTCGACATCACGATGACGACGGTCTCCCGCGGGCTCTTCGACGGCTCCGGCTTCACCCGGGCGGCGTTGCGCGGCGGGGGATACCGGCACGCGGAGACGGTCGACGAACGTCGCGACGGCGTGCTCGCTGCCCTCGCCGGGGCCGGGCGCAAGGGGCGCGCGCTGGTCTACTCCTACTGGGACGAGGTCGACAAGACGGGTCATGTCCATGGGCCCGACGGTCTGGAGTGGGGCGAGGCGGTCGAGGCTCTGGACCGGTATGCGGCTTCCCTCGCCGACACCGTGCCCGAGGGCACCGTCATCGTGCTCACCTCGGACCACGGCATGATCGAGGCGCCCCATCACCGGCGCCGCGATCTCGCGATCGACGACGTGCTGGGGCACGGCGTGCGCCTGCTGGCGGGGGAGCCGCGCGCTCCTCAGGTGTGGTGCGAGCCGGGTGCGGTCGAGGACGTCGCGGCCTGCTGGCGGGAGGAGCTGGGGGAGGACGCGATCGTGCTCCGGCGTGAGGAGGCCTTCGAGGCCGGCTGGTTCGGTCCGGTCGTGCGCGACGGGGTGCAGCGGCGCGTGGGGGACCTGGTCGTCGCCATGCTCTCCGACGCCACCGTGCTCGACTCCACCCTGCTGAGGCCGGAGGTCCTCCGGCTGCGGGGGCACCACGGGTCGATCACCGACGCCGAGACGGCGATCCCGCTGCTGGTGCACCAGGCATGAGCGGGGAGGGGGCCGCAGGGTCGCGATCGGGCCCTGTGACTCAGTGACTGTCGGAGTCACCTGCTCCCTGTCCGGTCCGGCCGGGCCTGGCGTGAAGGGCCGTGCGTAAACTGCCCCGGTGGCCGAACTCGTCTTCTTCACCGGGACCATGGACTGCGGTAAGTCGACCCTGGCGCTGCAGATGGACCACACGCACGCGACCCGGGGGCGGGCCGGGCTGCTGTTCACCAAGCACGACCGCTCCGGCGAGGCGGTGCTCTCATCCCGGCTCGGGCTGACCAAGCCGGCGCTCGAGGTCACCGACGATCTGGACTTCTGGGACCTGGTGGTGGAGCAGCGCACGAACGGCCGGCGGATCGACTACCTGATCTGCGACGAGGCCCAGTTCTACACCCCCGACCAGGTGGAGCAGCTGGCCCGGCTGGTGGACGAGATGGCCATCGACGTCTTCGCCTTCGGCATCACCGCGGACTTCCGCACCCAGCTCTTCCCGGGCTCGCAGCGGCTCATCGAGCTCGCCGACCGCACCCAGCAGCTGCAGGTGCAGGCGTTGTGCTGGTGCGGCAAGCACGCCACCGTCAACGCCCGCGTGGTCGACGGGGTCATGGTCGTCGAGGGTGAGCAGGTCGTGGTCGGCGACGTGGCGGCGGACGGTGACGACGCGGAGGCCGCGCCCACGGTGGAGTACGAGATGCTCTGCCGACGCCACTACATGCGTCGGATGAACGCCTCTGCCGCACGAGCCCAGTCGATGTCGCCGGACGTGCTGCCCTTCGACCTGGACCTGTGCCCCTTGCCCGCCGCGCCGGAGCAGCGCACCGACTGAGCCTTCCCCTCGGCCTGCCCGCAGCCTGCCCTCGGCCTGGCCCCCGGCCTGCCCCCCCGGCCTGGCCCCCGGCCTGCCCTCGGCCTAAATCGCGGTCCCGGATGGCCATGTCGCGGCCCCTACGGGTTTGCTCGCTCCTGGCGAGCAAACCCGTAGGGGCTGAAAGAGGCCACCTGATCCCTGGGAGCTAGCGCTTCTTGCCGCCCGAGCCGAACATGATGTCGTCCCAGCTCGGCACGCTCGGCCGGCCAGAGCGTCGTGAGGGCTGGGTCTGGGGCTTGGCGGGCTCATCCGCCGGCTCCTGCCCGTCCTTCACCTCGTCCTGGTCCTCGACCTCGTCGTGGTGCTCGTCCTCGTCCTCAGCGCCGTCGTGCGCCCCATCATCCGCAGGGTGGTCGGCCTCCGAGGTGGCGTCTGACATGGCGTCCGACTCGTGCTGCGCCACGGCGTCGTCCTCGGCGGCGAGGCCGGTCGCCTCCTCGAGCTCGCCGTCGGCGAGGTCGTCGCCCTCGTCCGCCAGCTCATCGTCGAGCTCGTCCTGAAGAACGTCCTCGCCCTCGTCCTCGTCGTCATAGTCCTCGTCGGTGCCGAAGAACTCGTCGAAGCTGACCTCATAAGGGTCGTGACGGGTCCGGGCGTAGACGCCCTCGACCGACTCCTCCGGCTCCTCCACGTCCTCGAGCGCCCCGTCGACGTCGAGCTCGTCCTCGGGATCCGGGTGCACGGGGGTCGGGGACTCGGCGGAGGATCCGCGCGGGTGCGCCGCCGGGGGCGTGCCCATCGTGGCCTCGTCCATGGCAAGGTCCTCCAGCGGGAGGACCTCATCGACCATGCCGCCGCCTCCGGCACCGGTCTTGGCACCGCGGCCCGGACGGGAGCGCTTCGACGGCCGGCGTCCCTTGGCCTTGCCACCCTCGGTCTTGCCACCCTTGGTCTCGCCATCCTTGGTCTCGCCACCCTCGGTCTGGCCCGGCCCGGCCTGCCACACAGCCTGTGCAGGCTCAGCAGCAGCATGCTCCTCTGCGGCCTTCGCGTCGCTGGCCTGCGTCGAGTCGTCGCCAACCCGCTCGTCGCTGGTCTCCTCGCCCTGCTCCGGCCCGTCGGACGGCGCAGCCTTGCCCGTCGATCGACGGGAGCGCCGCTGGCGTCGGGCCCGCATCGTGGCCATGAGGTCGTTGCTCTCGTCCTCGGCCGTGCTGGTGCCCAGGAGGGGGTGCCCGGCCAGGCCGCCGGGGAGGGCCTGCTCGTCCTCGCTCAGCCAGCGCGCCTCGTCGTCGAGGGCGTCGATGGAGCGGTCGACGACGTCGTAGTGCCAGGCGGCCCGACGCTCGCGCCCACCGGCCTCAAAGATCACCAGCACGGTCCACGGTCCGTGCGCCTCGCTGCGGGCGGCGTCCCAGGAGATGTCGGAGGGGTTCACCCCGCGGGACTGCAGACGCTCCCGGACCCGACGGTCCAGCGTGTGCGAGCCGTCGGTGCGCCCGTGGGCCCGCACCGCGGCAGCCTTGGCCAGACCCACCACGTGCTCGCGCTCGGCCAGCACCGGCCCCTCGAAGCGCTGCACCCGCACCAGCTCCCAGCCAGTCGCGGTCGCCACCTCCTGCGCGCTCTGGCCGGCCCGGATCATCGCCTGCACCTCGCGCGGCGTGGCCGAAGCCTGCGCGCGCTCAGGGTCGGAGCCGACCCGTCGTGGGCGGAGCGCGGCCCGGATGCGGTCGTCGACGGGCAGGGCGAACCTGGTGCCCGACTCGTCCTCCAAGACCAGGCGACCCTGTTCGTCGAGCTCGGTGAAACGCAGCTGCTGCATGCTTCCCAACTCTGCCATCACCACAGGCCCGTCGCGGGCAGGCCACGCCGCCCAGGACCGGCGGATACGCTGTGCCCGCCATGTCCGACGCCTCCGACAACGTGCTGCTGGTCCTCGACCTGGTGGGCATCTTCGCCTTCGCCATCTCCGGGGGCCTCGTCGGCGTGCGCGCCCGCCTGGACCTCTTCGGCATCGCGGTCCTGGCCTGGATCACGGGGCTGGGCGGCGGGATGATCCGCGACGTCTTCCTCGGCGACGTGCCCCCGGTGGGCATCACCAACCCCTGGTACATCACCAGCGTCCTGCTCGCCGGGGTCGTCGTGGTGACCTTCCAGCCGACCCTGGCCAACCTGCGCCGCCGCAACCCGGACCTGCGCCTGGGTCTGATCTCCCAGTCGGTCAAGTACCTCGACGCCGTCGGCCTGGCGGTCTTCTCGGTCTCCGGGGCGATGAAGGCGCTTTCCCTCGACGCCCCGCCGTTGGCCGCGATCCTCGTCGGCGGCATCACCGCGGTCGGCGGGGGAGCGCTGCGCGACGTCCTCGCCCGCCAGGTCCCCGAGGTCCTGCGGCGCGAGGTCTATGCGGTGCCCGCCCTCCTGGGCGCCACGGCCGTCGTCGTGGCCGACTCCTTCGACGTCCTCACCGTCCCGGTGATGTGGCTGATCGTCGGCCTCGTGCTGATCATCCGCGTCGCTGCCATCATCTTCGACCTGCAGATCCCGACCGCCCCCACCCAAGGAGCACGCTGATGACCCAGCCCGTCGCCGACCCCTCCGACCCGGCCGAGCCTGGCGCAGAGCCCACCACCGCCCCCGACGCAGGGCCCACCACCGCGCCCGGCGCGGAGCCCACCCCCGCCGACCCCACCACGATCGAGGAGGACGAGACCCTGGCCGTGCTGGAGGAGACGCTCGTCGAGAGCCGGGACACGGGGCTGGAGCCCTACCAGGCCATCGTCCTGGTCTCCTTCGGCGGCCCTGAGGCGCCCGAGGAGGTCATGCCCTTCCTCCGCCGCGTCACCGCGGGCCGCGGCATCCCCGACGAGCGCCTCGCCGAGGTGGCCGAGCACTACCTGCACTTCGGCGGCAAGAGCCCGATCAACGACCAGAACCGCGCGCTCATCGCCGCCCTCAACGCCGAGCTGGAGCGTCGGGAGATCTCGATGCCAGTGCTCTTCGGCAACCGCAACTCCGAGCCCTTCCTGACCGACACCCTGCGCCAGGCGCACGACGAGGGGATGACGCGCATCCTCGCCGTGACCACCAGCGCCTACTCCAGCTACTCCTCCTGCCGGCAGTACCGCGAGGACATCGCCACCTCCCTCCAGGAGCTGGCCGACGAGGGCCGCACGGTCTTCGTCGACAAGATCCGCCAGTACTGGAACCACCCCGGCTTCTCGGGCACCAACACCCGGATCGTGACCGAGGGCGCCCGGCAGCTGATGGATCGAACGGGCGCGGCCCCATACCTGGTCTTCGTCACCCACTCTCTCCCCGACGCCATGGACGACACCTCCGGCCCCGGCGACGACGAGGGCAACCTCTACTCGGCGCAGCACCAGGAGCTGGCCGCCGCGATCACCGCCGAGGCCTCCCGGACCCTGGGCGTGGAGCTCGAGCACGACCTGACCTACTGCTCGCGCTCCGGCCCGCCGAGCCAGCCGTGGCTGGAGCCGGACGTCAACGACCACCTCGCCGTGCTCAAGGAGCGCGGTGTCGAGCACGTCCTCCTGGCCCCGATCGGCTTCGTGTCCGACCACATGGAGGTCGTCTTCGACCTGGACACCGAGGCCGTCGAGACCGCCCAGGAGCTCGGGATCGACCTGCTGCGCGTGCCCACCGTCGGCACCGACCTGGAGTTCGTCGCCGGGCTGGTCGACCTCGTCCTGGAGCGGGCGGCGCAGGCCCGCGGGGCAGACGTGGCCATGCCCACCTGGCCCGGCCAGGACCCGCGTCCGGCGGTCTGCCTCCCGGGGTGCTGCCCCAACCTGCGGGTGGACAGGCCGGCGGCCTGCGGGAGCGACTGACGTGCCGGGAGCTCCTACGGCAGACGGCCCCGACGCCGAGCGGGGGGGTGAGCTGCGCGACCTCGGCCAACTCGCCCTCGGCCTCGCCGTCGGCGCCGCGCGGTTGATCTCGCAGGAGCGCCCCGACAGCCTTGGCGTCGCGCGCACCAAGAGCACCGACCTCGACGTCGTGACGGTCATGGACACCCGCTCCGAGGAGCACCTCCGTGCCCGGCTGGCCGAGCTGCGCCCGGACGACGGGGTCCTCGGTGAGGAGGGCACCGGGATCACCGGCACCTCCGGCCTGACCTGGGTGCTCGACCCCATCGACGGCACCGTCAACTATCTCTACGACCTGCCCGGGTATGCGGTGTCCGTCGCCGTCGTCGAGGGCGACCCGACCACGCCCGGGGCGTGGCGACCGATGGCCGGGGCCGTCGCCAACCCCGCCACCCACGAGGTCTTCCACGCCCACCGGGGAGGAGGTGCGTGGCTGTCCTGGTTCGGCACCGAGGCATTCCCGTGGGCGGGGCGCGGACCGGCCGGCAGCGGTGGTCCGGTGCCCCTGCACGTCACCGACGTGGCGGACCTGGGCGAGACCCTCCTGGCCACCGGTTTCGCCTACGACCGTGGCGTGCGCACCGGCCAGGCAGCGGTCGTGGCCGACCTGCTGCCGCGGGTGCGTGACATCCGCCGGCTCGGTGCGGCCGCGGTGGACCTGTGCCACGTCGCGGCCGGGCGGGTGGACGCCTACTACGAGGACGGCTGCCACGTCTGGGACCTGGCCGCCGGCGTCCTCATCGTCACCGAGGCGGGCGGCGTGGTCACCGGCCTCGGCGCCCAGGACGCGCCGTCGGAGGCGATGGTGGTCGCCGGTGGCGCTGCCGCGCAGGAGCTCCTGCGCAGCGAGGTGGAACGTCTCCGTGGCGCCCCGGGTCGCACGACCACCCTCGGATAGGGCACAATCCCGCCGGACGACACACATCGGAGATCGCTTCCTGCAGTGCGGGCACAAAACGGGGGCGATATGCGTTCTGCCGGGCGAGAACCCCTGGACGCCGACTGAAGGAGAGACGATGGCGACCGACTACGACGCCCCACGCAAGACCGACGACGAGCTCAACGAGGACTCGATCGAGGAGCTGAAGGCACGCCGCAACGACAAGGCCTCCGGCAGCGTCGACGTCGACGAGACCGAGCAGGCCGAGGGCTTCGAGCTGCCTGGTGCCGACCTGTCCAACGTCGAGCTGTCGGTGCACGTGCTGCCCCGTCAGCAGGACGAGTTCACCTGCTCCAAGTGCTTCCTGGTGCACCACCGCAGCCAGCTGGCCAAGGAGGTCGGCGGACTGCCGGTCTGCTCCGAGTGCGCGGCCTGACCCCGCGACAGCGGCGGACCGGCACCACCCATCCACCATCACCCATCCCACACCAACGATCTGACTCCCACGATGCTCACCGTCCCGGTGGCGCTCCAGCGCCTCGACCCTGACCTGCCGGTCCCCGTGCAGGCCAGGCCGGGCGACGCCGGGGTCGACCTGCACGCCCGTGAGGCCGTGCGGCTCGCCCCCGGCGAGCGTGCCCTCGTGCCGACCGGGATCGCCATTGCCCTGCCCGAGGGCTATGCGGCGTTCGTCCACCCGCGCAGCGGCCTGGCGGCCCGCCACGGGATCTCCGTGGTCAATGCGCCCGGGACGGTCGACGCCGGTTACCGTGGGGAGATCCTGGTGAACCTCATCAACACCGACCGCACCGAGGCGTTCGAGGTGGGCCGGGGAGACCGCATCGCCCAGCTCGTGGTGCAGCCGGTCGTCGCTCCTCGTTTCGAGGAGGTCGCCGAGCTGCCGTCCTCGAAGCGGGGGACCGGCGGGCACGGGCACACCGGAACCGGCGGGACCGCATACCCGCCGGCCGACAACAAGACGAAGGACTGACCCAGCAGTGGCACTCTTTGGCCGTAAGAAGCGCGACGCCGACGCCGCGGTGGACCTCACCGACGAGGGACCTGACCTCCTCGAGGACGGGACGCCCGCCCCGGTCCGGCCGACGCCGGCCGAGGGCGTGCCGGGCAAGGACCGGGACTGGGACCGCGCCGGTGACGGCCCCTACGACATCACCGAGTGGCCCGAGCTGGACGGCCGCATCGACCTGGGCGCCCTGCGCCTGCCCGCGGTGGCCGGCATGCAGATGCGCCTGGACCTGGAGCAGGGCAGCGACCGCGTCGTCGGTGCGACCCTGACCTTCGGGCCCTCCCACGTGCAGCTGCAGGCCTTCGCCGCGCCCCGGACCATCGGGATCTGGGACGAGCTGCGCCCCGACATCGCCCGGAGTCTGGTCGAGGCCGGCGGCGCCGCCGAGACCGAGCCCGGCGTGCTGGGCAAGGAGCTGCGCGCACGGATGCCCGGCCGCGCCCAGGACGGCCGCGTCGCCTTCCAGCCGGCGCGCTTCCTCGGTGTCGACGGCCCGCGCTGGTTCCTGCGCATCGTGGTCAACGGTCCCGCCGCCGCCGACGACGCCCAGCTGGCCCCGATCCTGGAGTACGTCCGCAAGATCGTGGTCAAGCGCGGTGACGAGCCCCGTCCTCCGCGCGAGGTGCTCGTGCTGACCCCGCCGGCGGGAGTCATGGAGGCCGCCGCGCAGCAGGCCCAGGCCCGCCGTCAGCAGGCCGCCCGGGCGGCCGCGGCCAAGATCGCCCAGCAGGCGCCAACCCTGCGCAAGCCGGACGCCACCGGTGTGGCCGGCATCAGCGCCTCGGCTCCGGCCGCGCCGCAGGCCGCCCCGGCCCAGGGTGGCCCCGCCCAGGCAGGGTCCGCCCAGGGTGTCCCCGCCCAGGGTGCCCCCGCCCAGCCCGCCCCCGGGCGTGAGCCGGACCAGGGCACGCCCGAGGCACCGCGACCGCCCAGCAACCCCGAGTTCACGTGACCGCAGGGGGCGGGACCGCCGAGCACACCGTCGAGCAGGTCATCCGCGCGCGGGTCAGCGCCGCGCTGGGCGGCTGGTACGGCTCCCTCGAGACCGCCCTGCCCACGATCGCCTTCGTCGTCACCTGGCTGGTCACCAAGGACGTCCGCACGGCCGTCCTCGCCGCCGGTGGTCTGCTCGTCGTCCTCGCCATCGTCCGCCAGCTCGTCGGCGGGTCCTGGCGCTATCTGGGATCGGCCGTCGTCGCCACGGCCCTGGCCGCCTTCTTCGCCCTCCGCTCCGGGCAGGCCGAGGACGCCTTCCTGCCCGGGATCATCACCAGCGCCGCCTACGGCGTGGGGGCGCTGGTCTCGATCCTGGTCCGGTGGCCGCTGGTCGGCTTCATCGTCGGGATGGGCGACCCGAACTACCTGGAGCAGCCGACCGCCTGGCGCAAGGACGCCGGGCTGGTCCGCGTCGTCTCCCGCCTGACCTGGGTCCTGGTCGCGCTCTTCGCGATCCGCGTGGCCATCATGCTGCCGCTCTACCTGGCCGGGGAGGTCGCCTGGCTGGGCGTGGCCAAGATCGCCCTGGGCTGGCCGGCCTACCTGCTGGCGATCGTCGTCATGGGGATGATGCTGGCCGCCGGCCACACCCCCCAGACCGAGGACGAGATCGACGTCACCGAGCGGATGGAGGCGGCCGACCGGGACAGCGAGCGGCACGAGCCTCGGGCGGAGGCATGACCTCCTCGGACCCGACGTCCCAGAACGCGAGTTCAGCGGGCACGAGCTCGCAGAGCCTGGCTGTCGGCGACGAGGTCACCGTCGAGGTCGGCCCGGTCGCCCACGGCGGGCACTGCGTGGCCAGGCACGAGGGAGATGGCATCGTGCTCTTCGTCCGCCACTGCCTGCCCGGTGAGACCGTGCGTGCCCGCGTCACCGAGGTCGGCTCCGGGGCCCGCTTCGTGCGCGCCGACGCGGTCGAGATCCTCGACGCCTCGCCCGACCGAGTCTCAGCACCGTGCCCGTTCTCGGGCCCGGGCCGGTGCGGCGGCTGCGACTGGCAGCACGCCTCGCTGGACGCCCAGCGCCGGCTCAAGCTCGACGTGGTCGCCGAGCAGTTCCAACGCCTGGCCGGTATGCGGCTCTCCGACACCTTCCCGCACCTCACCTGCGAGCCCGTCCCCGGCGACCGGGACGGCCTGCGCTGGCGCACCCGCGTCGAGGCCACCGTGGTGGGGGCAGCGGTCGAGGGCCGCACCGGCCTGCGCGCCCACCGCTCGCACGAGGTCGTGCCGGTCGACGACTGCCTGATCGCCCACGAGGGCGTCCTGGCGACCGGCATCTTCCACGATGGCCCCGGCGACCCCGCCGTCGTCGCCCTCGACGCCGTGGCGCCCTCGGTGGGGGAGCCGGTCCTCGTGCCCCTGACGGCCCCGCCCGCCCCCGCACGCCGCCCTGGCAGGCGGGGGAGCCGGGACGGCCGGCGAGAGAGCGCGAGGCGAGGAGAACGGCATACCCCCGTGCCCCTGGACGCGGTCCCCGTGGTGACCGAACGCGTCGGCGCCCACGAGTTCACCCTGTCCGCCCGCGGGTTCTGGCAGGTGCACCCGGGCGCGGCGACGACCTTCACCGAGCAGGTGCTGGCCTGGCTGGACCCGCAGGTGGGGGAGAGTGCGCTCGACCTCTACGCAGGCGTCGGGCTCTTCGCCGTCCCGCTGGCCGAGCGGGTGGGGGAGTCGGGCAGGGTCCTGGCCGTGGAGGCCGACCGGGAGGCGGCAGCGGCCGCCGAGCGCCACCTGCAGCCCTGGACCACGGCGGGGGTCTGGGCCGAGCCGACCGAGCGCGCGCTGGCCGAGCTGACCGCCCAGGGCGAGCACGCCGACCTCGTCGTCCTCGACCCGCCCCGCTCGGGCGCGGGCCGCGCCGTGATGGAGTCGATCGCGGCGCTGTCGCCGCGCGCCGTGGTCTACGTGGCCTGCGACCCGGCCGCCCTGGCCAGGGATGTCGCGACCGCCCGCGACCTCGGCCTGGAGCTGGTCGAGCTGCGTGTCCTGGACGCCTTCCCGATGACCCACCACATGGAGTGCCTCGCGCTGCTGCGCCCTCGGGCCTGAGCACACACCTGAGCGGACCCGACCCGGGCGCCCCGTGCGGAATCGCGGGACCGGCCACACCCCATACCCGCTCCGGTGGCAGGATGGGACACAGCTCGGCAGAGGTTTGATCTAGGACCCCTCCGTGAGATATCTTGACGTCAAGATAAATAGTCCGGTGAGCGAAGGAGCGAGCAGTGGCCACACAGAACCCCGACAGCTTTGGTGCCAAGGGCACGCTGGAGGTAGGTGACAAGAGCTACGGGATCTTCCGCATCGGCGGACTCGAGGGCGCCGACAACCTGCCCTACTCCCTGAAGGTGCTGCTGGAGAACCTCCTGCGCACCGAGGACGGTGCCAACATCACCGCCGACCACATCACCGCCCTGGCGAAGTGGGACGAGAACGCCGACCCCGACACCGAGATCCAGTTCACGCCGGCGCGCGTGATCATGCAGGACTTCACCGGCGTGCCCTGCATCGTCGACCTGGCCACCATGCGTGAGGCGATGGGCGACCTGGGCGGCGACCCCACCAAGATCAACCCGCTCGCCCCTGCCGAGCTGGTCATCGACCACTCCGTCATCATCGACGTCTTCGGCCGCCCCGACGCCTTCGAGCGCAACGTCGAGATCGAGTACGAGCGCAACGGCGAGCGCTACCAGTTCCTGCGCTGGGGTCAGACCGCCTTCGAGGACTTCAAGGTCGTGCCCCCGGGCACCGGCATCGTCCACCAGGTCAACATCGAGCACCTGGCCCGCACCGTCATGACCCGTGAGGTCAACGGCGAGCTGCTGGCCTACCCGGACACCTGCGTCGGCACCGACTCCCACACCACGATGGTCAACGGCCTGGGCGTGCTGGGCTGGGGCGTCGGCGGCATCGAGGCCGAGGCCGCGATGCTGGGCCAGCCGGTCTCGATGCTCATCCCGCGCGTCGTCGGCTTCAAGCTGACCGGCTCCGTGCCGGCGGGTGCGACCGCGACCGACGTCGTGCTCACCATCACCGAGCAGCTGCGCCAGCACGGTGTCGTCGGCAAGTTCGTCGAGTTCTACGGCGACGGTGTCGCCCAGGTGCCGCTGGCCAACCGCGCCACGATCGGCAACATGAGCCCCGAGTTCGGCTCGACCTGCGCCATCTTCCCGATCGACGAGGTCACCCTCGACTACCTGCGCCTCACCGGCCGCTCGGACGAGGACGTCGCCCTGGTCGAGGCCTACGCCCGCGAGCAGGGTATGTGGCTCGAGCCCACCGGCAACGCCGAGGCCCGCTACAGCGAGTACCTCGAGCTGGACCTGTCCACCGTCGTGCCCTCCATCGCTGGCCCGAAGCGTCCGCAGGACCGCATCGAGCTGTCCGGGGCCAAGGAGCAGTTCCGCAACGACCTGAAGAACTACGTCGTCAACGGCAACGTCATCGAGAAGAGCTCGGTCGACAAGGAGCTGGCCGACACCTTCCCGGCCTCCGACGCGCCCAGCCACGACCCGCACCAGGAGTCCGAGGAGGCCGGCCACCCGCAGCACTCGGGGCAGCGCACCAACGGCGACAGCCGCGCCAGCCAGCCGACCCCGGCGACCCTGGACGGCGAGCAGGTCGAGATCGACCACGGTCACGTCGCGATCGCCTCGATCACCTCGTGCACCAACACCTCCAACCCCTCGGTGATGATGGCCGCCGCGATGCTGGCCAAGAACGCCGTCGAGAAGGGCCTGGACGTCAAGCCCTGGGTCAAGACCTCGATGGCGCCCGGCTCCAAGGTGGTCACCGGCTACTTCGACAAGGCCGGCATGTGGCCCTACCTGCAGGAGCTGGGCTTCCACCTGGTCGGCTACGGCTGCACCACCTGCATCGGCAACTCCGGCCCGATCATCGAGGAAGTCTCCAAGGCGGTCAACGACGCCGACCTGGCGGTCGTCTCGGTGCTCTCCGGCAACCGCAACTTCGAGGGCCGGATCAACCCCGACGTGAAGATGAACTACCTGGCCTCCCCGCCGCTGGTCATCGCCTACGCCCTGGCCGGGACGATGGACTTCGACTTCGACGCAGAGCCGCTGGGTCAGGACAAGGACGGCAACGACGTCTACCTGAAGGACATCTGGCCCTCGTCCGAGGACGTGGAGTCCACGATCGCCTCCTCGATCAACCGCGAGATGTTCACCGAGGACTACGCCGACGTCTTCGCCGGCGACGAGCGCTGGCAGTCCCTGCCGACGCCCGACGGCGACACCTTCGAGTGGGCCCAGGAGTCGACCTACGTCCGCAAGCCCCCCTACTTCGAGGGCATGCAGGCCGAGCCGGCCCCGGTCGAGGACATCACCGGCGCGCGGGTGCTGGCCAAGCTGGGCGACTCGGTCACGACCGACCACATCAGCCCGGCCGGCTCGATCAAGGCCGACAGCCCCGCGGGCAAGTACCTCGCCGAGAACGGCGTCGAGCGCAAGGACTTCAACTCCTACGGCTCGCGTCGCGGCAACCACGAGGTCATGATCCGCGGAACCTTCGCCAACATCCGGCTGCGCAACCAGCTGCTGGACGGCGTCGAGGGCGGCTTCACCCGCGACTTCACCGTCGAGGGCGGTCCGCAGGAGACCATCTACGACGCGGCCCAGCACTACGCCGAGGCCGGCACGCCGCTGGTGATCCTCTCCGGCAAGGAGTACGGCTCAGGTTCCTCCCGCGACTGGGCGGCCAAGGGCACGCGCCTGCTGGGCGTCAAGGCGGTCATCGCCGAGTCCTACGAGCGCATCCACCGCTCCAACCTCATCGGGATGGGCGTGCTGCCGCTGCAGTACCCCGAGGGCCAGAACGCCGAGTCCCTCGGCCTGGACGGCACCGAGACCTTCTCCATCACCGGCGTGACCGAGCTCAACGAGGGCCGCACGCCCAAGACGGTCAAGGTCAGCGCCGAGAAGGAGGACGGCTCCACGGTGGACTTCGACGCGGTCGTGCGCATCGACACCCCCGGCGAGGCGGACTACTACCGCAACGACGGCATCCTCCAGTACGTCCTGCGGAGCCTGGTCAACGCCTGACCTCTCCCCGCACGGTCCACGGCCGGGTCGCTCTTCCCGAGCGGCCCGGCCGTCGCCGTCCCGGTGGTCCAGCGGTCCGGTCCCGAGCCCTACCCCGAGCCCCTGTCCCGCCTCCCCGACCCGTGTGAGAGGTTCGGGGGATGGCCGCCTTCCCCTCCGCGACGCCGGGCACCGCCCGACATCGCCTCTCCGCCTTCGGCATCGCCGCCACCTTCGTGGGCACCACGATCGGCGCCGGCTACGCCTCGGGCCAGGAGATCCTGCAGTACTTCGTCTCCTTCGGCACCGTCCGCGGCCTGCTCGCGCTCGGCGTCGCCGGGGTGCTCTTCCTCGTGCTCTCCTACGCGGTGCTGTGGCTGGCGCACCGGCTGCGCACCGACGAGGTCCACGACCTGGTCAACCCCTTCCGCAACCGGTGGCCCACCCGGTTCGCGGACCTGTCGATCGCTGCGTCGCTGATCGGCACGCTCGTCATCATGGTCGCCGGGGCCGGCGCGGCGCTGCAGCTGCAGCTCGGCATGCACCCGCTCCTCGGGGCGGCGCTGCTGGCGCTCTTCTGCTGGCTCGGCGTCATCTTCGGGGCCCGCGGGCTGCTCGCGATCCAGCAGATCGTCGTGCCGGCGATCATCGTGGTCGCGGTCGGCGTGGCGGTCTGGGCGATCCTCAACCCGGTCGAGTCCAGCGGCGAGGTCGCCTCCGAGCTGGTCAACTCCTCGCCCCTGATCAACACCTGGTTCATGGCCGGGGTGCTCTACGTCGCCTTCAACATCCAGCTCGTGTATGCGGTGTTCGCGCCGCTCGGTCGGGACTCCCAGGGCGGGCGGACCCTCTTCGCCGGGGCCCTCGTCGGCACCCTCGGGATCGTGGTGATGGCCGGCGCGCTCATCCTGGCGCTGACCGCCAACGCGCCCGTCGTGGGTCGCGCCGAGCTGCCGATGGTCGAGCTGGCCGGGCGGATCGCGCCGTGGGCGATGGCGGTCTACACGGTCGTCCTCCTGCTGGCCCAGCTGACCACCGCGGTGTCCTGCCTCTACGGGCTGGTCGAGCGTGGCGCCAAGGTGCCCGGGCTGTCCCGGATGAGCCCCTGGCTGCTGGGGCTGGTGATCGCGGTGGCTGCCGTGCTGCTGTCTGCTGTCGGCTTCAGCTCCCTGGTCGGGACGGTCTACCCGATGCTCGGCTACGCCGGGATCCTCATCATCGTCCTCATGCTGTGGACCGTGGTGCGAGCCTGGAAGGACCCGGACGACCCGCTCCTGCACGACAGCTGACCCCCGAGGTCTGGCCGACGGCCTCCGTCACGGATGACTTCCGCACTTCATGCGCCCTGGCCCACTTCACGCCGGTTATAACCGGCACCTAGGTTCAGTTCCCGCATGAAGTGGGCCGAGTCCCCCGCAGGGCGTGAGCTGGAGTCGGATCGCTGCTCCAAGCTTGCTCGGCCAGTCAGGGTCCGCCTCCGCCCGCCTGGAACCGCAGCTCCTGTCCCGGTCTCAGCTGCCCGCACCGGTCGACATCCTCGTCGTCGACGTAGGCGATCACCGGATAGCCTCCGGTGACGGGGTGGTCCGCCAGGAAGAGGACGGGCTGGCCCTCCGGCGGGATCTGGACCGCGCCGCGGAGCATGCCTTCGCTCGTGAGCTCGCCGTCCCTGACCCGGGGGATTGGCTCACCCTGAAGACGCACACCGACGCGGTTGGAGCGCTCGTCCACCGTGTAGGTCTGGGAGGTGAGCAGAGCCCAGGCGTCGTCGTCGAACCAGTCACGGCGCGGGCCGGGGGTCACGCGCACCGTGAGGAGCCCGGACGTGGGCTCCGGGACGGGTGCCACCTCCACGGACGGGACGGGACGGTCGGTCACACCGACGGGCAGCACGTCGCCGGCCTCGACGACCTTCGGGCCGACGCCGGCGAGGATGTCGGTCGCGCGGCTGCCCAGCACCGGCTCCACGTCGATCCCTCCGCGGACGGCGACATAGGTCCGGAGCCCCGCAGAGGGGGTGCCCAGGCTCAGGCGTTGGCCGGGGGAGAGGTGGAAGGCTGACAGGTGCGGGGCCCCGGGGCAGCGGGCGCCTGCGGTGGCCAGCACCACCTCCCGGTCCGTCTCCAGCACCAGCCCGCCCAGGGTGACCTCCAGCGTGGCCAGGGTCGGGTGGTTGCCCACGAGGGCGTTGGCGAGCCGGTGGGCCGAACGGTCGCACGCCCCTGACCTGCCGATGCCGAGGGAGGCCTGGCCCACCCGCCCGAAGTCCTGGACGGTGGTCAACGGACCCGCCTCCACGACGCTGAGGCTGGTCCTGGGTGCCGGGGTGCTCATGACGCCTCCACGAAGCGGACCTGCATGCCTGGAAGCAGGAGCCCCGGCGGATCACGGTCGAGGTCGAGCACCTCGACGTGCGCCGTGCCGATGAGCTGCCACCCGCCGGGGGACTCGCGCGGGTAGACGGCCGAGAACTCTCCGGCCATCGCCACCGAACGGGCCGGAACCTTGATCCGAGGGCTGGACCGGCGGGGGACCGACCACGCGAAGGACGAGCCGCTCAGGTAGCCGAAGCCCGGTGCGAAGCCGCAGAAGGCCACCGTCCACGTCTCGTCCTGGTGGCGGCGTACGAGTTCATCGACCGAGCAGCCCAGCGCCTCCGCCACATCGGCCAGGTCCTCGCCGTCGTAGGTCACCGGGACCTCGATGACGTCGGCCGAGCTCTCGTCTCGGGCTACGGGCTCGACGGCCAGAAGACTCTTCTCCAATGCGGCCAGGTCCGTGCCGCGGTCGGCCACCACGAGGATGGTCCGGCCGGCGGGCACGAGGTCGAGGACGCCCAGGTCGGTGTTCTCATGGGTGGCGGACCGGAGAGCCGCATACCGATCCAGCACCGCGTCCAGGGAGTCGAGCTCGAGGAGCAGGCCGTGGGTGCCGCTGGGCAGCACCCGCAGTTCGTCAGCCATGGGCGAAGGGAGCCAGCGTGATGCCGGCCTCCTCGAGCGCGGCGCGCACCTGACGGGCGATCTCCACCGCACCGGGGGTGTCACCGTGGACGCAGATCGAATCCGGACGCAACGTGATCGGGTCGCCGTTGATGTCGTCGATGGGCTCGCCGCGGGCGATGGAGACGCAGCGCTGGGCGATCGCGGCCGGATCGTGGAGCACAGATCCTTCGGTGCTGCGGGGGACCAGGCGCCCCTCGGGGGTGTAGGCCCGGTCGGCGAAGGCCTCGTGCGCGGTCGCGAGGCCGGCCTCGTCGGCCAGGCGCAGGACGGCCGAGCCGGGCAGTCCGAGAAGGACCAGGCCCGGGTCGCACTCCTTCACCGCGGCCACCACCGCCGCCGCCTGGGCCTCGTGCGTGACGATCGTGTTGTAGAGACCACCGTGTGGCTTGACGAAGGCGACCTGGCCGCCGGCACGTCGGGCCATGCCCTGCAGGGCGCTGATCTGGTAGGCGACCTCGTCCTGCAGCGTCCGGGCGTCGACGTCGATGAACCGGCGGCCGAAGCCGAGGAGGTCGCGGTAGGAGACGTGCGCCCCGATGGCCGCACCCTTGGCCACCGCCTGCTGCGCCACCGAACGCATGATCGTCGGGTCCCCGGCGTGGAAGCCGCACGCGACGTTGGCGCTGGTCACGACCTCCAGCAGCGCGGCGTCATCGCCCATGGGCCAGCTGCCCAGGCCCTCGCCCAGGTCGGAGTTGAGGTCGACGGTGGACATCCTCAGAACCTAGCGTGTGGATCGCGCCGCACGGAATGCGGTGCGAGAAACGTCGGTTATGATTGGTGACGCGTCAACCACATACCCCTGGAGCAGCCATGACCCAACCCACCACACCCTCCGTCTCCGAGCCGCGCCCCGACCGTCTCGCCGCCGACACCGCCATGGGTCCGGTGACACTCGACGTCGCCGACCTGGAGGGCATGACCGCCTTCTACCGCGACGCGGTGACCCTGCAGGTCATCTCTGCGGAGGGCCCGGTCGTGACGATGGGCCGGGGGACGACGCCGATCATCGTGCTGCGGCACAGCCCGACGCTCAAGCACGCCGCCGCGGGCTCCGCAGGCCTGTTCCACACCGCGATCCTCTTCCCGACCCAGGCCGACCTCGCCGCGACGCTCGCCTCGATGGCACGGCGCCGCGCGCCCTACGTCGGCAGTGCCGACCACCTCGTGAGCAAGGCCTTCTACTTCGAGGACCCCGAGGGCAACGGCATCGAACTCTACTGGGACCGTGAGCGCTCGGAGTGGAGCTGGGTGCACGGGCAGGTCGAGATGGACAACAAGTTCCTCGACGCCAACGCGTTCCTGACCGAGCACCTCACCGAGGAGGGCGCGGCGACCCCGGACGCCGGCGACGCCGTCGTCGGGCACGTGCACCTGTCGGTGGGCGACATCCGCACCGCGCGCGAGTTCTATGTCAACCTCCTCGGCTTCGACACCACCCTCGACTGGGGCGGCCAGGCCCTCTTCGTCAGCGCCGGCGGCTACCACCACCACATGGCGATGAACGTCTGGAACAGCCGCGGCGCCGGCCCCCGCTTCCCCTCCCTCGGCCTGGGTCAGGTCGACATCGTGCTGCCGACCAGCGACGACGTGGGCGCCCTCGTGGAGCGCACCGGCCACTACGGCATCCAGAGCGCCGACGACGGCCGCTCGGTCACCCTCCTCGACCCGTGGCGCAACACGATCAAGCTGGCCACCGCCGGCACGCAGGGAGCCTGATCGCATGACGGACTACGGCCACGACGTCCGGCTGGGCATCTTCCCCTCGCCCGACGCGCGAGACCCGCACCGCGCGGTCGAGCTCGCCGTCGTGGCCGACGCCTCCGGCATCGACCTGGTCTCGGTGCAGGACCATCCCTACAACAAGGACCACCTCGACACCTGGACGCTGCTGACCTGGATGGCCGCGCGGACCACCTCGGTGCGGCTGTCGCCCAACGTCGCCAACCTGCCCCTGCGGCCGCCCGTGGTGCTCGCCCGCTCCGTGGCCACCCTCGACCTGCTCTCCGGCGGACGCGCCGAGCTGGGCCTGGGGACCGGCGGGTTCTGGGACGCCATTGCCGCGGCCGGCGGTCCCCGGCGGACGCCCGGCGAGGCCGTGGACGCACTCGTCGAAGCCATCGACGTCCTCCGCCAGGTATGGGGCAGCTCACCCGATCCTTCCCGTGCCGGTTCGGTCCGGGTCGAGGGGGAGCACTACCGGGTCAAGGGTCTGCGTGCCGGACCGGCGCCCGCGCACGACCCCCAGATCTGGATCGGGGCCTACAAGCCGCGGATGCTGCGCGTGACCGGTCGGCTGGCCGACGGCTGGCTGCCGAGCATGGGCTATCTGTCGCCGGACAAGCTGCCCGACGCCAACGCGATCATCGACGGCGCGGCGGTCAAGGCGGGTCGGCGGCCCGAGGACGTCCTCCGTCTCTACAACGTGCACGCCGGGCGTGGCGGACTGACCGGGTCGCCCGCCGACTGGGCCGAGCAGCTGGCCGGGCTGACGCTCGAGCACGGCATGTCGACCTTCATCCTGGCCACCGACGACCCCGATGCGGTCCGCCGGTTCGGCCTGGAGGTGGGCCCCGCCCTGCGTGAGCTGGTCGAGCAGGAGCGGTCCAGGGCCGCGGAGCTGACGTCGGAGCAGGTGACGTTGGCCGAGGTGCCCTCAGAGGACGAGATGGCGTCGGAGCAGGTGACACCTGAGCAGGTGACCGCAGATCAGGTGAGGGACGGGGGCGGGGGAGCTGCCGCATACTCCGGAAGAGGTGGTCAGCAGGCCACCGAGGGTGAGTTCACCGAGCAGCAGCTGGCCGCGCCGCGCCACCTGGTCGAGGTGCACGACCATCTGCGGGCCGAGCTCGCTCAGCTGCGCCAGGTCGTCGAGCAGGTCCGGGAGGGCCATCTGTCCGTGGGCCAGGCCCGGTCGGTCATCAACACCATGTCGATGCGGCAGAACAACTGGACGTTGGGGGCGTTCTGCGAGTCCTACTGCCGCATCGTGACCGGCCACCACACCCTCGAGGACCGGTCGGTCTTCCCCCACCTGCGCCGGGCCGAGCCCGAGGTGGGCCCGGTGCTGGACCGCCTGCAGGAGGAGCACGAGGTGATCCACGAGCTGCTCGACGCGGTCGACCGGGCCCTGGTCGGGCTGGTGTCGGTGGAGGGCTACGGGGCGGAGGGCCGCGACGCGCTCGAGGACCTGTCGGGGAGCATCGAGGAGCTGGCCGACAACCTGCTGGCCCACCTCAGCTATGAGGAAGAGGCGCTCTTCGGGCCGTTGGCCCGGCACGGGTTCTACTGAGCTGCAGCGGGTCTCGGGACGGCTGGGACATGTCGTCACCCTGGTCGCCGGCGGCCCGCGGGCCCGTCGGTCAGGCCGACTCCCACCGGACGGCAAGGCCGGCCCGCTCGCCGAAGCGCTCCAGGTGGGAGCCGACGACGTGCGCCATGCGGTCGACGACCTCCTGGTCCTCACCGCGGACCTCCAGGCGCAGGATGTCCGCGCGCGAGCTGTCGAGCAGGCAGGTGGCGGTGCCGACCTCGTTGCTCATGGTCAGCTCCGGCCCCACGGCGGTCTCGGTGACCGTCATCTTGCGGCCGAGGTGGGAGGCCAGCTGCTTGGCGTAGCGGCCGGGCGCGGTGGTGGCGACGTCGGCCGTCGTGGTCAGGTGGGCCATCAGGATCTCCTCGGAGGGTAGGTGGAGGTCGGTGGGGGAGTGGTCGCCCGTCGCGGCCAGCGGTTCGACCTGGGGCACGGGGGCGCCGGGCGTCCAGAAGATGCCCAGCCGCATGCCGTGCAGGTCCTGGACGTGGATGTCCATGTCGAAGACGGTCTGCAGCACCCCGCGGTGCATGATCTGCTCAGGCGGGCCCGCCGCGACCACGGCACCGTCGCGCATCGCGACGACGTGGTCGGAGTAGGCCGAGGCGAAGTTGATGTCGTGCAGCACGATGACCGCGGTCTTGCCCAACTCGTCCACGGCCCGCCGGACCATCGACATCATCGAGGCCGAGTGCTTCATGTCGAGGTTGTTCAGCGGCTCGTCCAGGAGCAGGTAGTCGGTGTCCTGCGCCAGCACCATCGCGATGAACGCCCGCTGCCGCTGGCCGCCGGAGAGCTGGTCCAGATAGCGGTCGGCCAGGTCCTCCAGCTCCATCCACCGCAGCGACTCGTCGACCTTGGCGTGGCACTCGGGGGTCAGGCGGCCCTTGCTGTGCGGGAAGCGGCCGAAGCAGACGAGGTCGCGCACCGTCAGTCGGGCGGCCACGTGGTTGTCCTGCCGGAGCACGGCGAGCCGGCGGGCGACCTCGTCGTCGCGCGCGCTGAGCACCTCGAGGTCGTCGACGTGGACCTGCCCGGCGGTCGGCCGCAGCAGGCGGGCGACGACCGACAGCAGCGTCGACTTGCCGGCGCCGTTGGCGCCGATGATCGAGGTGAGCTGGCCCCGGGGCAGCTCCAGGGTGACGTCATCGAGCACCGTCGTGGTGCCGTAGCGATGGGTGACGTTGTCGATGCGGATCACAGCGAGACGGTCCTCATGAGGAGGCGGAGGAAGTAGATCCCTCCGACCAGGTTGACGACGACGGACAGGGTGGTGGACAGGTCGAAGACGTGCACGACGACGAACTGCCCCAGGACGCAGGTCAGGACACCGACCAGCGCTGAGACGGGCAGCAGGACGAGATGCCGGTGGGTCGGCACGATCTCCCGGGCGAGGTTGGCCACGATCAGGCCGAGGAAGAGCATCGGGCCCACCAGCGCGGTCGCCGACGCCACGAGCAGGGTGACCACGGCCAGGGTGATCCGCACGACCAGGTGGTAGGGGACGCCCAGGGCGACGGCGTGGTTGTGCCCCAGGGCGATCACGTCGAGGCGCCGGCACAGCGGCACGAGCGCAGCGATCCCCAGCGCCGTGACGATGCCTGCGGTCCAGAGCAGCTCCGGGGTGGCGGTGCTGAAGCTGGCGAACATCACGTCCTGCAGCGTCAGGAAGTCGTCCGGCGACAGCAGCCGCGAGGCCAGCGAGGTCAGCGACCCGAAGAACGAGCCCAGCACGACGCCGACGAGCACGAGCATGAGCAGGTTGCGGCTCGAGCGGCGGAACAGCCACGCGAAGAGCAGCCACCCGAAGACGGTCAGCAGCAGCGCGTCGATGAGGAAGTGCTGCCCGGCCGTCAGGGCGAGGAAGGTCGTGGAGCCGAGGGCGTAGACGATGACGGTCTGGATGAGCATGTAGAGCGCGTCGAAGCCCATCACGCTCGGGGTCAGGATCCGGCTCCCGGTCACGGTCTGGAAGACCACGCTCGAGGCGCCGACGGCCGCGCCGGTGATCACCAGCGCCGCCAGCTGGCGGGTCCTGAGGTCCATCGCGTACGCCCAGCTCCCACGGACGTCGAAGAGGAGGTATGCGGCCGCCGCGGCGACCGCGAGCACGCCCAGCAGGGTCAGGACGAGGCGGATGCGACGCTGCCGCTGCGCGACGGTGAGGGTCGTGTGCTCGGGGAGCTGCCCCATACCCCCGCGGGGTCGTGCGCGCACGGGATCCTTGACGACGGTGCTCACCGGTTGCCTACCTTCCCCGCACGCAGGATGAGGGCGACGAACACCACGGCGCCGATCGCCCCGGCGATGGTCGCGACGGGGATCTCGTAGGGGTGGACGATGGTGCGGCCGATGACGTCGCAGAGCAGCACGAAGCCGGCGCCGGCGAGCGCGGTCGCGGGCAGCACGCGGCGCAGGTTGTCGCCGAGCAGGAGGGTCACCACGTTGGGGACGATCAGGCCGAGGAACGGGATCGCGCCCACGACCACGACGACGACGGCGGCCATCACGGAGACCACGACCAGGCCCATGTAGAGGGTGCGCCGGTAGTTGACGCCCAGGTTCGTGGCCATCGAGCGGCCCATCCCGACGACGGTGAACCGGTCGGCCCACAGGTAGCCCAGGACGCCCACCGCGAGCACGACGTAGATCGGCTCGTAGCGGCCCTGGAGGATGCCGGAGAACGAGCCGGTGGTCCAGACGTCGAGATACTGCACCAGGTCGCGCTGGTAGGCGATGAAGGTGGTGACCGCGCCGATGACGCCGCCATACATGAGGCCGACGAGGGCGACCACGATCGGGTCGCGCTGGCGGATCTTCTCCAGCAGCTGCAGGAAGATCATCGTGCCGGCGATCGAGGTGATGATCGCGATCACCATCTTGACCAGCAAGGACGCCTGGCCGAAGACGAGGGTGGCCACGAGGATGCCGAGGACGGCGGCCTCGACGGTGCCGGAGGTGGAGGGGGAGACGAAGCGGTTCTGGGTGATCCGCTGCATCACCAGGCCGGCCACGGACAGGGAGGCTCCGGCGAGCAGGACCGCGACGGTGCGCGGGATGCGGGAGATCGTCAGGATCTGCCACTGCTCGCGGGTGGGCGCCAGCAGGTCACGGATGCCCAGCTCGGCGACGCCAACGCCCAGGGAGAGATATGCGGCCACCGCCAGGAGCCCGGCCCCGCCCAGGAGGGCGAGGGCCGGGCTGCGTGTCGCCCTGGTCGGTGAGGTGGTCGCCGGTGCGGTCACAGGCCCTTCCGCACGTCCTCGATCATCGTGGTGATGGAGGAGGGGGCGTTGTCGGCGATGTACCAGGAGAAGCCCTCGACCTCGACGATCTTGTCGTTCTTGGCCGCGTTGGTGGTGTCGACGAGGCCGTTGTTGAGCACCTCGAGCGCGCCCTGGGCCTGCTCGCCGATCGTCTTGGAGCGGTCCAGCACGTAGATCACGTCGGGGTTGTACTGGGTGAAGAACTCCTGGCTGATCTCCTGGCCGTGGGAGTTCTCGGTGTCGACGGGGGCACCGGTGTCGGCGAAGCCGAAGGCCTCGTGCAGGATGCCGAAGCGCGAGCCGGGGCCGTAGGCGCTGACGGTGCCGCCGGAGACCTGGACCATCATGGCCTTGGTGCCGGCCGCGGTGACCTCGTCGTGGATCTCCTCGACGGCCGAGGTGGCCTCGTCCATGAGGGCCTGGGCCTCGGCCTCCTTGCCGAAGATGCTGCCGAGGTCGACGGTGCGCTCCTCGATCAGGCCGAGCTGGTCGGCCGGGTCCTCCCAGCGCACGGACATGTCGATGACGTTGGGGGTGATCTTCTTCATCTCGGCCAGGACCTCGGGGGTGCCGCTGCGGCCGGCGATGATGACGAGGTCGGGCTCCAGGGCGCTGATGCCCTCGAAGTCGGGCTCGCGCACGGTGCCGACGGTGGTGACGTCGGCCAGGCCGGCCAGGTCCTCGGGGAGGCCGGCGGTGGAGGCGGGGATGCCGTCCAGCTCGACGCCGAGGTCGTTGAGGGTGCGGGTGACCGACCAGTCGGTGACGACGACGGTCTCCGGGTTCGCCGGGACCTCGACCTCCTCGCCGGAGGAGTCGGTGATGGTGACGGTCCCGCCGGTGGCGCCCGATGCACCGTCGCTGCCGGAGCCGGCGGAGCCGCCCTCGGCGCCACTGTCGGAGCCGCAGGCGGTGAGGGTCAGCGCGAGGCCGACGGTCAGGGTGGCGATGGTGGCGGACCGGGCCCGGGTGGGCTGGAGGGGCCTGTGGAGCTTCAGCTTCATGGTTCCTCTGACGTTTGGAAACTAGGCAAGGCAAACCTAACCACGGCGTCTGAGGAAATACAAACAGCACTCTGTCGTAAATGTCACAATCGTCCGGAGGTGCCCGTGCCTGCCTGGCGGTGCCCGCCTGGCGGTGCCTGCCTGGCGGTGCCTCCAGCGTGAGGTGACGAGCACCCCATACCCGGACGGTCGTGAATCTCGAGTGGGGACTCAGCCCATGTCTTCGCGGGAGGGGCGCTTGACCGGCTTGCCCTCGCGGAGCGCCACCTCGGCGGCGTGGTCCGGCACCGGGTTGAGCAGCGAGCGGTCGGTCCGGCGGTAGCCCGTCGACGGCGGGCGCTCGGGCATGGTCAGCTCCTGCTGCTCGACCTCCTCGTAGGGGATGGTCGAGAGCAGGTGGGAGATCATGTTGAGCCGCGCCGAGCGCTTGTCGTCGCTCTCCACGACGTTCCAGCGTGCCTCGGGGATGTCGGTGTGGACGAACATCTCGTCCTTGGCGCGGCTGTAGTCCTCCCAGCGGGTCAGCGACTCCAGGTCGGTGGGGGAGAGCTTCCAGCGGCGCATCGGGTCCTCCATGCGGGAGCGGAAGCGGCGCTCCTGCTCGGCGTCGGAGACGGAGAACCAGTACTTGCGCAGCATGATCCCGTCCTCGATGAGCATCCGCTCGAAGACCGGGCACTGGGCCAGGAAGCGACGGTGCTCGGCCGGGGTGCAGTAGCCCATGACGCGCTCGACGCCGGCGCGGTTGTACCAGGAGCGGTCGAACAGTCGGATCTCGCCGGCGGCCGGGAGGTGCTCGACGTAGCGCTGGAAGTACCACTGCGTCTTCTGGCGCTCGGTCGGGGTCGGCAGCGCCACGATCTGGGTCTGGCGGGGGGAGAGGAACTCGGTGACCCGCTTGATGGCTCCGCCCTTGCCGGCGGCGTCACGGCCCTCGAAGACCACGACCAAGCGGTTGCCGGTGGTGCGGATCCACTCCTGGGCCTTGACCAGCTCGCCCTGGAGGCGGAAGAGCTCGGCCTCGTAGACCTTGCGGTCCACCTTGTCGATCTTCTCGGGCTTGCCGTTCCCGTTGCCGCCGTTGCTCTTCGAGTCGTTCCCGTTGGTGGATGCCATGAGGTCCATCGTGCCATTACTACTGCCGGTAGCAGAAACTCGCGACAGTGCAGCCGTCATGCCGGCGCCTCCACGCTGTCGGCATCACCATCTCATCATCGGTGCGACTGGTGAGCCATCTCGTCAGTGCCACTGGTGCGTCATCTCATCGGTGCGCGCAGGCGGAGCGCCTCCAGGAGCAGCGTCGCGCCCCGGTGGGCGGCGCGCAGCCGCAGTCCCTCGCGCGCGAGCGAATCGAGCACCTCGGCGATCGTGCCCGGCGGCAGGAGGGGGCCGAGCTCGGGCCTCACGTCCCGCCAGGCGCCCCGCATAGCGTCCAGCTGGGCCTCGAGGTGGCGGGTCGAGACCCAGGCGAGGGCGGCAGGGTGGCGCCGCCATGCCGCATACCCGCGGTAGTCGGCGGGGCAGTGGTCGAGCAGCCAGGAGACCGCAGCCTCCTCCCAGCCGGGCACCCCGGCCGGCGGCACGCGCTCCGGCCAGCCGGGAGGTCCGTTCGACATGCGAACAAGTGTACGACGTGATCATGGCGACGAGTCGAGTCCGCCGAGAGCGTAATCCGCAGAAACCCTGTGGATATGCGGGATTGGTGTCGTACGAATGTTCTAGTATGGGGGTGTCGAAGAGATCGTTGACCGCTTCAACTGTCGCCGGGGGGTGACGCAGATGACAGCACGACCAGAGGATCCGTCGGGCGAGGAGTGGGAGGAGCTTCTGCGTCCCATCGCGGGGGCGGCGGTCGAGCAGGGACAAGGGGCAGAGCTCGCCGGGAAGACGGGTCCTGATGCAGACCTTCGCACAGCCCTTGCCAGCATCGGCCTGGCAGATGGGCGTGCACAGACCTGGGCGGAGGTGATGTGCACCCAGGTTGCCGTGGACGGCGTCGAGGCTGCCGGGGTTCCGGTGCCGTCGAGCAACGGTGAAGTGCTCGGTGCCCTCCGGGCCATGTCTCGTGCCACGGCGTCGCTGGAGGCCTCGCTCCTGGTCTGGGTCCAGGAGCTGTTGCTGCGGACGGCATCGGAGCTGCTGGGCAGCCGCGATGTGCAGGATCACCTGTCGATGTCCAAGAGCGCCCGGCAGACCTGGCGCGCCCAGGTGAAGGCCTCGGTCGCCGGTGAGCTGCAGGTGGCTCTCGGCGTCGGCGTCGTCGAGGCCCGCCAGATGGTGGCGGTCGCCGCCAGCCCCGGAGCGATCCGGACCCACGTCCTGGAGGCGATGCGCCGCGGTGAGGCGGTCTGGCGGTTGGTCCGCGTCTTCCAGCGCAGGACCCGTCGGCTCACGACGGACCAGGCGGCGCGCGTGGCCGAGGCCATGTTCGGGACCAACGCCGCCAGGGCGGCCGTCGAGCGGCTGGACGCGGATGGCGAGCTGGAGCTCGGTCGCCCTTGGCACCATGCGGAGTACTACGACGCACTCGACCGTGAGATCGCGCACGTCAAGGACGAGGACGAGGAGCACGAAGAGCGTGCCGCGGCTCTCGAAGCCCGGGACACCCGCCTGGAGATCAACGATGACGGCACGGCCGTGTTCTCCTGCACGACATCTCTCGCCACAGGCATCGCGATCCATGAGCGGATCGACGGCGCTGCCCGACGTGCCCGGCACGGCGGAGACCCCCGCACTCTCGCGCAGCTGCGCACCGACATCGCGGCCGCGCTCCTGATCTACGGGACCATCACGGCTCTCGGCGCCCCAGAATCTCCGGGCGGAGAACAGGCCGGCCGTGACGTGGCCCCCGGCGACGGACCCGTCCCCGATCAGGTGCAGCAGGATCTCGCGCTCATGGACGAGGTGGTCACACCCGACGACATCGAGATGCTCCGGGCCATCATCACGGCGACTCCGGCGGGACACGTCGACCTGGTCGTGCCTTGGGATGCCCTGCTCGGTGCCGTCTGTGCCCACTGCAACGCTCCAGCGCTCGGACCAGCCGCGGGACCGCCGGCCTCCAGGGAAGGGGAAGGGGTGGAGTGTGCCTGCAGCCAGGACGCAGGGGCGGAGTGTGCCCAGACCCAGCAGCACGACGGCTTGGACTGTGCCTGCGGCCAGGACCGAGCATCGGAACAGGTCTCGACAGGCGTCGGGGAGCTGGTTGGCTTGCACACCGGATTCGTGACCGCGCGCACCGCACGCCAGATCGTCCTGGCACCCGGCACCGAGCTGTCCCGCATCCTCGCCAGTGCCGCAGACGGCCGGTGCATCGAGCGCTCTACCGCGAGCTACAGCCCCGACACGGACATGAAGAGGCAGATCCGAGCGGCCGACGTCTACGGCCGCGGCCCAGGCTGCCGTCGACCGGCCCGCGACTGCGAGATCGACCACGAGAAGGAGTGGCTCACCAGCGGCTGGACCGCCGAGCCCAACCTCAACTGCAAGGCTCAGCTCGACCACTTCCGCAAGACCAAGAAACTGTGGCGCTCGGTGATGAACTCCCGGCGAGACGTCACCTGGACGACCTTGCTCGGGCAGGTCGCGACCACCCGTGGGCACGACTATCGCCAGTACTTCGCGAGGGTCGACGCACTGGCGCCGTACGACCCCACCGATGTCCATCACGACGGGGTCTGGGTGGGGGACCGGGCGGACCTGCAGGCTCGGCGCGACCTCGTCAACCAACTTCTGTATGCGGCGATCGTCCACCGGGATCCGGGGGAGCGGGCCGAGGCCTTCGACGACGTGGTGGATGCGGAGGACTGGCTCGGGTTGGGCGACTGGGTGCAGGTCAATCACACGGATGAGGACGGTCGGCGCCGTCCGGGTCCTCCGCCGGCCCATCCCACGCCGGAAGAGATCCTGGGTCTCGCGCAGCCAGACGACGACCCGGCCCCGTCGGAAGACAGCAGTTCCGGCACCTCCGGCGAGTGGGGCAGGGCCATCCAGGAACGGGACGAGGAGGATCCACCGCCGTTCTGACCGAGAGGCGCCGCCGAGAGGCGCAGCATCAGGGGGCCCATAGCCAGCCGCCAGGGTCCCACGCCCCTCTCGCTCCATGACCTCAGACGGCCAGCCGATGGGGCCGGATGTCGACGCACAGCGCCCGCCCAGCCGGTTCGCCGTAGACTGGCCAAGTTCGCCAAGGCGGTCGAGACGTTGATTGAAGGACGGCATTTCGTGGCACTCATGCACTCCATCACCGGTCCCAGCGACCTGAAGCGGCTCTCACCGCGCCAGACGGAGCAGCTCGCCCAAGAGATCCGGAACTACCTGATCACCTCCGTCTCCCAGACCGGCGGGCACCTCGGCCCCAACCTGGGCGTCGTCGAGCTGACCATCGCGCTGCACCGCGTGTTCGACTCCCCGCGCGACACGCTCCTCTTCGACACCGGCCACATCTCCTACGTCCACAAGCTCCTCACCGGCCGCCACGACTTCACCAACCTGCGCAAGCAGGGCGGGCTGTCGGGCTACCCCAGCCGGGCGGAGTCCGACCACGACGTCATCGAGAACTCCCACGCCTCCACCTCCCTGTCCTGGGCCATCGGGATCGCCACCGGGCGGAAGCTCCGAGGCGAGCAGAATCGGCATACCGTGGCCGTGATCGGAGACGGCGCCCTCACCGGTGGCATGGTCTGGGAAGCCCTCAACAACATCGCCGAGCACCGCGACCTGCCGCTGGTGATCGTCATCAACGACAACGAACGCTCCTACGCGGCGACCAAGGGCGGCATGGCCGACTACCTGGCCCAGCTGCGCGCCACGCGTGAGTACGAGAGCGTCCTGTCCTGGGGCAAGCGCCAGCTCAACCGCACCCCGGTCGTCGGTCGCCAGGTCTACGAGACCCTGCACGGCATGAAGAAGGGCCTCAAGGACATCGTCAGCCCGCAGGGGATGTTCGAGGACCTCGGCCTGAAATACCTCGGCCCCGTCGACGGCCACGACATCGAGGCGATGGAGACCGCGCTGCGTCGCGCCCACGACTTCGGCGGCGTGGTGCTGGTCCACGCGATCACCGAGAAGGGGCACGGCTACGACCCGGCGACCGCCGACGAGGCCGACCGCTTCCACGCCGTGGGCCAGATCAACCCCGAGACTGGGCTGCCGCTCGAGGTGTCGGGCCGCAGCTGGACCGACGAGTTCAGCGACGAGATGGTCAGGCTCGGCAAGGAGCGCGACGACATCGTCGCCCTGACCGCCTCCATGCTGATCCCCGTGGGTCTGCAGCCCTTCGCCGAGCGCTATCCCGACCGGATCTTCGACGTCGGCATCGCCGAGCAGCACGCGGTCACGATGGCGGCCGGCCTGTCCTTCGCCGGCCTGCACCCCGTCGTCTGCGTCTACGCGACCTTCCTCAACCGCGCCTTCGACCAGCTCCTCATGGACTGTGCCCTGCACAGGCAGGGGGTCACCTTCATCCTCGACCGCGCCGGCATCACCGGCACCGACGGTGCATCCCACAACGGTATGTGGGATCTCACCCTCCTCGGTCTCGTCCCGGGGGTCCACGTCGCGGCTCCGCGTGACGGGCAGCAGGTGGCCCTCGCGGTCCGGGAGGCCGTCGCGATCGAGGACGCACCGACCGTCGTCCGCTTCCCCAAGGGCTCCGTCGGGGCTCCGGTCGAGGCGGTCCGCACCGTCGGGACCGTCGATATCCTGCGCGACCCCAGCGGCGAGGACCCGACCGGTCCCGTCGACCTGATGATCGTCGGGGTCGGTGCGATGGCCGCCACCGCGCTCGAGGTCGCCGACAAGCTCTTCGCCGAGGGCCGGTCCGTGCGCGTGGTCGACCCTCGTTGGGTGCTCCCCGTCAGCGACGACCTCGTGGCGCTCGCCAGGGATGCCCGCTCGGTGGCGGTCCTGGAGGACAGCGTCGTCGGCGGCATCTCCGGACAGGTCCAGCGGGCGCTCGCGAAGGCCGGAGTGTCAGCGCCGGTGCATTCCTACGGCATCCCGGCCGAGTTCCTCGACCACGGCTCACGTGGCCAGGTGCTCGACCGCATCGGTCTCAGCGCGGACTCGGTGGCGACGTCGCTCGCCGCCCAGCTCGTCTGAGGGGCGGCGCCCTGGAGCCACAGCGCGACGAGCCGCGCGAGCGTGGTGCGTCGACGGCCGCCGGACCGGGCGCACATCCGCAGGTGGCCCTGATCCTCAACCCGGTCTCCCGCGGGGCCGCCCGGGCACGGATGGCCGTGCAGCAGGCCTGCGCGGACGCTGGTCTCGAGCCGCCCCTGGTGCTGGAGACGACCATCGAGGAGCCCGGTCCGACCCAGGCCAGGTATGCGGTCGATCACCGCTGTGCACGCGTGGTCGTGGCGGGTGGGGACGGCACCACACGGCTGGTGGCGGGGGCGCTCGTGGGTGCGGATGACCCACGGGTTGATCGCGACGCCGCGGCCGATGCCGCCGCTCGACCCGTGCTCGGCATCGTCCCGACCGGCACCGCCAACCTCTTCGCCCGCAGCGCCCGCCTGGGGACCGGTGACCTCCGCGCCGCGGCACGGACCGCCGTGACCGGTCGCGCCACCCCGATGGATGTCGGCCAGGTGGAGCTGGAGACATCCACCGGAGAGACCAGACGCGAGACCTTCCTCGTCGTCACCGGCCTCGGCCACGACGCAGCGACCCTCGCCTCCGTCACGAGCAGGGCCAAGTCGCGGCTGCGGTGGCTGGCCTACTTCGTGCCGGGGCTGCGCAGACTGTGGCGACCCGGCCATCTGCTGACCATCACCAAGGACGGCCAGCACCTCGACGTCGGTCCGTTGTGGAGCGTGCTCGCAGTCAACGCCGCACGCCTGCCCGCCGGGGCCGAGGTGGTCCCCGGTGCCCGCATCGACGACGGGATCCTCCACCTCGCGCTCGTCTCTCCGCGTGGCCTCATCGGATGGCTCCGCGTTGCCGGCACCGGCCTTCGCGTGGGACGGCGAGCATCCTCCCGGTCCAGGTCCCGGTCCTACCCCCGGGACAGTCGGGCGCTGGCCTACCGCGACGCACAGACGGTCGTGGTCGAGACGCAGCAGCCCGTGAGCGCGCAGGTCGACGGCGATGTCATCACCGACGTGGTCCGTGCCCGCATCAATCTCCTGCCGGGTGCCCTCGACGTGGCGGTGTAGGTCGAGGGGTACAGCACGGTCGGCGGAGCACGAGCGTCCCAGTGCGACCGGCACGGGGTGACCGGCACAGCGCGACCGGCACGGGGTGACCGGCACAGCGCGACCGTCACGGCGCGACCGGTCACAGCGCCACCGCCACCGCCCGCCCGAATAACTCCTCCGCATCCACCTCCAGCCCACGGGACGTGAACCACCTGGCCACGTTGAGGCAGTCCCGGTTCAGCAGCTCGGGACCCTGAGGATTGGCGACGACGTCCACCACCTGGGGCAGGTCGATCACGACCACGACCTCCCCGTGGAGCAGGAGGTTGTAGGGGCTCAGGTCCCCGTGCGCCCACCCGAGCTCGGCCAGGTCGAGCACGATCCCGCAGACCTGCTCCCAGCAGTGCTCCAGCAGCCCACGGCCCGGACGCGACTGGGCCAGCCGCGGCGCCGCGACCCCGTCGGACGTCCCGATGAACTCCATCAGCAGCTCGGTGTCCTGGATGGAGACGGGATAGGGCACAGGCAGACCCGCTTCCCAGGTCGCGCACAACGCCTCCCACTCGGCGAAGGCCCAGCGACCCGAGGCGACGGCCCGACCGTAGGCGGACTTGCGCGCCAACGCCCGCTGGTCCCGGCTCTTGCGCACGCCACGTCCCTCGACGTAGACGGTGCTGCGGTGGAAGCTGCGGTGGTCGGCGTCGCGATAGCGCTTGGCCGCCATCAGCGTGGCCTCGCCGGACCCGTCGGTCGCGGCCCGCTCGAGCAGGAAGACGTCGGCCTCCTTGCCGGTCTTGAGCACGCCCAGCTCGGTGTCCACGGCGCCGGCGTCCAGCACCACCCACTCGGGCAGGGGCTCCGGACCGCGGCAACCGCGCTCCACGGACCAGTAGGTCGTCTGGCGGCGACCGTCGACGGGAGACTCGACCGCCTCGAGCGGTCGGTAGTCGAAGGTGAAGAAGGGATCGAGACCCGATGTCCCGTCGTGCCCGGCGCGGGGGACGGCGGTGTCGGGACGGTCAGCTGCCGGGCTGCTCCCGGCGACGGGGCCTTGGCCCCGGGAAGGGTTGCGTGTCACGCAGGCTCCTGGAGAGAAGAGGATGAGCGGTCAGGGGACCGCAGGCCGTGATGGACATCGGTCTCCTCCTCTCGTCAGGGCGCGCACGTCGTCACCGCGCGCACGTCGTCAGGGCGCGCACGCACCTCAGGTGTGCGGGCGTAAACCCATGCTGGTCCCGCACGGGGGGACGGCGCAACGGGTTTTCGCGACCTAGTCCAGGACCCGTCCGAACACCAGCAGGTGGAGCGACAGGTCCAGCGCACGGTCGTCGGACTCCAGGATCCGGGCCATCCGCACCGCCTGCGCGACGGCAGCCTCGACCCGGTCCTGCGGAAGCAGGTCCAGCGCGATCCCCAGCGGCCCCTCAAGCCCGATCACGCCCACCTCGATCCAGCCGGCGGCCTGGGCCTCGGCGAACAGTTCGTCGGACAGGTGCGCGTGCCGGACCGGGAAACCGTCCTCGTCCAGGTTCTCGCCCGTGCGCACGTAGTGCAGGAGGTTCTCCGCCTGCGGACCCTCGAAGGCGCCGTCGAGCACGAACTCGCCGAGCACCGCATACCGACCGATGGCAGCCGCCAGGACAGCCCCACCCGGACGGACGACGCGGGCGAGCTCACGCAGCACCTCGACCCGCTCGGCACGGTCCGCGAGGTGGTAGAGGGGGCCGAGCGCCAGCCCGAGGTCGAAGCTGTCGTCGGGATAGGGGAGGTCGCGGCCGTCGCCGAGGTCGGCCTCGACGCCGGGCAGCCGGGCGGCGGCCTCGACGTGGCGGGGCACGGGATCCAGGAGCGTGACCCGGTGCCCCTGCTCGGCCAGCCAGCCCGCGTGGACCCCGGACCCGCCGCCCACGTCCACGATCCCCATCGGCCCGGTCCCGTCCAGGAAACGCCCCACCACCTCGCGGGTCCGCAGCAGCTCCACCCGGTTGTGCGGCGCACGGACCAGGCGGGTGGTCTCGTCCTCGACGTGGGTGTACCACTCCAGCAGGGCGGGGTCGATGGGGCGGGGTCGCATGCCTCCACACTACGAGCGGTCCTCCGGGCGGACCTGTCCAACGAGGCCCTGGGAGGTGCGTCCTACGATCGGGACATGACTTTCTCCACCGCAGCAGAACGGACCGCCCGGATCGTCGAGCTCACCGACGGGTGGCGCACCGACCCGGAGGCGGAGGGCGAGGTCCTGGCGCTGCTGCGCGAGACGCCCGCCGAGGAGCTGGAGGCCGTCCTGGCCGGCCTCGACGTCGACAAGCTCGTCGGCGACATCGACGACCACCGGTGGGGACCGGACAACCGCACGGCGCTGCTGGACCTGCTGCTGGGGGAGCGGATTGACTCCTTCTCGCCGGACATGCTGGCCACGATCCTGCGGGCCCTGCACTCCGGCCCGACGCCGCGCAGCCACCAGGAGGCCATCGTCGAGGTGCTCACCTCGCGGACCGGCGTGCACTTCCACGACCTCAAGTACCGCCTCAACAGCACCGGCGACCACCACGACCTGGAGCACCTCGTCTTCGAGGACCTCGACGAGGACCTCCGCGAGCGGCTCCTGGCCCACTTCGCCGAGCAGGCCACGGTGGACCCGACCTCGGACCTGCGGGTGCTGTGCGACATCGACGACACCCTCAAGTGTGCGATCCACGACGACCGCTACCCGCGGGGGACCGTCTACCCGGGCATCGTCGCCCTGCTGCACGTCCTGGACGACGGCGCCGCGGCCAAGCCCAACCGGGCCGGCGACCTCACCTTCGTCACGGCACGGCCGGGTGGCCCGAGCGGCGTGGTGGAGCAGTACACCCTCGGCGGCCTGTCCGAGCTTGGCCTGCCGCCGCACGCCGTCCTGGGCGGGAGCATCCTCAACCTGCACACCAAGGCGCGCATCGCCGAGCGCAAGCTGCAGAACATGGAGCGCGACCGCCTGCTCTTCCCCGAGTGCCGGATGGTCTTCATCGGCGACAGCGGGCAGGCCGACGGCCAGGTCGGTGCCGAGATGCACACGCGCGACCCCGAGCACATCGTCGGCACCCTGCTGCACAACGTCACCGACGTCGACGGCTCACAGATCGAGGAGTATGCGGCATCGGGGGTCCACGTCTTCGACACCTATGCCGGTGCCGCGGCCCACGCACTCCGGCTGGGGCTGATCCGGGCCGACCAGGCCCGTGAGGTCGCGGAGGCGACCCGGGCGGAGCTGGCACGGGTGGAGCTCAGCCCCGAGCAGCGTGAACGGCTCGAGCGTGAGCTGGCCGAGGACGTGGCCCGCATCGACGAGCTCGCCTCCGGAGCCTGACCCGGCGCAGCAGCACTGATCCGGGACGATCGCCAGGGGGACGTCAGGCGGGCTCTGCGTCGGGCGCGGGTCCGGCGTGCACCCGGTCGGCCTGGTCCTCCTCGGGGATCTCCTCCTCCAGCGGCGTCAGGAGCATCTTGGCGCCGACCGCGTAGGCGGCCAGGGCGAGCAGCGCGACGACCAGGCCCACGAGGCCGTTGCCGGTGATGGCGAAGGCCACGTAGCCCAGCAGCGCCATGACCGCGGCCGCGATCGCGTAGGGCAGCTGCGTGGTGACGTGGGTGATGACGTTGGCACCCGAACCGGTGCTCGACAGGATCGTGGTGTCGCTGATGGGGGAGCAGTGGTCACCCCACACGGCCCCGGCCAGGACTGCGCCAAAGGCGGCCAGCAGCAGCTCCGGGCCGCCCTCGACGCTGTTCATGATCTGTCCCGCGATCGGCAGGAGCAGACCGAACGAGCCCCAGGAGGTGCCGGTCGAGAAGGCCATGGCGCCGGCCAGCACGAACATCAGCGGGATGAGCCAGACGGGGGCGATGTTGGCGGACTCGACGAGGGAGCCGAGATACTCCCCCGTGCCCAGCTGGCCGATGAGGTCGCCCAGCATCCAGGCCAGGAGCAGGATCGACACGGCCGGCCACATCGACTTGAGGCCCTCCCAGAAGCCCTGGCCGAGGGCGGCGAGGTCGAATCGAGGGTTGTCGTTGGTGTAGCGGAAGTAGTAGTAGAGCGCGGCGGCCAGCCCCAGGGTGCCGCCCCAGATGAGCGCCTGGCTGACGTCGGTGTTGGCGAAGATCGACAGCAGGCTCCAGCTCTTCTCGGCCGCATAGCCGGTCCAGACGATGCCGGCCAGCACCCCGATCACCAGCAGGACGAACGGGATGACCAGGGCCCTCTTGGCGCCCGGCTGGTGCACGGGCAGGTCCTCGGCCAGCTCACCGGGGATCGTGTCGCCCTTCTTGTAGGTGCGACCCTCCTCGATGGCGCGCCGCTCCTCGCCGCGCATCGGCCCGATCTCGACGTGAAGAAGGACCACGACCCAGACCATGAGCACCGCGACGATGGCGTAGTAGTTCATCGCCGCGGAGCCCAGGAAGGCCTCGACGTCGCTGACCTGTAGGGTCGAGGCCGCCACGATCGGGGCCATGATGCCGATGATGCTCGCGCCCCAGCTGGAGAAGGGCATGAGCACGGCGACGGGCGCCGACGTGGAGTCCACGACATAGGCCAGCTTGGCCCGGGAGACGTTGTGCTTGTCGGTCACCGGCCGAGAGACCTGCCCGACCGCGAGCGCGTTGAAGTAGTCGTCGATGAAGATGACGATGCCGAGGATGGCCGGCAGCACCTTGGCGCCGCGGCGGGTGCGGATGCGCTCGACGGCCCAGTCGGAGAAGGCTTTCGTGCCGCCCGACATCATGATGAGCGCCGCGATGATGCCCAGCACCAGGGTGAAGATCAGGATGAACACGTAGTAGGTGTTGACCGCGCCCTCGTCCCAGAAGATCTTGGCGAAGGCGCCCCACACCAGCTTCAGCGTCTCCAGGGGGTTCCAGCCGGCGACCAGCAGCGCGCTGAGCACGACGCCGGCTCCCAGGCTGACCAGCACCCTCTTGGTGAGCAGGACGAGCGCGATCGCGACCGCTGGGGGCAGGATCGTCAGGACGGGCAGATCGTCGACCATGGCGGAGCCTTCCTCGTTGGGCGCCAACCCTAGCGGTCCCCAGGGACCTAGGGTGGGACGACGGCGTGGTGGGGATGGCAGGCTGGGCCCCGTGGCCCTCGACACCGACGCCGTGCTGACCCTGCTCCAGGAGACCGGCGAAGCCGTCATCAACCCCCGCTTCCGCGCCCTGGCGGACGACGACATCTCCTCCAAGACCCACCCCGGGGACCTGGTGACGATCGCCGACCAGGAGGCCGAGGTGATCATCACCAGGGCGCTGCGTGCCGCATACCCGCAGGCGTTGGTGCTGGGGGAGGAGGCGTATGCGGTGCAGCCCCACCTTCTCGAGGACTACCGGACCGCCGAGCACGTGTGGACCGTGGACCCGGTGGACGGCACCCGCAACTTCGTGCACGGCTCGCCCGACCACGCGGTCATGGCGTCGGAGGCGATCGGCGGGGAGACGGTGCGGGCCTGGATCTGGCAGCCCCAGCACGGCGTGGCGTACGTCGCCGAGCGGGGAGCCGGGCTGTGGCGCGACGACACCCGCGGCGGCCGGACCCGCGTGACCCGCACCGCACCCGGCCCCGACCCGGTCACCTGGCGGGCACGGACCTCGCACCGCGCCGAGATCGGGACGATGACGGGACCGGTCGGTCCGTGGGGGCTGACCTGGATCAGCTGCGGGATCGACTACCCGAAGCTGGCCGAGGGAGCCTGCGACGTCCTGCGCTACGTCGGGACCATGCCGTGGGACCACGTGCCCGGCGCCCTGATGGTGCACGAGGCCGGCGGGTTCGTCGGTGACGAGCGGGGCGAGGCCTACGGGCCGCGCGCCACGCCGGGGCGGATCGTGGCGGCCGGATCGGAAGCGGCCTACCGCGACGTCCTGGCGTTCACCTGACACCGGCCGGCGTGCCGGCTAGTCGCGGTCGAGGCCGGAGCCACCCCGCGCAGCCGGACCATCGTCCGCCGACCGCCCACCCTGGACGTCGCGGGCCTCGCGCAGCGCCAGCTCGCGCGCCAGCGTGGTGAGCTGCTGCTCCATCTGCCGCATACGGCGGTAGGAGGCTGCCACATACCCCAGGAAGACGACGGTCAAGCCATAGAGGAGCAGGTCCGCACCGCGCCCGACCCCCAACAGCTGGGCGGCCTGGGTGAGCAGGCGTGGGAAGAGGATCGCCGCTGCGGCGAGCACCACGAAGCCCACGAGCATGAGACGCCGGATCGCCTGGTGGCTGGCGCCGGCGGTGGACCGGGTGAGCATCGCGGTGACGACCACGATGCCGGCCAGCAGCAGGATCTTGATGAGCGGCTGGTCGACGATGCCGTCGGCGGGGGAGGCTGCCAGGGGGGTCAGGAGGATCGCCTCACTTCAGGATCGTGTCGATGAGGATGTTGACCGAGTTGATCAGCGACTGGCCCTTGGCCTTGCTGTAGTCGGTGTAGATGATGTGCACCGGCTCCTCGGCCCACGGCAGCTTCGTCCGGCCGAGCTGGAGGACGATCTCGGTCGCGTGGGCCATCCGGTTCTGCTGCAGCGAGAGCTGCTCGGCCGCGTCGCGCCGGATCACCCGCAGCCCGTTGTGCGCGTCGGTGAGCTTCATCCCGGTCTGCTGGTTGGTCAGCCAGACCGCGCCCTTGAGCACCAGCTTCTTCAGGAAGCCCGGACGCGTGCGGTCGTCCAGGAAGCGGGACCCGAACACGATCGCCAGCCCCTCGGCCCGGGCGCGCTCGACCATCGCGACGGCGTCCTCCACCCGGTGCTGGCCGTCGGCGTCGAAGGTCACGAGGTATGTGGCGTCCGTCGCCTCGAGCACGTGGCGGATGCCCGTCTGCAGGCTCGCCCCCTGGCCCAGGTTGAAGGGATGGCGCACCACCACGGCACCCGCAGCCTCGGCGCGGGCGGCGCTGTCGTCGGTGCTCGCGTCGTCCACGCAGACGACGTTGGGGAAGGTCTGCCGAGCCTCGCGCACGACCCCCTCGATGACCGTCGCCTCGTTGTAGAGGGGGATCACCAACCAGGTGTCCCGGTCCGGGGGCGATAAAGTCATACCGAGCATTGTCCCGCACCGGCTGAAGGAGTTCTGTGCCAACACGCATCGTCGACAGCGCCGACGTCTCTCCGGAGGCCAGGATCGGGGACGGCAGCTCTGTCTGGCACCTGGCCCAGGTCCGTGAGCAGGCGGTGCTCGGGCAGGGCTGCGTCATCGGCCGCGGCGCCTACATCGGCACCGGGGTCGAGCTGGGGGACTACTGCAAGGTCCAGAACTACGCCCTGGTCTACGAGCCGGCGCGGCTGGGGCACGGCGTCTTCATCGGCCCGGCCGCCGTCCTGACCAACGACACCTTCCCGCGGGCGGTCAACCCCGACGGCAGCCTCAAGAGCGCCGACGACTGGGAGGCCGTGGGCGTGACCATCGGCGACGGCGCCTCGATCGGGGCGCGCGCCGTGTGCATCGCCCCCGTGACGATCGGGGCCTGGGCGACCGTCGCCGCCGGCGCGGTCGTCACCCGGGACGTGCCCGACCACGCGCTCGTCGCCGGCGTCCCCGCGCGCCGCATCGGCTGGGTCGGTCGCGCCGGGCACCCCCTCGAGCAGACCGACGACCCGGGCACCTGGCGCTGCCCCACGACCGGCACGATCTACACCGAGCACGACGAGACCCTCACCGAGACGGCCGGGACCGACACCGGCAGCGAAGGAAGCACCGATGACTGAGCAGACCACCCACGACCTGCCGATGATCCCTGCGGCCAAGCCGATCGTGGGCGAGGAGGAGCGGGCCGCGGTCGACCGGGTGATGCGTTCGGGGATGATCGCGCAGGGGCCGGAGGTCGCGGCCTTCGAGACCGAGTTCGCCGACCAGTTGGTGGGTGGGCGGACGTGCGTGGCGGTCAACTCGGGGACCTCGGGGCTGCACCTGGGGCTGTTGGCGGCCGGGATCGGTGAGGGTGATGAGGTCATCGTGCCCAGTTTCACCTTCGCGGCGACGGCCAACTCGGTGGCGTTGACGGGGGCGACGCCGGTGTTCGCCGACATCTCGCCCGACACCTTCAACCTGGACCCGGAGGCGGTGCGGGCGGCGATCACCGACCGGACGGCCGCGGTGATGCCGGTGCACCTCTACGGTCACCCGGCGGACATGGACGCCCTGGGTGAGATCACCAGCAGCGCGGGGGTGCAGCTGTTCGAGGACGCCGCCCAGGCGCACGGTGCCTCCTACCAGGGGGCTCCGGTGGGTTCGTTCGGCGCGTTCGCGATGTTCAGCCTCTACCCGACCAAGAACATGACCTCCGGCGAGGGCGGCATGGTCGCCTGCGCGGACGAGGAGATGGCGCGCGGGGTGCGGCTGCTGCGCAACCAGGGGATGGAGCGTCAGTACGCCAACGAGGTCGTGGGCCTCAACAACCGGATGACCGACATCCACGCGGCGATCGGGCGGGTGCAGCTGACCAAGGTCGGGGGCTGGACGGCGCAGCGGCAGGCCAACGCGGCCTGGCTGGACGAGCACCTGGGGCAGATCGGTGGGGTGGTGGTGCCGCCGGTGCGCGAGGGCTGCACGCACGTGTATCACCAGTACACGATCCGCATCGACGGGGCTTCGGGCGCCGAGCGCGACCGCGTGGTCGCCGCGCTGCGGGAGGAGCACAAGGTCGGCTGCGGGGTCTACTATCCGACGCCGAACCACGAGCTGGTCTCGTTGGCGCGGTTCGCGCCGTCCTGGGAGCTGCCGGAGACTGCGCGGGCGGCGGCCGAGGTGATCTCGCTGCCGGTGCACCCGTCGTTGTCGCAGGGTGACCTGGAGCGGATCGCGGCCGGTGTCGCGGCCGCGGTGGGGGCAGGCGCGTGATGGGGGAGCAGGGTATGGGGCAGCGCACCTCGGTCCTGCCCGAGGGCCGGCCGGTCCGGATGGGTCTGATCGGCCTGGGGTCGATGGGCCGCCACCACGCGCGGGTGATCCGTGAGGTGGAGGGGATGGAGCTGGTGGCCGTCGCGGACCCGCACGGCGACAAGCACGGCGTGGCCAAGGACCTGGAGGTGCTTGCCGACGTGGAGGCGCTGATCGGTGCCGGGATCGATGCCGCGATGGTGGCGGTGCCGACCTATCTGCACGAGGAGGTCGCCCTGGCGCTGGCCGCGGCCGGGGTGCACACGATGGTGGAGAAGCCGATCGCGGCGACGGCCGAGTCGGGCCAGCGGGTCGCGGAGGCCTTCGAGGCCGCGGGCCTGGTCGGTGCGGTCGGGTATGTCGAGCGGTGCAACCCGGCGCTGCTGGAGATGCGTCGCCGGATCGAGGCCGGTGAGCTGGGGGAGGTCTACCAGATCACCACCTCCCGGCAGGGCCCGTTCCCGGGCCGGATCGCCGACGTGGGCGTGGTCAAGGACCTGGCCACCCACGACATCGACCTGACCGCGTGGATCGCGCAGTCGCCGTACGAGCAGGTCGCCGGGCAGGTGACGCACCGCTCGGGCCGTGAGCACGAGGACATGGTGGTCGCCACCGGGCGGCTGGCCAACGGCGTGATCGTGTCCCACACCGTCAACTGGCTCTCCCCGATGAAGGTGCGCCAGACGGTCGCGACGGGGGAGAAGGGCGCGTTCGTGGCCAACACCCTCACCGGTGACCTGACCTTCGTGGCCAACGGTGACGTCCGCTCCGAGTGGGACCGCGCCAGCCACTTCCGGGGCGTGTCCGAGGGCGACTCCACCCGTTACGCCCTCTCCCGCCGCGAGCCGCTGCGCGTGGAGCAGGAGAGCTTCCGCGACGCACTCTGGGGCCGCCCCTCCCAGATCGTCTCCATGGCCGAGGGCGTCCACACCCTCCAGGTCGTCGAGGCCGTCCTCGAGTCCGCCGCCACCGGCACCACCATCACCCTGTGACCCACCCGACCGTCCTGCTCGCGACCCGCATCTTCGTCCCGGAGGCAGCAGCCGCCACCTTCCGCCTTCGCGCGCTCGTGCGTTCCTTGGCCGAGCGCGCCTCGGTGCACGTCCTGACCACCAACGAGCCGCCCTCGCTGCGACAGGCGACCACCCGGGACGTCCCGGCCACCATCTCCCGCTGGCCGGTCCTGCGGGACGAGACCGGCTACGTCCGCGGCTACCTGCCCTATCTCTCCTTCGACCTGCCCCTGGCCCTCCGCCTGCTCACCACCCCCCGCCCCGACGTCGTCGTCGTCGAGCCTCCCCCTACCACCGGCGCGGTCACCCGGGTGGCCCTGACCCTCCGCTCCACGCTCGCCCGCCGTCGGATCCCCTACGTCTACTACGCCGCCGACGTCTGGTCCGACGCCACCGCCTCCATGGGCGCCCCCCGCCCGGTCGTCACCGCGATGCGCCTCGTCGAGCGCTTCGCCCTCCGCGGCGCCCGCGACATCATCGCGGTCTCCGACGGCGTCGCCGAGCGGGTCCGCGCGATCGCCGGCACCCATGCTCCCGTGACCGTCGTGCCCAACGGCATCGACACGGACATCTTCACGCCGGACGGTGACATCCACGCCGAGGCGCCGGACACCCCATACCTGGTCTATGCCGGCACCGCCTCGGAGTGGCAGGGGGCCGAGATCTTCGCCGAGGCGATGCGAGAGGTGGTGCGCCAGGAGCCGCGCGCGCGGCTGGTCTTCCTGGGCCAGGGCTCGTCGTGGGGGCACCTGCAGCGGGTGCGCGACGAGCTGCCGGAGGGCGCGATCGAGCTCCGCCCGCTGGTCCCCGCCGAGGAGGCCGCTGCCTGGCAGCGCGGCGCCGCGGCGGCCCTCGTCAGCGTCAAGCCGGGGGTGGGCTACGACTTCGCCTACCCGACCAAGGTCATCGCCGCCCTCGCCTGCGGGACGCCGGTGATCTTCGCGGGCCCGGGTCCGGCCGCCGACGACCTCCGGGAGCACAAGCTCGGAACAGCCGTTGGGTATGAGGTTGCTCCCCTCGCGGAGGCCATGCTCGCCGCGGTGCGCGCGCACCTGGGCGGCACGGGACGTGCGGACGCCGAGCACCGCGTGCGCTGGGTGGCCGAGCACCGCAGCCTGGCCGCGACCGGCCAGGCCGCGGCGCAGGTGGTGCTCGGCCCCGAGTCCGCTCCGGACGCTCCGGACCAGACCGCTCAGACCGGCCAGGTCTCCAGCCGCATCGGCGCATCCCAGAACATCCACTCGTAGCGGCTCGTGGTGACGAAGGCGGTCATCATCTTCTCCCGCACCTCGTCGCCGGCCAGCTCCGCCTGGTGGTCCACGATCTGGCGGGCCCGGGCACTCGCGGCGGCGAAGTCGGGGTCGCCGTAGGTGCCGATCCAGTCGCCATAAGGGTGCTCGCCCAGGCCTTCGGGGTGCTTCTCCTGCAGTCTCGCCAGCATCCGCGTGCCCACGTCCTCGTAGATCCAGAAGCAGGGCAGGATCCCCGCGATGAGCGCCGGGTAGCACCCGCCGGAGGCCAGCGCCAGCAGGTAGGAGGTGTAGGCCGTGCAGGTCGGCGACTTCTCCATCGCCATGAAGTCCTCGACGTGCGCGCCGTGCAGCTCACGCTCGACGACCACGGCGCCGCGGGCGCTGTCGGTCCAGGCGATGAGCTCGTCGGGGTCGGAGGCCTGGCCGCCCGCGAGCGCCAGCGCCCGCCCGTAGTCGGCCAGGTAGTGGGCGTCCTGGGCCAGGTAGTACTCGAAGACCTCGCGCTCCAGGGTGCCGTCCTCCATCGTGGTGAGCAGCGGCAGTTCGTCGATGGCGGCGCGGATGGGCGCGATCCGCTCCCAGGCCTGCGTGGTGAAGCTCATGCGTGATCCCTCCAGAGATCGTAGAAGTGGTGGACAGGTCCGGGGCCGGAGCCCACGGAGAGCCGATCCGCGTGCTGGAGCGCACCGGTCAGCCAGGTCTTGGCGTCGGCGACCGCCTCGGGCCACGTCGCGCGATGGGGCAGGAGCGCGGTGATCGCCGACGAGAGCGTGCAGCCCGTCCCGTGGGTGTTGCGTGTCGCGACGCGCGGGGCCGTCAGCTCGAGGACGTCGCCGGTCACGCTGTCCACGTAGACGTCCACGGCCTCCGGCCCGCCCGCGTGCCCGCCCTTGAGCAGGACGCGTCGGGCACCGAGCGCCACGAGTTCCTGCGCCAGGTCGCGTTGGTCTGCGACGCCGACGGACAGGGGGTATGCGGTCTCGCCCCTCTGCGCGCCACTCGCCTCCGGGAGGTCGCGGCCGAGCAGGACCGCCGCCTCGGGCAGGTTGGGCGTGATGAGGTCGACGTGCGGAAGGAGTGCGCGGACGGCCTCGACGGCGTCCTCGTCCAGCAGGCGGCTGCCCGCGGTGGAGACCATGACCGGGTCGAGCACGACGCGGGGGAGCAGCCCCTCGGCGATCAGCTCGCCGACCATCCCGGCCATCTCGGCGGTGCCGAGCATGCCGATCTTGACGGCGTCGAGCGTCACGTCGGCCACGAGGGTCTCGACCTGCTCGCGGACGAAGGCGGGCGGCACGGCGTGGACGCCCGTGACGCCCATCGTGCTCTGGGCGGTCAGGGAGGTGATGACCGCGCAGCCGTAGGCGCCCAGCGCGCTGAAGGTCTTCAGGTCGGCCTGGATGCCGGCACCGCCGGAGGGGTCGGACCCCGCGAGGGTGGCGACGACGGGCAGGCGGTCAGGGGGTGGCAAGGATGGAGTGCCGGGCATCGGCGACGTCCCTTCGCTAGTACGAGCTAGATCAGGTTCGACGGGTGTGATCTCAGCCGCTCCACCATGGGTTCTCAGATGAAGCTCTCACCTGAGTTCCCACCGTGGGCGGCACCCCGCGTCGTGCGGCCCACCATAGCCATGGCCGCCTCGGGCGGTGGCCGGTGGGGTGCCCGTGAGAGTCTGGGAGTCCAGGAGGTGCTTCACATGACCGACGACGACCAGCGCCCGGACGGCCGTCCCACCTGGGGCACGCCCGGCGAACGCCCAGGCGCGCCCAAGGCCCGGGAGCAGCTCGCCGACCAGGGCGTCATCAAGAAGCGTCCGCCGGCGGCGGCCACCGCCCACGCCGTGCAGAGCTGGGTCGACCAGACGATCGCCCAGGCCGAACGGCAGGGGAAGTTCTCCGACCTGCCCGGGGCCGGCAAGCCCCTGCGCGACGTCGACACCCGCACCGACCCGGACTGGTGGGTCAAGAGTCTCATCGAGCGGGAGAAGCTCGACCTGTCCGACGCGATGCCGGGCGTCATGCAGCTGCGACGCGAGAAGGCTGGCTTCCCGGAGTCGCTCGTGCAGCTGGACACCGAGACGGCCGTGCGGGAGCGGCTGGAGGACTTCAACGAGCGGGTCCTGGCCGACCGTCGCCGCCCCCACGCCGGCGCGCAGTCCCCACCCATCGTGGGCCGCGTCGACGTGGACGAGATGGTGGAGGCCTGGCGTGAGCTCCGGGCCGCCGCATCACCAGCTACCACCGAGCCGCAGGACCCGACCGCGGCCGACCGGGACGCCGTTGCAGGTGTCGCACCTACCCCACGAAGGGGTCGCAGGCGCTGGTGGGGCCTGACGGACCGCTGACCCAACTGCTTGGCCGACCCCAAGCTGCCCGTGTGACCCGACGCTGCCCGCCTGGCCCGACGCTGCCCGTCCGACCCCAAGCTGCCCGTCAGCAGGGGCCCGCCGGGCCCTAGTCTTTCGCCCATGAGACTGCCTGCAGGGCCGATGAACGGCCTGCTCCTGCTGCGCACGGACTACGGCCACGACGAGGCATGGCGTCGGGCCCTGGCCGCAGCCACCAGGCGCTACCCGCTGGACGAGTGGCGCGGGGGAGCGACCCTGGCTCAGGTCGAGAGCCAGGAGCTGACGGACCTGTCTGCCGAGGATGTGGCGCGGCTGGACGAGGAGGACTACCTCACCGCGGTGGTCGTCGTTGACACCCGGACGATGGTCGACCACACGCTGCTCCTGGTGGACCTGAACCCCTTCAACGAGCAGGTGCATCAGACCTTCCGCACCATCCCCGAGGAGCTGGAGCCGATCGTCGCCAACCTGGCACTGGCCAACATGGACTTCTTCGAGATGCCGACGCCGCCACCGACGACGGGGTGTTCCGCGGGTTCTGAACCTCAGGCCGTCTCCTCCGACAGCCGGAAAGTGATCCGTCGTCCGGTTCTTTCCGGCTGATGGATCACTTTCCGGCTGATCGTTGACTGCGGGGTGAGGGCTCAGCGCAGGCGGACGTCAGCGTGGGAGCGTGTCAGGCGCGGAGGTCGTCAGCGCAGGAGGGGTTAGCGCGCAGAGGTCGTCAGCGCAGGAGCGTGTCGGCCAGCACCTGGGCGCTGCGGCGGCCGTCGTGGTTGCGACGGACCCAGGCGGGGGCGGCAGCGGCCAGCTCGCGGAAGCGGTCCCGCTCGGCGACGACCTGCTCGACGACCTGGCCTACGTCCTGCGGCGTCGCCTCGACGACCGGTGGCGGAGCGCCCTCCGGATCGGCCGCGGCCAACATCTCCCGCACCTCGGGGGTGACGTGCGCCAGCACCACCCGGCCGGCGGCCTGCGCCTCGGCGGCGAAGACGCCGGTGGCCCCGAGGGCGAACTGGTCGAGCACGATGTCCGCCCCGGCGATCGCGGCCGGCATCTGGGCGTTGCCGACGCCCTGCAGCAGGCGGTACTCGATCAGGTCGCGCGCCGCCAGCTCCTCCATCTGCTCACGCACCGTCTCCCCGCCCTTGAGCCGGGGGTTGGAGGGCGCGTGGAGCACGACGGGGCGCTCGCGTTCGAGCAACGGGGCCTCGCTGGCGAAGCGGTCGACGTCCACGACCAGGGGCAGCCAGACGCTGCGGGGCACCATGGGCACCTGGTCGGGCGTGGAGACCAGCACCGGTCCCTCGAACTGCTCCAGGTCGTCCAGGTTGCGGTCGACGATGAGTTGCAGGGTGCCGAAGTAGTCGTCCCACTCCCCGCGGAAGGGCGAGTGGGGGAAGCGCTCGGCGTGCTCGCGCAGGTCGCGGATCTCCGAGCCGTGGTAGACCACGGCGGACCTGATCCCGGCATCCTCCAGAGCAGGCAGGTCGTCCAGCATCGAGCCACCGTGGAAGTTGCCCAGCACCGGCCGTCCCGACTCGAAGAGCACGTGGGTGGCCTCGCGCAGCACCCGCTCGCCGTGGATCTTGCGGACCCGCCCACGCTGGCCGACGACGGAGATCTCGTGGTCGGCGGGATAGTTGAAATGCGTCTGGGCTGCGGTCCGGAGGGCGAAGAGGTTCTGAGCCGCGACATGGGGCAGGTGACGCTCGACCGCGCGGGCCCACTCCCAGCCCTGACCTGCGGTGTTCCAGGGACCCACGTAGAGGCGGCGCGCCGCATACCCCATCGGTCCGAGGGAGCGAAGCTCCCGCTCGGCGCGGGCGCGCCAGGGCAGGAAGGCCACCTCCTGGGCAGGGCGGGGCAGTGCGGCGAAGGCGATCGCGGCGCGGCGGCGCAGGCCGGAGACGGTAGGGCTCATCGGGACAGCAACGCCTCGTCGAGCACGGCGGCCGACCGGCGGCCGTCGTGGTTGCGCCGCGCCCAGCCAACGCCTGACTCGGCCGTGCCGCGGAAGGACTCCGGGTGCGCGGCGATCTCCCGCACGACCTCCTCCAGGCTCGTCGGGTCGGCCTCGACCACCGGCACGTCAGCACCCTCGGGATCGGCCTCCTGCATCCGCCGCCTGACCTCGTCGGACAGGTGCGCGACGACCAGGCGCCCGGCGGCCCAGCTCTCGGCCACGAGGACGCCCGGGTTGCCGAGCACGATCTGGTCCACGACGACGTCCGCGTCCGCGACGAAGCCGGCCATCTGGTCGTGGGGGACGCCGGAGAGGCGGCGGTACTCGACCACGCCCTCACCGTCGAGCCGGGTCAGCACCTCCTCGACGACGGCCGTCCCCTTGAGGCGGGGGTTGGAGGGCGCGTGGAGCACGACTGGCCGCTCGCCGCCAAGAGCAGGATGGGCCTGCCCGGCGGCCGTCGCGAACCGCTCGACGTCGACGACCAGCGGCAGCCAGGTCGCCCCGGGGAGCACGTCCAGCAGGTCGGGGGTGGAGACCAGCACCGGCCCGTCGACGTCCGCGAGCCGTGCCCGGTTGGCGTCCACGATCGACTGCAGCAGCGTGAAGTAGTCGTCCCACTCCGCCGCGAAGGGGGAGTGGGGATAGCGCGCCGCGTGCTCGCGCAGGTCCCGGATCTCCGAGCCGTGCCACAGCACCCCGGAGCGGATCCCCGCCTCGGCCAGGACCGGCTGGTCGTCCAGCATCGACCCGTCGACGAAGTTGTCCAGCACCGGCCGACCCGACTCGAAGAGCACGTGGCTGGCCTCGCGCAGCACCCGCTCGCCGTGCAGCTGCCGCACCCGCCCCTGTCTCGCGCGGACCGAGATGGTGTGGTCGGCCGGATAGCCGAAGTGCGCCTGCTCGAGCGTCCGTGGCACCCACAGGTTCTGGGCCGCGGTGCCCGGCAGGTGACGTTCCGCGGCCCGCGCCCAGGCCCACGCCTGCCCGGCGGTGTTGAGCGGGCCGAGGTAGAGCCGCCGGTCCGCCTCGGGCATGGGGGCGAGGGCGCGCAGCTCGGCGTCGGCGCGGAGCCGGACCGGGAGCCGGGCGAGCTCGCGCACCGGGCCGGGGAGCGCGGCGACAGCGCGCCAGGCGAGGCGACGCAGGCTGCTCACGGGTTCGGCCACGTCAGCAGCCTACGATGGAGCCCATGTGGAGGCGCGCGACGTGACGAGGCTGTTCCGCGCCCTGCGTCAGCTCCTGCCGCTGCTGCCCGCCTCGACCCGGTGGTTCCTCATCGGCTATGCGGTGATCTCCAGCGTGCTCGCGGTGGTCGACATCCTGGCCCTGTCCCTGCTGGCGCTGACGCTGGCGCCGATGATCCAGAACCGGCCCGTGTCGCTGCCGGTCGTGGGGGAGGTCCCGCCGGAGGGCTATGCCTGGCTCCTGGGCGGCATCTGCCTGCTGGTCGTCCTCAAAGGCCTGGCCACCGTCGCCCTGCAGTGGGCGGTCTCCCAGCGCCTGGCCGCCTACGACCTGGTCATCGGCGACCGGCTCTTCGGCGCCTACATCCGCGCCCCCTGGACCGAGCGCCTCAAGCGCAACACCTCCCAGCTGGTCCGCCTGGCCGACGTGGGCATCGCCAACACCACGACCGGCCTGCTGATGCCGGCGGCCTCCCTGCCGGCCGAGGTCGCGACCTTCGGCGCCGTCCTGCTGGTCCTCCTCGTGGCCCAGCCGCTGACGGCCCTGGTCACCTTCGCCTATCTGGGCGGTCTCGCCGTCCTCATGTATGTCGTGATCTCACCTCGCGCGGTCGTCGCCGGCAGGGTGGGGCGCGACTACTCCTTCAAGGTGGCCGGCCTGATGACCGAGATGATGGGGGCCCTGAAGGAGGTCACCCTGCGCGGCAAGGCGGAGGAGGTGGCCCGTGAGGTCCACGCCAACCGCGTCCACGCCACGCGCGCCCGCAGCCACCTGATGTTCCTCAACGCGGTCCCCAAGTTCGTCACCGACACGGGCCTGGTCCTGGGCTTCGCGCTGGTCGGCGGCGTGGCCTATCTGCTCGGCGGTGCGACCCAGGCCTTCGAGGCGGTCGCCCTGTTCGCGGTCGCGGGCATGCGGATGATCCCCAGCGTCAACCGCTTCCAGGGCGTCATCACCCAGACGGCGTCGACCCTGCCGCACGCCGAGGCGGTGATCGGGGACATCGAGGCCGCGCGCGGCTACGTCGAGGCGGCCGAGCAGCTGGGCAAGGACCCGCTCCCGGAGGACCCGAGGCGCCTCGTCCTGCGCGACGTCGCCTTCACCTATCCCGGCTCCGCCGAGCCCGCGCTCCACGACGTAGACCTCGAGATCCCGCTCGGCAGCTCGGTCGCCCTCGTGGGTGCCTCCGGCGCCGGCAAGTCCACGCTCGTGGACGTCCTCCTGGGCCTGCTGGTCCCGCAGCAGGGCGACCTGGAGATCGACGGCACCCCCCTGGAGGACGTGCTCGCCGCCTGGCGCTCCCGGGTCGGCTACGTCCCGCAGGAGGTCAACCTCTTCGACGGAACGATCGCCCAGAACGTCGCACTCACCTGGGGCCAGGACATCGACGAGGAGAAGGTCGTGCGTGCCCTCGAGCGGGCCCAGCTGACCGAGGTGGTCGCGGGCCGTGGCGGGCTGCAGACCCGCGTGGCCGAGCGCGGCCTAGCCCTGTCCGGCGGCCAGCGGCAGCGGCTCGGCATCGCCCGGGCCCTCTACGCCGACCCCCTCGTGCTCGTCCTCGACGAGGCCACCTCCGCCCTGGACACCGCGACGGAGGACGCCGTCGCGCGGGCCATCCGTGAGCTGCACGGCTCGGTCACGGTCATCGCGGTCGCCCACCGGCTCTCCACGGTGCGCCACTCCGACCAGGTCTGCTTCATGACCGGCGGCACGATCGCGGCCCGCGGCACCTTCGAGGAGGTCGTGGCGGCCCATCCCGAGTTCGCCACCCAGGCCCGTCTCTCGGGGCTGGCATGAGCGAGGCGTCCCGCATGAGTGACTCACCCCGCGCGAGCGACATCCCCCGCACGAGCGACACCTCTCGCTCGAACGTGCTGCCGCCGGTCGACATCGACGTCGTCGTGGCCACCCACGACCTGCGCCGTCCCGTTGCCCGCGCCGTCGCGTCCGCGCTGCGCGGGGCCGACCTGCGTGGCGTGCTGCCCTCGGGCCACCGGGTCCGGGTCACGGTCGCCTGCCACGAGCTGCCCGCCGACCAGGTGCGCGCAGCGGTCCAGGCCGGGCTGGACGACCTGGCCGCCGCCGATCCCACGCTGGAGGAGGTCTCCTCCCACGTGCGCTATCTCGAGGTCTTCGACGGTATGCGGTCTCCCGCCGGCCCCTTCAACGCCGGCATCGCGGCCGCGGACGGTCGCTACCTGAGCATCATCGGCTCCGACGACAGCTTCGCCGAGGGGGCGCTGGAGGCTTGGGCGACCTGGGCCGACGAGCGCGACCCCGCGTGGCTGATGGCGCGACTGGAGACCGACCAGGGGGTGCACGTCCCCACGCCGCGGACCCGCCCCGGCCGGACCCGGGACCTGGACCTGGTGAGCGACCGGCTGGCCTACCGCACCGCGCCGCTGGGGCTGCTGCGGCGCCAGACCCTGGTGGACCTGGGCCTGCTGCCCGAGCCGCTCACACCCGGGCTGGCCAGCGGGGAGGACGTCGAGCTGTCACTGCGGCTGGCGTCCTCGGGGGAGCGGATCGACTACGCCCAGGACCTGCCGCCCTACGTGATCGGCACCGACGGGGAGCGCACCACCTTCCATCGTCGCCCGTTGACCGACGAGCTGGCCGCCTACGACCGCCTGCTGGACCAGCGATGGCTGCTGGCGCTGCCGTCCGCCGCCCGCCGGGCGATCGTGGTCAAGATCCTGCGGATCCACGTCCTGGCTGCTGTCGGCCGCCGGCCCGGGCCCCTGGACTGGGCGCCGGGGGAGGCCCGCTGGGTGCAGCGCCTGACCCGTGAGCTGCTGGCGATGGCTCCCGACGCCGAGAAGGCCCTGCACCGCGCCGACCTCGACCTGCTCCACGCGATCCTGAGCGCGACCGACACCGACGCGCTGGCCGCCGCCGCGCGACGACGGGGGCAGGCCTCGCGCTGGGACATCCTGCTCAGTCCCGACCCGCTGGCGAACCTCGACCGCGAGTCGACGGTTCGTGCGCACCTGGCGACCCACGCCCGCGAGCTCTCGACCCGACTCTCGACCCAGGGTCGAGGGTTCGCCGACCGGACGACGGGTCGCGGCCCGGAGCTGCACTCCACCGACCGCCCGCGCGTGCTGGTCCTCTCCTTCAGCCCGATCGCCTCCGACGCCCGCGTGCTCAAGCAGGTGCGGCACCTCTCGGCCGAGTTCGACGTGGTCACCTGCGGCTACGGGCCAGCCCCCGAGGGCGTCGTCTCGCACCTGCGCATCCCCGACGAGGCGGGCAACAGCCTGGACGGCCGGCTCATCACGCTGCGCAGCTACCGAGCCGCCTACCTGGCGCAGGCCGGTGTGCGGTGGGTCCTGCGGCACCTGCACCCGGGCCAGGCCGACGTCATCCTCGCCAACGACCTGGACACGGTCCCCCTCGCGCTGTGGCTGCGGCCCCGCGCCGGCGTCCACGCAGACCTGCACGAATACTGGCCCCGCCTCCACGAGGAGAACGACGCCTGGATGCGTCGGATCTCGCCCTACCACTCCTGGCTGTGCCGCCGCTTCCTGCCCGGCTGCGCCGCGGTGACCACGGTCAGCGACCGGATCGCGCAGGAGTACTCCGAGCAGTTCGGCGTCGAGGTCGGGGTCGTCACCAACGCCGCCCCGTTCGCCGATCAGCGACCCGGACCGGTGAGCTCCCCGCTGCGCCTGGTCCACTCCGGCGCCTGCCTGCGCAACCGCGGGCTGCACGTCATGGTCGAGGCGGTGCTCGCCGTCGCGGCCGGTACCCCGGCCGCCCCGCCGGTAACCCTCGACCTCTACCTCACCCCCAACGACCCGGCCTACCTGGCCGAGCTGCGGGAGCTGGCCGGCGCCGACGGCTCCGTGGTGCGCGTCCACGACCCCGTGCCCTACTCCGACCTCATCGCCACCCTCAACGGCTACGACGTGGGCGTCTTCGTCCTGGCGCCGGTCAACTTCAACTACGAGATGGCCCTGCCCAACAAGATCTTCGACTACGTCCAGGCCCGGCTGGCGCTGCTGGTCGGCCCCAGCCCGGAGATGGCACGCGTGACCCTGGAGCACGGCCTCGGGGTGGTCTCCGACGGCTTCGACCGTGACTCCCTGACCACGGCGATCCTCGCCCTGGACCCCGGCGAGGTCGCCGCACACAAGGCCGCCTCCCACGCCGCCGCCCGCACCCTCAGCGACGACGAGCAGTCCCGACGCTGGGTGGAGTCGGTCCGCGACATCGCCGCCGGGGTGGCCCCGCTGTGAGGCCAGACCCACGCCCCCGACTGCTGATCATGTCCTTCAGCCCGCTGCGCTCCGACGCGCGCGTGCTGCGGCAGATCACCCTCTTCTCCCCGCGGTATGCGGTGACGACCCTGGGCTACGGCCCATCGCCGGAGGGGGTGGTGGCCCACCTCCGGATCGCGGACGAGGTCGTGAACTGGCACAAGGACCGCCGCCTGCTGGCCACCCGCCGGTACGAGACCGCATACCGGACCTCGCCGGTGGTGGTCGCGGCACGCGACCTGCTGGAGGAGCACCGGGGCGAGTTCGACGTGGTGCTGGCCGACGACATCGACACCGTCCCCCTCGCGCTCGACCTCGGAGCCCCGGGCGGGGTGCACGCGGACCTGCACGAGTACCACCCCCGTCAGAACGAGGACTCCCCGCGCTGGCGGCTGTTCGTCGCGCCCTACTACCGGTGGCTGGTGCGGACCTACGGGACCCGGGCCGACTCGGTGAGCACCGTGGCCGAGGGGATCGCGCGCGAGTACCGCCACCGCTTCGGGATCCGCGCCGTCGTCGTGCCCAACGCGGCCCCCTACGTGGAGCGGGAGCCGACGCCGGTCGGGTCGACGCTGCGCCTGGTCCACAGCGGTGTCGCCCGGCGCGACCGCCACCTGCACCTCATGCTCGACGCGGTGGAGCTGATGGAGCGGCCGGTCAGCCTCGACCTCTACCTGACGGCCAATGACCCGGCCTACCTGGCCGAGCTGCGCGAGCGCGCCACGGGAATGGACGGCGTGACGGTCCACGACCCGGTGGCCCCGCACGAGCTCAACGGGGTGCTCGCCGAGGCCGACCTGGGCGTCTTCGTGCTCCCGCCGGACAACTTCAACTACCTGTGGTCGCTGCCCAACAAGGTCTTCGACTTCGTCCAGGCCCGGCTCGGCCTGGTCGTGGGCCCCAGTCCGGAGATGGCCGCGCTGGTGCGTCGGCACGGCCTGGGCGTCGTCACCGACGACTTCTCGGCGGCGGGCCTGGCCCAGGCGCTGGACCGGCTCTCCACCGAGGAGATCGCCACCTTCAAGGCCGCCTCCCACCGCGCCGCCCACGAGCTGTCCGCGGAGCGGCAGGTGCACGGCTGGACCCGCGCCATCGACACCCTCACCGCCCGCCTCAACGGCTGAGGAAGTCCTCGATCGCCCGCTCGTACGCCCCCAGCTCGAAGCGCAGCTCCAACGGGTCGTAGTCCACGTGGGGACCCCGGTAGCGGGAAAAGTCGCTCCACGTCACGGTGCCCGCGTCCTCGTCCACGGTGATCCTCGCCACCAGCGGACCGCAGCCGATCACCGTGCACGTGCACCCCAGCAGCGCGACGCGCCCGTCGAAGTCCTCGCCGAACCCGGAGCCGTCGCTCGGCCCGTCGCCGGACCACCGACCCAGCAGCAGGGAGCGCAGGTCGGCGTCGACGGGGTGCCCCAGGTAGGGCACGTCCTCCGCCCCGGCCGGCAGCACGGTGCGCACCCAGTCCCGCAGATCCCGGCCGTCCAGCACCAGGTCCACGGTCGGGTATGGGGTGTCCTCCTCCCACGGCACGGCACCGTCGCGCACGCGCAGCTCGAGCTGCCGGATGGTGATGGGCCGAGTCACGGCACGACCTCAGCCACCTACCCGACCGGCCGCGGCCCCGCCCGACAGGGCGTCGAGCACGGCCGAGGCGGCGTGGCCGTCGCCGTAGGGCGCGGCGTCGGTCGGCTCGGGAGCCGGGCGTGACGCCGCCTCCCGCAGCGCCGCCGCGTCGCCGGGGTCGACCAGCATGTTCCAGCCCAGCTCGACGGTCTCGACCCACTCGGTCTCGGTGCGCACGGTCGTGCAGGGCGTGCGCAGCGCGAAGGCCTCCTTCTGCAGCCCACCGGAGTCGGTGATGACGCCGCGCGCGTTCGAGACGGCGGCGACCAGCGCGGGATAGGGGAGCGGGTCGCGGGTGGTCAGCGATCCGCCGTCGAGGTCGAGACCGTGCTCGGCGGCCCTGGCCCGCAGCCGGGGATGGGCCAGCAGCACGACCGGGTGGTCGACCTGCTGCAGGCCCTTGACGATGGCAGACAGCACCGCGGGGTCGTCGGTGCTCTCCGCGCGGTGGATGGTGGCGACCGAGTAGGTGCGTGGCCGCATACCCAGCTCGGACAGGACCGCACCGGCGTCGACCAGCTCGTCCCGGACGCGGTGCAGGACGTCGATCATCACGTCACCGACGAGCACGGCCCGCTCGCCCAGCCCCTCGGCGGTGAGGTGGTCGACGGCGACCTGCGTGGGCGCGAGGAGGAGGTCGGCGGCGTGGTCGGTCAGGACGCGGTTGTGCTCCTCGGGCATGCGCCGGTTGAAGGAGCGCAGGCCGGCCTCCAGGTGGGCGATCGGCACGTGCAGCTTCACCGCCGACAGGGCACCGGCGAGGGTGGAGTTGGTGTCGCCGTAGACCAGCACCCAGTCCGGCCGGTGCGCGGTGATGACCTCGTCCATCGCCGCCAGCATCGCCCCGGTCTGCTGCCCGTGGCTGCCGGAGCCGACACCCAGGTGCACGTCCGGGTCCGGGATGCCCAGGTCGGTGAAGAAGACGTCGGAGAGCATCGGGTCGTAGTGCTGACCCGTGTGCACGATCACGTGCTCGACCCCGCGCGCGGCGCACTCGGCGGCGATCGGCGCGAGCTTGACGAACTGCGGGCGGGCGCCCACGACGCTCAGGATCTTCACGCCCACAGGGTATGCCGTGCCTCACCTCGACCCGTCCGTCCCGCCGCGCGCGGGATAGGTTGAGCGCATGCGCGTGCTCGTGGTGACCACCTGGTATCCCACCCCGAGAGCCCCTGGCACCGGGATCTTCGTCGCCCGTGACGTCGCCGCCCTCGCCTCCCGGCACGAGGTGCACGTGCTCCACCTGTGCGCCCCCCGCCTGATGGATGCGGGGGACGGCTCGGAGCAGGCCGCCGAAGGGGAGCAGCCCGGCGTGGCGACCGTGGAACGCCTCCCCATGGACCCACGTCGCCCCGACCACGTCCTGCGGGCCACCCGCCGCATCCGGGAGCTGTCCGGGCACGCCGACCTGATCCACACGATGGCGGTCTCGGCGCTGCTGCCGATGGCGACCTGGCGGCCGAGCACGCCGTGGGTGCACACCGAGCACTGGTCCGGCGTGATCGCTCCCGACAGCCTCGCGCCCACGGTCCGGGCCGCCAGGCCGCTCGTCGCCCGGCTGCTGCGGCGCCCCGACGTGGTCCTCGTGGTCAGCGAGCATCTCGCGGCAGGGATGCGTCGGCTGCGTCGGGGGCCGGTCGTCGTGGTGCCGAACATCGTGGCGCCGACCGAGCCGCCCGCGACCCGCCGCGCCGCCGCCGAACCCCTGGCCGAGCGGGGGACGCTGGCGCTGATCGGCATCGGCGGACTGATCGAGGGCAAGGATCCCCTGACCGCGGTGGGCACCGCCGCCGAGCTGCGCCGGCGGGGGATCGACGCCCACCTGACCTGGGTCGGCGAGGGCCCGCTGCGCCAGCGGATGACCGAGCTGGCGGCGGACCTCGCCGTCCCGCTCGACCTCACCGGCGCGCTGCCCCCCGAGCAGGTGGGCCACCGCCTGGCCGAGGCGGACCTGTTCCTCCTGCCGACGCGGTTCGAGACCTTCTGCCTCGCCGCCGCCGAGGCGCTGGCGGCCGGCCGGCCGGTCGTCGTGGGCGACGCCGGCGGCCCGCGGGAGTTCGTCGCCGCACCCTCGGGCGCCCTCGTCGAGCCCGGCGCCCCCGCGCAGCGCTGGGCGGACGCGGTCGAGCAGGTATGGAGCAGCGCCTCACCCCTCTCTGCCGAAGACATCGCCGCTCCGGCCCGTGAGCGCTACGCGCCGCAGCGCCACCTGGAGCGGGTGGAGGAGGTCTACGCCTCGGTGACCGCGGGGGAGAGGCGCAGCGGCCAGGGGGAGGAGGCCGATCCCCTCGTCGACGTCGTCATCGCCACCCACAGCCCGCAGCGGGCCGCCGCCCGTGCCGCCGCCTCCGTCCTGGACGGCTCGGGAGACCTGCCGGTGCGGGTCAGCGTCGTCTGCCACAACCTGACGACCGAGCAGATCGCCGCCACCTTCCCGCCGCACCTGCTCCAGGACCCACGGCTGCGGCTGCTCGAGCTGCACGACGGGATCCCGAGCCCGGCGGGCCCGTTCTCCCACGGGCTGGAGGCCGCCACGGCGCCGTGGGTCAGCATCATGGGCAGCGACGACCAGCTCTCCCCGGGGGCGCTCGCGCACTGGCTCGAGGTCGCGAGGGCCACCGGCGCCGAGGTGGTCCTGGCCAGGGTCGAGCTGGACGGCACGCCGTTGGCCACGCCCCCGAGCCGGCTGGCCCCCACCTCGGGCGTCGACCGGCGCTGGGGCGTCCGCGACCTCCTCGACCCGCGACGCCGCACCGACCTGGACCTGGTCCGCGACCGGCTGGCCTACCGCTCCGCCCCGCTGGGCCTGCTCTCCCGCGCCGCGATCGGGCGGACCGGTGCCCGGCTCCTGCCAGGTGCACGGACCGGGGAGGACGTCAGCTTCACCCTCAGGCTGCTCGACGGTGCCGGGACCGCGCTCGCCGAGAGCGCCCCATACCTGATCGGGACCGATGCGGGTGACCGCACCACCTATGCGCTCCGGCCGGTCGCCGAGGAGCTGCGGGCCGTCACCGACCTGCTGGCCGACCCCTGGCTGGCCGGCCTGGACCCGGCGGCACGGGAGGCGGTCTGCACCAAGCTGCTCCGCGTGCACGTCTTCGGGTCGGTGCTGCTGCGCACCGACCCGGGGCGGTGGACGCCGGGGGAGCGGGCCGACCTCGCCGGCGTCGCCCGGCGCCTGCTCGCGACCGCGCCGGGATGCGCCGACCCGCTCAGCCTGGCCGACCACGACCTCCTCGAGGCGGTGCTGGACCCGGACGTGCCGGCCCCGACCCTCATCGAGCGGGCCCACGCCCGTCGGCGTTTCGGCACGCCCCGCACCCTGCTGCCACGGCGCTGGAGCCACGTCCTGCACCGCGAGGCCCCGCTGCGCTTCATGGCCGCCTCGCTGGTCGCACGCCGGGGTTGAGGGCGGCCTGACCTATCCTGAGCAGCGTGAAGATCGCTGTCGTAGCCCTGGGCAAGATCGGCCTGCCGCTGGCCGTGCAGTTCGCCGATGCCGACCCCGAGCACGAGGTGGTCGGGGTCGATGTCAACCAGGCGGTGGTGGACCTGGTCAACGCCGGGACCGAGCCGTTCCCGGGGGAGGCGCACCTGGCGGACAAGCTGGCCGAGCTGGTCCCGGCCGGGCGGCTGCGGGCCACGACCGACTACGCCGAGGCGATCCCCGGCGCGGACGCGGTCGTGCTGGTGGTGCCGTTGTTCGTGCACGAGGACACCGGGCAGCCCGACTTCGGCTGGATGGACGACGCGACGCGCTCCCTGGCCCAGCACCTGACTCCCGGCACGCTGGTCTCCTACGAGACGACCCTGCCGGTGGGCACCACGCGCGGGCGGTGGAAGCCGATGATCGAGGAGGTCTCCGGCCTGACCGAGGGGGAGGACTTCCATCTCGTCTTCAGCCCCGAGCGGGTCCTGACCGGGCGGGTCTTCGCCGACCTGCGGCGCTATCCCAAGCTGGTCGGCGGCCTGACCGAGGAGGGCACGCGCCGGGCGGTCGAGTTCTACGAGGCGGTCCTGGACTTCGACGAGCGCGAGGACCTGCCCCGCCGCAACGGCGTGTGGGACATGGGATCTGCCGAGGCCGCGGAGATGGCCAAGCTGGCCGAGACCACCTACCGCGATGTCAACATCGGGCTGGCCAACCAGTTCGCCCGCTTCGCCGACTCCGCCGGGATCGACGTGCACAAGGTCATCGAGGCCTGCAACTCCCAGCCCTACAGCCACATCCACCAGCCTGGGATCGCCGTCGGCGGGCACTGCATCCCCGTCTACCCGCGCCTCTACCTGTCCACCGACGCCGACGCCAGCGTGGTGCGCACCGCCCGCGAGGCCAACGCATCGATGCCGGAGTATGCCGTCTCCCGCGCCGAGTCCCTGCTCGGGTCGCTGTCCGGGCTGCGGGTGGTGGTCCTGGGCGCGTCCTACCGGGGCAAGGTCAAGGAGACCGCCTTCTCCGGGGTGTTCGGCACCGTCGAGGCGCTGCGTGCCCGCGGGGCCCAGGTGCTCGTCCACGACCCGATGCACACCCCCGCCGAGATCGAGTCCTTCGGCTGGGAGCCCTACGCGTGGACCCCAGGCACGCCGGGCGAGCCCGTCGACCTGGCGATCGTGCAGGCCGACCACCCCGAATACGCCCACCTGTCCGCCACCGACCTGCCCGGCCTGCGGCTCATCCTCGACGGCCGCCGCGTCACCGATCCCGCCCGCTTCACCGGCGTGCCCCGGCTGACCATCGGCGGGGGTGAGCCGGTCACCGCATGAGCTGGGGGGAGGTCATGCCCGGCGTGCTCGGGCTCGCGCTGCTGTGGGTGCTGCCGGGGTATGCGGTGCTCCGGCTCCTCGGCGCCCGCGGTCTGCTCGCGCTCGGAGCCGGGCCCGCCGTCACCTCGGGCCTGTCCGGCACCCTGGCCATCGGCTACGGGTTGGTGGGTCTGCCGTGGTCGCTGGCCACGCTCGTCCTCGGGCTGGCGGCGGCGGTGCTGGTCGCCGCGGTGCTGGGCCGGGTGCTGGGCACCACCCACGACCCGGCCGGGACGACCGTGGCGGGGGAGAAGCGCCTGAGCCGGACCGAGCGGCTCTGGCTGACGCTGACCTGGACCCTCGGTGGCGGCGCGCTGGCCGCCGCGATGGTGAAGGGCATCGGCCGGGCCGACCAGCCCGCGCAGGCGTGGGACGCGGTCTTCCACCTCAACGCGCTGTGGTTCATCCGTGACACCGGCAACGCCTCGTCCCTGGGTGGACTGGCGCCGATGTACGGCGACACGGTCGCCCCCTTCTACCCGGCCACGTGGCACGGGATCGTCGCGGTGGCGCCCGGCTTTCCACGCGTGGCCGAGGCGGCCAACGGGTCCTTGCTCGTCCTGGGGTCGGTGATCTGGATCGGTGGGCTGGTCGCGCTCTCCCGGGTGGTCTGGCCGGCCCGGGCGCTGCCGACGGTGCTGGTGCCGGTCCTGGCCGCGGCCTACGTGACCTTCCCGGCCGTGGCCGTCTCGATGCTCGCAGTCTGGCCCTTCGCGCTGTCGATGGCCTGCGTCCCGGGCACGATCGCCCTGGTGATCGCGACCTTCCGGGGCGTGCTCTCGTGGCAGATGCACCTCGCCCTGGGGATCGGCCTGCTGTGGGCCGTGGTCGGGGTCGTTCTGGCCCACGCCTCGGGCCTGTTCTCGCTCATGGTCCTGGCGCTGCCGCTGCTGACGGTGCTGCTGGCCCGCCAGCTGTGGCGTCGGGCGCGCCAGGGATCGGCGGTCGTGCCCGCCCTGGTCATGGTCGGGTGGCTGGTGGCGATCGTCGCGGGCACCTGGTTCCTCGTGAACTTCCCCCCGGTGCGCTCGATCATGGACTACCAGCGAGGCGGGCAGAGCTCCTACCTGCCGGGCATCGCCTCGCTGCTCATCGACCACCCGCTCGTCTACGTCTACAAGATCACCTCGGTCAACATCGTCGGGACGCTGCTGGCCGGGCTGGGCATCGTCCTGGCGACCCGGTGGCGGCACGCCCGCTGGCTGATTGTCTCGCTGGTGGTGGCGATCGTCCTGACCTTGCTGGCCGCCGGTCCGCCCGAGAACCCGGCCCGCGTGCTGGCCGGGTTCTGGTACACCCAGCCCTCCCGGATCAACCAGCTCATCCTCATCCCGGCGATCATGCTCGCGTCCGGTGCCGGGTCCTGGCTGGCCCGGGCGGCCGCGCGCCGGCTGGGCGCGCCGTTGTGGGCGCCGGCCACGATCCTGGTCGTCGCCCTGGTCGCCCTCACCGGCGGTCTGCGGTGGACCAGCCAGACCCAGGTGATGGCGTCGACCTACACGACCTACCCGATCGCCTGGGGCACGATCCTGGAGCCGGCGGAGATCGAGATGATCGACCGCGCGGCGGAGTCGCTGCCGGAGGACGCCGTCGTGCTGGGGGAGGCCGTTGCCGGCTCACCCTTCCTGCTGCACCGCGCCGACGTGGAGGTCGTCTTCCCCCAGCTGGGCCAGATCCCCAACTCGCCCGAGCGCACCATCCTCGAGCAGCGCTTCCACCGGTGGCGCACCGACCTGGAGGTGTGCCAGGCGGTGCGGGACCTGGGCGTCACCCACGTCTACGCCGACTCCCTCACCTTCGAGGACCCCCTCAACGCCAAGTACGAGTCCACCACCCAGGGCCTCTACAACATCGAGCCCGACCCCGAGTCCGAGGACTGGCAGCTCGTCGACACCGGCGGCCACGCCTCCCTGTGGCGCTTCACCGGCTGCAACCGCTAGACCACGACCGGCGACACGGTCTGCTCTCCACCGGCGACACGGTCTGCTCCCGACCGGCGACACGTCCTGCTCTCGACCGGCGACACGTCCTGCTCGCGCGCGGTCGTGACGTGCGGGGAGCAGGATGAGGTGCCGGTTAGGCTCGAGGTGTGCGAACCGCATACCTCGACCACCCCGGGCCCATCCCCTTTGCCCACCGGGGATTCTCGCTGGACGGCCTGGAGAACACCATGGCCGCCTTCGAGGCTGCGGTCGAGCTGGGCTACCGCCATCTGGAGACCGACGTGCACGCCACGCGGGACGGTGCGCTGGTGGCCTTCCACGACGAGACGCTGGACAGGCTCTGTGATCGCACCGGCCGCATCCCTGAGCTGTCGTGGCGCGAGGTGGCCAGGGCCAAGGTCGGGGCCGGCGGTGTCGGAATCCCGCTGCTGGAGGACGTCCTGGGCACGTGGCCGCAGGCTCGGCTCAACATCGACATCAAGTCCAAGGGAGCGATCCTGCCGCTGGTGCGGGTCATCGAGCGCACCCGTGCCCACGACCGCGTCTGCGTGGCGTCCTTCTACGACCAGCGCCGTTCCGAGGCGCTCATGCGGCTGAGCCGGCCGGTGGTGACGTCGGCGGGGCAGACGACGGCGGCCCGGTTCCGCGCAGCAGCGGCACTGCCCCCGCTGATCCGCCCCGCGGTGGTGGCGCGCGTCCTCGCCGGCGTCGACGGACTGCAGGTGCCGGTGCGGCACGCGGGCGTCGAGGTCGTCACCCCTGCGACGGTTGCGGCCGCCCACGAGGTCGGCGCATTCGTCCACGTGTGGACGGTGAACGAGGTCCCCGAGATGGAGCGTCTCCTGGACCTGGGCGTCGACGGCATCGTCACCGACCGCGCCGACCTCCTCAAGGAAGTGCTGCTCGCCCGCGGTCAGTGGGCCTAGCTCGCTGACCGGGATGCAGACCGTGTCGCCGGTCGGGAGCAGACCGTGTCGCCGGTCGGGAAAGTCAGACGGCGGCGGCGCCCATCAGCGCCAGGAGCACGCCCCCGGCCACGCAGCTGGCGATCTGGCCGGCGGCGTTGGCTCCCATCGCGTGCATGAGGAGGAAGTTGTCGACGTGCTGCGCCTCGACCCGCTCCGGCCCGCCCCCGGCACGGGCCCGTTCGCGCAGATCACGCAGGGTGCTCAGGTGCTCTTCCATGTGCTCTCCTCGCCACCGGCCCCGTCCTCGGGTGCGCCGCGGGACCAGCGTCTCCCAGCCTATGCCTAGCGGGCGCGGAGCACCCCGACGGGTGGGGGCTCGGGGGAGGGCTCGCCCATCTCCCCGAACGCCTTGGCGCCCGCCCCCGCCCGCCGGACCTCGGCGGCGGTGCGCCACACGGTGGGGAAGTCCGCCCGGGCGGCGGCCCGGTGCAGCGCCGCGTCGTCCAGCGGCTCACGGGAGGCGACGACCACCACGTTGCCGAAACCGCGCCCCTTGACGACCTCGCGCAGCGCCAGCTGCCCGACGTGCGTGAAGCGCGTCCGCAGGGTGGCGCACAGGCGCGCGACCCAGGGCAGGGGAGCGCGGTCGGAGGCGTTGATCAGGACCAGCCCGTCCTCGGCGAGCACTCGGTCCAGCTCGCCGATCCACCAGGTGCCCACCAGGTCGCCCGGCATCCGGCCCTCGTCGTAGGCGTCGACCACGACCACGTCGGCGGATCCCGCCCGCAGTCCGCACACGCCGACCTGCCCGGTCACCGGCCGCACCCGGATGCGGTGCCCGCGCGGCAGCGGGAGCTCCTTGCGGACCAGGGCGGTCAGTGCCGTGTCCGGCTCCATCACGATCTGCGGCGACCCGGGGTAGGTGCGGTGCACCCAGCGGGCGAAGGTCATGCCCGCGCCGCCGACGTGCGTGACCGCCAGCGGCGAGGGGTCTGGCCGCAACGCCTCCAGCACGAGGGCGAACTGCGCGACGTACTCGAAGACCAGCAGCAGCGGGTCGTCCGGGTCGACATAGGACTGCGGGTGCCCGTCGCGCTCAATCGTCGCCCCGCCGCGGTGGTCCCAGGCGATGCTCATCGGGTATGCGGTGCGCGCGCCGGTCCGCGTGGCGCGGCTCAGATGTCCCGGAAGGTCTGGATCTGCGCGCCGAGGGCGTTCAGACGCGTGGCCAGGTCCTCGTAGCCGCGGTTGATCACGTAGACGTTGCGCAGGACCGAGACGCCAGGCGCGGCGAGCATCGCGAGCAGGATGACCACGCCCGGGCGCAGCGCCGGCGGGCACATGATCTCGCCGGCGCGCCACTTGGTCGGGCCCTCGATCATCACCCGGTGCGGGTCCATGAGGTGGACCTTGGCGCCGAGGGTGGTCAGCTCGGTGAGGTAGATGGCGCGGTTCTCGTAGACCCAGTCGTGGATCAGCGTCGACCCCTGCGCGCACGCCGCGATAATCGCGAAGAAGGGCAGGTTGTCGATGTTGAGCCCGGGGAAGGGCAGCGGGTGGATCTTGTCCAGGGGCGCCTTGAGGGGGCCGGGACGGGTGGTGAGGTCCACGAGACGGGTGACGCCGTTGGCGCTGTGGTACTCCTCGGTGAGGTCGCACTGGAAGCCCATGGTCTCCAGCACGGCGAGCTCGATCTCCATGAACTCGATCGGCACCCGCTTGATGGTGATCTCGCTGCCGGTGACCACGGCGGCGGCCAGCAGGCTCATCGCCTCGATGGGGTCCTCGGAGGGGGAGTACTCGATGTCCTGGTCGATCTCCTCGACGCCGGTGACGGTCAGCGTCGTGGTCCCCAGTCCCTCGATCTTGACGCCCAGCTGCTGCAGGAAGACGCACAGATCCTGGACCATGTAGTTGGACGAGGCGTTGCGGATGACCGTGGTGCCGGGGTGGCGGGCGGCGGCGAGCAGGACGTTCTCGGTGACGGTGTCGCCGCGCTCGGTCAGGACGATCGGGCGGGTGGGGTGCTTGGACCTGTCGACCGTGGCGTGATAGCTGCCGGTCGTGGCGGTGACGTCGAGACCGAAGTGGCGCAGCGCGATCATGTGGGGCTCGACGGTCCGGGTCCCCAGGTCGCAGCCGCCGGCGTAGGGCAGCTCGAAGGTGTCGAACTGGTGCATGAGCGGGCCCAGGAACATGATGATCGTGCGGGTCCGGCGGGCGGCGGCCTCGTCGATGGCGGCCAGGTCGATGCGCTCGGGCGGGGTGATCTCCAGGTCCGAGGAGTCGGGGACCCAGCGGATCTTGTAGCCGATGCTGGTGAGCACCTCGGTGATCCGGTTGACCTCCTCGATGCGGGCCAGGTTGCGCAGGGTGGTGCGGCCCTTGTTGAGCAGCGCGGCGCACAGGAGCGCGACCGCGGCGTTCTTGGAGGTGCGGACGTCGATCTCGCCGGAGAGCTTGACGCCGCCGTTGATGCGGAGGTTCTGCGGGACCCCGGAGGAGACCTGCACGATCTCGGAGTCCAGCTTCTCGCCGATCCGGGCGATCATCTCCAGGGACAGGTTCTGCTTGCCCTGCTCGATGCGGGCCACCGCGCTCTGGCTGGTGCCGAGGAGCTCGGCCAGCTCGGCCTGGGTGAGGTCCTTGTGGCGCCGTGCGTCGCGGATGAGCCCGCCGATCCTGGAGAGGTAGCTCTCAGTCATGCTCGCCACTGTAGATCACATATATGAGATACGCCTGAGAGCGAGCCGCCGCCGCCCCCCACCCCGACCAGGAGCGGCGTGTGGTTGCCCCCACCCCGACCGGGCGAGGCGGGTGGTGACTCGAGGTCGGGCGTGGCGATCCCTGCGAGCGGGGCGACGGCCACCTACATTGGAACGGTGGTGAGCCGCATCTCAGGATCGCGCTCGCGGCCCAGGTCCGGGTCCGTGGGCGGCTCCGCGCTGCCCGAGCAGACCTTCTTCGGCCGATCGGTCGCCGGGCTGCTGGAGGTGCAGACCCGCCCCGAGCTGGTGCTGGAGGAGGTGCCGGCGCCCACGCGCCTGGCGCCCCACGCCGTCGCGCTCTCCGGCGAGGTCATCCCGTCCCGCCTCGAGGACGACGAGGAGAGCGCCGCCACCGGCCGCTTCGTCCTGCTGCACGACCCCTCCGGCCCCGAGCCCTGGGAGGGCACGTGGCGGATCGTCAGCTATGCCAAGGCCCAGATGGAGCCCGAGGTCGGCCATGACCCGCTGGCCGGGCAGGCGGGCTGGTCCTGGCTGACGGATGCGCTCGACGCCGCGGACCTGGCCTGGACCGCCCCGGCCGGCACCGTCACCTGCGTCACCTCCGAGAGCTTCGGCGCGCTCGTGGACCGCGAGCCCAGCGTCGAGCTGGAGATCCGGGCCTCCTGGACCCCCGACCTGACGCCGGGCCGGGAAGCCGTCGAGCTGCAGGCCCACCTGGGTGCCTGGGGAGACCTGCTGTGCACTCTCGCCGGTCTGCCCCCGCTGCCCGAGGGAGTCGTCGCGCTGTCCGGGCTGCGGCGCTGACGTGGCGCGCGGCGGCAACCGGGGTCGGACGACGGAGACGGACAGCACCCCCGGCGAGGACCAGAGCGACCGGACGCAGGCACACCCGGGCACGGACCCGGCCGACGACTTCGAGCTCCTCGACCGTCCCCACGAAGGCGTCCCGGACGTCGTCGACACCCCGCAGGCCCTGGCCGAGTGCGTGGCGGCGCTGCGCGCGGGCACGGGACCGATCGCGGTCGACGCCGAGCGTGCCTCGGGCTTCCGCTACGGGCAGCGGGCCTACCTGATCCAGCTGCGCCGCGCGGGCTCGGGCACCTGGTTGGTCGACCCGATTCCGCTGGAGGACCTCTCCAGCCTGGCCGAGGTCCTCGACGGCCCCGAGTGGGTGCTGCACGCGGCGACCCAGGACCTGCCCTGCCTCACCGAGATCGGCCTGCGACCCCGCGCCCTCTTCGACACCGAGCTCGGCTCCCGGCTCGCAGGCCTCCATCGGGTGGGCCTGTCCGCGGCGATGGAGTACTACCTGGGCGTGACGCTGTCCAAGGAGCACTCTGCGGTCGACTGGTCCACCCGTCCGCTCCCCGAGCCGTGGCTGCGTTATGCGGCGCTGGACGTCGAGCTGCTCGTCGAGCTGCGCGACCGGATGGAGCGCGACCTCGCCGAGCAGGGCAAGCTCGCCTGGGCCCGGGAGGAGTTCGAGGCGCTGTGCACCTTCACCGGTCCCCGCAAGGGCCGCGACCTGGAGCCCTGGCGGCGCACCTCGGGGGCGAGCCGGGTGCGCAAGCCGCGCAACTTGGCGGCGCTGCGCGAGCTGTGGCAGACCCGGGACGACATCGCCCGCGAGCGTGACGTCGCCAGCGCCAAGGTGCTGCCGGACAGCTCGCTGATCGACCTGGCCACCCGGATGCCCCGGACGGCCTCGGCGCTGCCCGCCGCCACCCCGGACCGTTCCCGTTCCCGGCAGCGTCGGGCAGAGCAGGGACTGGTCCGGCACCAGCGTGCGTGGTTGGAGGCGATCCGGCGGGCCGGCGAGATGCCCGAGGACGAGCTGCCCTCGCCCCCGCCGCGCAGCACGGCGCCCCCGCCGGCCCGGTCCTGGGCCGACCGGGACCCCGAGGCTGCGGCCCGGTTGCTCGTGGCCAAGGACTCCCTGGCCGAGCTGTCCGAGCAGCTGGACATTCCGGTGGAGAACATCCTCACCCCCGAGAGCGTCCGACAGGTGCTGTGGCGTCCGCCGTCGCCGGTGACCGAGGAGACCCTCGAGGCCGCACTGGTCGAGCTAGAGGCCCGGCCCTGGCAGCGCGACCTCGTCGTGCCGATCCTGCTCCACGTGCTCTCGCTGCACCCCTGACCGCGACCGCGGCAGGACCACGGGACGGATCGTGCGAGACTCGACCGGTGACCGACCCCCTCCCCAGCCCCGCCACCAGCCCCCTCGTCCGCGCCGGCCTCCAGCAGGAGGTGCCGCATACCCCCGTGTGGTTCATGCGCCAGGCCGGCCGGTCGCTGCCGGAGTACCGCAAGGTCCGCGAGGGCATCCCCATGCTCGAGTCCTGCCGCACCCCGGAGCTGGTCACCGAGATCACCCTCCAGCCGGTGCGCCGGCACGGGGTGGACGCGGCGATCTTCTTCTCCGACATCGTGGTGCCGCTCATGGCGGTCGGTCTCGACCTGGAGATCGTCGCCGGCGTCGGCCCCGTCATCGCCGAGCCGATCCGCACCCGCGCCGACCTCGACCGGCTGCCCGAGCTGACGCCGGACATGGTCCCCGACATCACCGAGTCGGTCCGCCTCCTCGTCGCCGAGCTGGGGCCGACGCCGCTCATCGGGTTCGCCGGCGCCCCGTTCACGCTTGCCTCATATCTGGTCGAGGGCGGCCCCTCCAAGAACCACGAGCGCACCAAGGCCCTCATGCACGGCGACCCCGAGCTGTGGCACGCCCTGTGCGCGCGCCTCGCGCAGATCTCGGGCGTCTTCCTCTCCGTGCAGGCCGAGGCCGGCGCCAGCGCGGTGCAGCTCTTCGACTCCTGGGCCGGCTTCCTCTCCCGCGCGGACTACCTGGAGCATGTGGAGCCGCACAGCCGCGCGGTCCTGTCCACCTTCGCCGGCGCGCACCCGGGCGTCCCGCGGATCCACTTCGGGGTCGGCACGGGGGAGCTGCTCCCGGCGATGGCCGAGGCCGGGACCGAGGTCATCGGGGTCGACTACCGCGTCAGCCTCACCGACGCGCTCGAGCGCACGGGCGGCCGGTATGCGGTGCAGGGCAACCTCGACCCCGCTCTCCTCTTCGCGCCCTGGGAGGCGCTGGAGCGTCGCGTGCGGGAGATCGTCGAGGAGGGGCGACGGGCGCCGGGGCACATCTTCAACCTGGGGCACGGCGTGCTGCCCTCGACCGACCCCGAGGTCCTCACCCGGGTGGTCGAGCTGGTCCATCGCCTCTCGGCCCGCTGATCCGGAGTCCTGTCGCTGCCGGTGCGTAAGGTCTAGCGTTCCGTCATGGACACGCGCACCCGTGCCGCCTGGACGGCCATCTCCTCCTCGACCCTGCTGCTGTCGGCGGCCGCGGTCGCCCTCCCGGTCCAGGCGGCTCCGCCGCCCCCGGCGATCTACGACGCCCTCGGCGACTCCTGGACGCGTCCTACACCCTGATCTCCACCGCAGCCCCCGACGCCCACGTGGTCGTCACCGGCTACCCGCGGTTCTTCACCGCGGGCTACGGCGACTACGTGGTCGCACCGAACATGGCCATCACCGCTGCCGAGCAGCAGCTGATCAACGCCGCCGCCGATCTGCTCAACAGCACCACGGCACAGGTGGCCGCATCCCACGGCTTCCAGTTCGTGGACGTGACCGGGCGCTTCGCCGACCACGGCGTCAACGCGGCGGACCCGTGGATCTCCGACCTGTCCGGCGCGGCCCCCTTCCACCCGACGGCGGACGGCTACCACGCCTACGCCGCGGCCCTGACATCTTCGATCAGCCCGCGGTCCCTACGGTAGGCAGCGCGCGGGGGCGCACGCCCCTCAGCGGTCCTGCAGGAAGCCGTCGGGGGTGACGGGCAGGGCCCGCTTGTGGCCGGTCCGGCGATACCACCCGACGATCGTGGCCTCGTCCTCCGCGGAGACCTCCTTGCCCTCGAGGTAGTCGTCGACGACCTCGTAGCGCACGCCGAGCGCCACCTCGTCGGCAATGAGGGGCTTGTCGTTCTCCAGGTCGGCGGTCGGGACCTTCTCGACGAGGTGCTCCGGCGCGCCCAGGTGCCGGGCGATCTCCCGGACCCGCCGCTTCGGCAGGCCGAACAGCGGCGTCAGGTCGGCCGCGCCGTCACCGAACTTGGTGAAGAAGCCGACGACGGCCTCGGCCGCCTGGTCGGTGCCGATGACGAGCATGCCGCGCGCCCCCGCGATGGCGAACTGGCTCACCATCCGCTGGCGGGCCTTGACGTTGCCGCGGTGGTAGTCGCCGCGCGGGTCCTCCCGGTCCAGGCCGGCCGCCAGCAGCGCCTCCCACTGCGCGTCCACGGCCGGGCCGATGTCCACGGTCCAGACCTCGTCGGCGGCGATGAAACGCAGCGCGTCCTGGGCGTCGTGCTCGTCCTTCTGCACGTGATAGGGCAGGCGCACCGCGATGAAGGTCGCCTCGCCGCCGCGCTCCCGCACCCGCTCGCAGGCCAGCTGGGCCAGCCGGCCGCCCGTCGTCGAGTCCACCCCTCCGCTGATCCCCAGGACGAAGCCTTTGGTCCCGGTCTTTTCCAGGTATGCGGCAAGGAAGTCGATCCGTCGCTCCGCCTCCGCGGAGGCGTCGAAGGTCTGCGGGTCGACCACCTCAAGCGCGGTCCGGATCTCCTGCTGCAGCTGCGTGTCGGTCACGTCGCGATGCTAGCCGCCGGCGCCGCCAGAGCAGGAGCGGGACCAGCACGAGCGCGCCGAGCACGAGGAAGGGCAGCAGCGCGCCGGCCGCGGTGAGCACCACGGTCAGCGAGGACTGGAAGGCCTCCCAGCCCTGCCGCATACCCGCCAGGAAGCCGGTGTCCGGGGTCGTCTCCTCCAGCGTCTGGCCGTCCTCGGCCAGGTGCAGGGTGATCGTGGAGCGCGAGACGTCCTCGGAGAGGACCTTCATGCGTGCCTTGAGGGCGTCCAGCTCCATCTCGCGGTCCGCCAGCTCCCGCTCGAGACTGGCGATGGCGTTGACGTCGTCGGCCTCGGCGACCAGGTCGCGCAGGCGGTCGACGCTGGCCTGCAGCGTCTGCACGCGGGCCTCGACGTCGCGGTACTCCACCGTGACGTCCTCGGCCGAGCTGCTGCTGCTCGACACCTCGCCCAGCTCGGACAGCGTCGTCATGACCGTGTCGAGGTCGGCCGAGGGGACCCGCAGGACGAGGGTGGCCCAGCCGGGGCGACGTTCGGTGCCGGAGGTGACCTCCTCCGATGCGACCCAGCCCTTCGCGGCGGTGGCGGTGGCGCGCGCCTTGCTCACGGCCGCGCCCACGTCCTCGACGACGACGTCCATGCGGGCGTTGCGGACCATCATGGGGGCTCCATCGTCGCCGGCGGAGTCGGGATCGGTGGCGACCGTGCCGGCCCCTTGGACGGCCCCGGCGTCGGACGCCGAATCGTCGCCCGCCGCGTCGGCGGCGCCTTCCTCCGCCGCAGCACCCGCGGCCGAGCCGCGGTCCTGGGCCGCAGGAGCCTGGGGCCCGTCGACGGCGCGGGGAGCGTGGTCGGTGGAGCTCGTGGCCGAGCAGGCGGTCAAGGTCAGCAGCCCCAGCAGCAGGAGCAGGGGCAGGAGCAGGAGGCGTCCTCGGGCCGGTCCTCGTGGCGCGTCGGTGTGTGCAGACATCGTTCTTTCCCCTCTGGTGATGGTCGTCCGGGCCGTGCGTGGTGCTGCCGGTGCGACCTCGCCCGCGCGGAGGAGGTTCCGCAACCCCGGGTCACGATCACGTCACGATCGGGTGAGACGCTGAGGCCCATGTCGACCGCGACCTCCCACCGCACCTCCTATCTCGTCCTGGGCGCCGGCATCAGCGGTCTGGCCGCGGCCGACGAGATCGGCCGGCTCGACCCCGACGCCCAGGTCACCGTGCTCGAGGGCAGCGACCGGGTCGGCGGCAAGATCCGGGGGGCGCAGCTGTGCGGCCGCCCCCTCGACGTCGGGGCCGAGGCCTTCCTCGTGCGCCGCCCCGAGGCGGTCGACCTCCTGGACCGTGCGGGGCTGGAGGACGACCTCGTCCACCCTACGGCGGCCGCCGCCCAGATCTGGAGCAGGGACCAGATCCACCCGCTCCCACGCCGGACGCTCATGGGTGTGCCTGCCGACGTCGACGCGTTGCTCGGCCTGCTGACCGAGGATGAGGTCGCCAGGGCCCGCGCCGAGACCACCCGGAGGCTGGAGGAGCAGGACACCTCCGTGGCGAAGCTCGTGGGGGACAGGCTCGGCCCGGCCGTCGTCGAGCGCCTGGTCGAGCCGCTCCTCGGCGGCGTCTACGCAGGCCATGCCGACCTTCTCTCGGCCCGGGCCAGCCTGCCGCACCTCGTGGAGGTCGCACGGCAGGGAGGGTCCCTGCGTGAGGCCGTCGCCCGCATGATGCCTGCGTCGAACGACGGCACCCAGGCCCGGTCGGCCTCGCCCGTCTTCGGCACCGTCGCGGGCGGCCTCCACCGACTGCCCGCCGAGCTGGCGGCCGCGCTCACGCAGCGGGGCGTGACCATTCGCACCGGCACCCTCGTGCGCGAGCTGCGGCGCGACGACGAGGGGGGTTTCGAGGTGGTGACGGGACCTGCCCCCAGCCCCACCGCATACCGTTCCGACCGCGTCGTCATCGCACTGCCGCCCGCGCCGACCATGAGGCTCCTGCGCAGCACCGCGCCGGAGGCGGCGGACCTGCTGGGGACGGTCGAGACCGCCTCGATGGTCGTTGTGACCGTCGCCCTGCCGAGCGCGGAGCTGGGTGAGCTCACCGGCTCGGGGATCCTCGTGCCGCCGGTCGACGGGCGGACCATCAAGGCGGCCACCTTCAGCGCGAGCAAGTGGGACTGGGTGCGACAGGCCGGGCTCGGCGCGGGGCCGGACGGGCAGGACGTCACCTTCCTGCGGGCCTCGATCGGTCGGCACCGCGAGGAGGCCACGCTCCAGCGGGCCGACGGCGACCTGGTCGGGGCCGCGCTGCTCGACCTGGCCCAGGCCCTGCGACGGGACCTGCCCGGCACCCTGGACGCCCACGTCCAGCGCTGGGGAGGCGGCCTGCCGCAGTATGCGGTGGGTCACCTCGACCTGGTCGAACAGGTCCGCGCCTCGGTCGCCGAGGTGCCCGGGATGGCGGTCTGCGGGGCGACCTACGACGGCGTGGGCATCCCGGCCTGCATCGCCTCGGCCCGCTCGGCGGCCGCCCAGGTGACCCTGTGACAATGGCCGCCATGAGCGACTACACGCACCCCACCGACGAGCAGATCGAGCAGGTCAACGCCGCCATCCGCTACGCCGCCTATTCGGTCTTCCAGGCCGTGGCGCCGCTGCCCGAGGACCGCGCCGGCCTGGCCCGGGAGGTGCGCGACCTGTTCACCCAGCTCGAGGGGGAGGGGCTGGTCGTGCGGGGCGTCTACGACGTGGCCGGCTTCCGGGCCGACGCCGACGTGATGATCTGGTGGCACGCCGAGGACGTCGAGCTCATCCAGCGGGCCTACCAGCGCTTCCGGCAGACCGAGCTGGGACGGCACCTAGAGCCGGTGTGGAGCAATATCGGCCTGCACCGGCCGGCCGAGTTCAACCGCGGCCACGTCCCGGCCTTCCTCTCGGGGCACGAGCCCAAGAAGTTCCTGTGCGTCTATCCCTTCGTGCGCTCCTACGACTGGTATGTCCTCGACCCCGCCGAGCGCGGCCGTATGCTGCGCGAGCACGGCGAGGCCGCCCGCGACTACAAGGACGTGCTGGCCAACACCATCTCGGCCTTCGCCCTGGGTGACTACGAGTGGCTGCTGGCCTTCGAGGCCGACGAGGTGCACCGGATCGTCGACCTCATGCGGGAGCTGCGCGCCGTCGACGCGCGCCGGCACGTGCGTGAGGAGATCCCCTTCTTCACCGGTCCGATGGTCGCGCTGGAGGACCTCGTGACCCGTCTGCCCTGAGCCGTCCGGTCCCACCCGACGAGCACCCCGGGACACCGACCGTATTCGACCTCCCAGATTCGCGCCATGGCGAAAATCTGGGAGGTCGAAAACGAGAGGTCGAGGACGGGAGGTCGAAAGCGGGAGATCAGCTCTTGTTGATCGTGTGGATGTGGGTGGTGTCGATGCCAGTCACGGGGTAGCCGCCGATCGTGCCGTGCACGAACTGGTCGCGGCTGATGATGGTGCGGCCCTCCTCGCGGACCCTGGAGGCCTTGCCCTGAGGCTCGGTCCACACGTCGACCTCCAGGGTGTCGATCTCGTCCCAGCCCGCACGGATGCTGGCGGTGCCGACCGCGGTCACACCCTTGGCCTGCACCGTCACCGAGCCGGTCTCCCAGCGCAGCTTCTGCTCACCCATCGCGGTCGTCTCCGCCGCGCCCGCGGTGGTGAACGCGATGGACGAGGCGGCGGTGGCGATGGCAATCGCGCTGGTCATCGAGATCATGGTGTGCTTCCCCTTGGTCGTCTGTGTGGGCCTCCGGCCCCGGGCGTGGTGCCCGGTCGCATCCACAGACGAGCGTCCCGACGATCAGGTTGGTGTGACCGGGGTCACATTTCCTGGGGAGTGGGCTCCAGGGTCATGGCGATGGAGTTCATGCAGTAGCGCAGGTCCGTGGGGGTGCCATAGCCCTCACCCTCGAAGACGTGCCCCAGGTGCGAGCCGCAGGAGGCGCAGCGCACCTCGGTGCGGGTCCGGCCCAGCGAGTCGTCCTGGAGATACTGCACACGGTCCTCGGCGAGCGGGGCGTAGAAGCTCGGCCACCCGCAGTGGGACTCGAACTTGGTCTCGCTGCGGAACAGCTCGGCCCCGCAGGCGCGACAGCTGTAGACGCCCTCGGTCGTGGTGGACGTGTACTCACCGACGAACGGGCGCTCGGTGCCGGCCTCGCGGAGCACGTGATACTCCGCAGGCGAGAGCTGCTCACGCCACTGGTCCTCGGTCTTCGCCTTCGGGTATGCGGTCTCACCGCGCTGTGCGTCGGTCGCCGGAGTGCTGTGGTTGGCCATGCACAGGACAACGTCAGAGCCCCGAGGATGTTCCCGAGCGTCGCTCGGTCCGTCCTCGGGGCCCTGACCGCCTCGTGGCTAGCTCGTCCCGGTCACGGGGTGCGCCAGGTCTGCATGTTGCGGAAGGTGCCCACGGAGCCCTGGTTGCCGTCGAGGCTGGATCCGCCGAGGGTCCCGGAGACGGTGGCCTGGAAGGTCGTGGTCCGGGCCCGGACGGTGTAGGACTCGCCGGTGTTCTTGTCGCGGAAGCTCTCGGTGTAGGTGGAGGTGACCGACTTGCCGTAGGGAGGCAGTGAGGCGTCCAGGGCGAGGGTGCCGTGCTCGATGACAGATTCCTCGCCGGTCTCCGGGTCGTAGACCCACTCGCCGACCCAGAGGTCGCCGGCCAGGTTGGTGGCCTTGGTCTTGCCCGAGGACTTCGAGACGGTCACCGCGCCGTCGAGCATGAGGTCGCCGACGTAGGTGCAGCCCTCACCCTCCATCGGCGTGGCGCCGTCGGCGCACTCGAAGGCGGTGGACCAGCCCATGGCCTGGCTGTCCATCACCTGCAGGTCGCCCATGAGGTAGTTGCCGGGGATGGTGTCGGAGGTCTCGGGGCCGCTGATGTCGAGATGGGCGAAGGAGCCGGAGTTCTTGACCTTGCCTTGCTCGGCGGCGTTGGCGGGGAGGAAGGCACCCAGCAGGAGCGGGGTGGTGGCGAGGACGGAGACGAAGGTGCGGGTGGAGCGACGCGTGGTGGTACCCCTGTCGAACCGGGGGCCGGAGGCCCCGGGTGGCTCCCGAGCCGGACGGCTCGTGATGCACCTAGGACGCGGCACGGAGCACTGACGTTGTCTCCCCTGAACAGTGATCTGGATCACTTTTCCGGGATGGTTGGATGAAGGCATGGCAGACGCCCTCATGCTCGAGTCCACCGGTCCCGACGGAGAGCCCCGCACGGTCCGGCTGAGCAGCCCCGACAAGGTGGTCTGGCCGGGGGTCGGGGACGACGCCCGGGGTGAGGCGATCACCAAGGCTGACCTGGCCGCATACCTGAAGGCCGTCGCCGGACCCATGCTGCGCGGACTGGCCGACCGCCCCGTGACCCTGCAGCGGGTCCGCGGCGGGATCGAGGGGGAGGAGTTCTACTCCAAGAATCCGCCCAAGGGCGTGCCGGAGTGGTCCCGCACGACGATGTGCACCTATCCCTCCGGCCGCAGCCACCCGCAGCTGGTCGTCGACGACGAGGCGACGCTGCTGTGGACCGCCCAGATGGGCACCGTCACCTGGCACCCGTGGCCGGTGCGCTCCGCCGACAACGACCACCCCGACGAGGTGCGGATCGACCTGGACCCGCAGCCCGGGCGGGACTTCGCGGACGTGGTCGAGGCGGCGCGAGGGCTGCGTGAGGTGATGCAGGAGGCGGGGCTGCGGCCCTACGTGAAGACGACCGGCAGCCGGGGCGTGCACGTCTTCGCCGCCATCGAGCCCCGGTTGGAGTTCCTCGAGGTGCGGCACGCGGTGATCGGGCTGGCGCGTGAGCTGGAGCGGCGGATGCCGGAGCTGGTGACCACGGCGTGGTGGAAGGAGGAGCGCGGCGAGCGGGTCTTCGTCGACTTCAACCAGGCCACCCGCGACCGGACGCTGGCCGCGGCGTGGAGCCCCCGGATCCTGCCCGGCGCCCCGGTGTCGGTGCCGATGACGTGGGAGCAGCTGGGGGAGTGGGGGCCGGCCGACCTGACCGTGCACACCGTCCCGGAGTGGCTCGCGGAGCACGGCGACGCCTGGGCCGACCTGCACGAGGACCCCGGCACGATCGACGGCGCCTACGCCCTGTGGGAGGCGCAGGTGGCGGACGGGCTGGGCGAGCTCAACTTCCCGCCGGACCATCCCAAGATGCCCGGCGAGCCCCCGCGCGTGCAGCCCAGCAAGAAGGTCGCCGAGCACTGGGACGAGGACGGTCGCCGCGTGGAGGGCGCCCCCAAGCAGCGCTGATCTGCGCCAGCCTCACCGCAGGAAGCTGGTGACCAGGTCCTCCCAGAGGGGCGTGTTGGTGTTCCACTCGGCGCAGTGCAGGGCCTGTGGCCACACGAAGGTGTGCACCAGGCCGGGGCGTCGACGCGCCAGGTCCTGGGAGGGGCCGAAGGGCACGGTCTCGTCGGTGGCCGAGTGGATGATGAAGATCCGGTGGCTCACCTCGTCGGCACGGTCCACCCAGTTGGTCGCGGCGACGTCGACCGGCTCGGCGACCCGGAGCAGGTGACGGGAGACCTTGCTGCGCATCAGGCCACGAGCCAGGTGGTCGATCGGACGTGGGATGAAGTGCAGGTCGGCCTGGTGGGCCAGCACCGAGCCCCAGTCGATGACCGGGCCGTTGAGCACCACCCGGTGGACCCGGTGGGCGACGTCGGAGCGGTTGAGGGCCTGGAGCACGATCGCCCCGCCCATCGACCAGCCCATGATGACCACGCGGCGCGCGCCGTGATCGAGGGCGTAGCGCATCGCGGCGTCGATGTCGTGCCACTCCGACAGACCCAGGCTGTAGCGACCGTCGGCGCTGGGCGGAGCGCCGATGTCGTTGCGGTACATGGGAACCAGAGCCGTGTAGCCGAGCCTGTGGATCACCGGAAGGGCGCGTAGGCACTCCTCGCGCATCGCGCTGCGGCCGTGCACGAGGATCGCCCAGTCCCCTTTGTCGGCGCCCGGCGCACCGGGGACCTGCCACGCTGGCAGCTCGCCGACATCCGAGGTGATCAGCACGTTTTCGTAGTCCAGATCCAGCGCGGATCCCGGTGTGCCGCAGTAGAAGTACTTGTTCCATCGGGCGGGGCCGGGGCCGATCTCGCCCTGGTCCACGCCCAGGATGGGGCGGGTCACGGTGGCCTTGCGACCCTGGGCCGGCTGTCCCTCTGCCGCGGGCAGGACGTCGCCGAGGCGGGCGTGCCCGGCGCCCTTGTCCAGCCAGAGGCCGTAGCGGCCCTTCGCGGTCGTCAGGGCGCTGGCCCGCAGCGTGACGGTGCCCGCGGCCTCGTCGACCGACACGACGGTGACGTCGTCCTTCTTCTCGTGCTCCGGGGTGATGATGCGGTGGGCGAAGTAGGTTGCCGTCCCCATCGACACCGCACCGCCCAGCGCGGCGCCACCGGCCGCGCCCGCGGCCACCAGTGCCGCGGTCCGCGCTGACGATGTCCCTTCGGTCTTCATCTCTTCACCCCCAGGACGTCGCCCAGATCGTGGTCGGCCGGCTGCTCCAGCTGCTCGTAGGTGCAGCTCTCCGGCTCCCGGTCGGGACGCCACCGGACGAACTGCGCTGTGTGCCGGAAGCGCTGACCCTCCAGCCAGTCGTAACGTACCTCGACCACGCGCTCGGGGCGCAGCGGAACGAAGGACAGGTCCTTGCCCGCGTTCCACCGCGAGCCTTCACCCTTGCGCGGGGTCCGCTCGCCCTCGAGCTGCTTGGCCCAGGCCCACGGGTGGTCCTCGAAGTCGGTTACCAGCGGCTGCAGCTCCTCGAGCAGCTCCCGTCGGCGGGCCATCGTGAACGAGGCTGCCACCCCGACGCTCTGCAGCGCACCGCTGTCGTCGTAGAGGCCCAGCAGCAGCGAGCCGAGGGCGTCGTCACCGCTCTTGTGGAGCCGGTAGCCGGCCACCACGCAGTCTGCGGTCCGCTCGTGCTTGAGCTTGGTCATCACCCGCTTGCCCGGCTGGTAGACCGCCTCGGGATCCTTGGCGATGAGCCCGTCCAGGCCGGCACCCTCGAAGTCCTCGAACCAGCGCATCGCCACCTCCGGATCGTCGGTGAGGGGCGTGAGATGCACCGAGGCACTGATCGCCTTCGGGGCCAGGTCCGCCATGGCCTCCTCGAGGCGCGCCCGACGGGAGGAGAACGGCATACCGGTCAGGTCTTCGTCGCCGAGGGCGAGCAGGTCGAAGGCGACGAAAGCCGCGGGAGTCTTCCCGGCGAGCAGGGTGATGCGCGACTCGGCGGGGTGGATGCGCTGCTGCAGGGCCTCGAAGTCCAGGCGGCTCCCGTCCTCGGACGCGACGACGATCTCGCCGTCGACGACGCAGCGGGCAGGGAGCGCCTCCTTGAGCGCCTCGACCAGCTCGGGGAAGTAGCGGGTGAGCGGGCGCTCGTTACGGCTGCCCAGCTCGACCTCGTCACCGTCGCGGAAGACGATCGACCGGAACCCGTCCCACTTGGGGTCGAAGAGCCACCCTTCGGGCAGCTTCTTGGCCGGTTTGGCCAGCATCGGCGACACCGGCGGCATGACGGGCAGCTCCATGGAGCAACTCAACCACAGGGCGCGCCCGGCGCTGTTGAGGCGGGGGTCAGCGGAGGCGGGTGCGCACGAGAATGTCGCCGCCCCAGGTGAGGAGGTGGGTCGGTGTCCCCGTGAGGTCGCCGAGCCGCGTGCCCCGGGGGACGAGCAGCGTCCGGTCGCCGCCGGCCAGCACGGGGCGCACCGTCACGCACAGCTCGTCCACCAGGCCTGCCTCGAGCCAGCCGGCGAACAGGTGCGGACCGCCCTCGACCACGATCCGCCGCCAGCCGCGCTGCCGCACCGCGGCCAGCACCTGCTCGGGAGAGACCTCGTGCCCGTGGCCGCCGACCATCAGCACCTCACCCGACCCGGGCTCCGCCTCCAGCGCGGTATGCGGCAGCTCGCCCGAGGAGGTCACGACCACCATCGGGGTTCCTGGCAGGGGACCGTAACCCTCCTCCCGGACCGTGCCGGCCCCGACGACCACCACGTCGGCCCAGGCGCGCACATGGTCGAAGACGGCGTGATCCCCCTCCGAGCCCTCGTTGAGGGAGCCGCTGACGCCGTCCGGCCCGGTGGCCCTCCCGTCCAGGGTGGTGATGAAGCTGCCCCGCACCCAGGTGCCGTCCGCGCGGTCGCTTGGCACCGCATACCAGTCGGAGAGCTCGTCGGGGGAGAGGGGACCGGTCGCGGTCCGGGCGGTGAGGGTCGGCATGCGACCCATCATGACCCAGCGGGACGGGCTGCGACAGTGGCGATGACGTGCCACGATGTGCGGATGGGCAAGAAGGACAAGGACAGCAAGAAGAGCGGCAAGGGCAAGAAGGGCAAGGACGCCAAGGACCCCAAGGACAAGGCGCTGAAGAAGGCCGCCAAGAAGCTCAAGGGCGACCAGGCGGTGGCCGAGGCGGTCGTGCAGTCGACCGTGGAGCTGGCCGACGGGGCGAGCTCCTTCACCGAGGCGCTGAAGGTGACCGAGGGCTTCGTGCTGGCCGACGTCGACCCGCGCTCGACGCCTGCCTACGCCGGCGACAAGGCCAGCGCCGAGGCTGACCTGGCCGCCGCGGACGAGGAGCTGGACGAGCTCCAGGAGCGGCTCTACGCGATGAGCCGCGAGGGGGGCACCAAGAAGGTGCTGCTCGTGATCCAGGGCATGGACACCTCCGGCAAGGGCGGCATCATGCGCCACGTCGTCGGCTCGGTCGACCCGCAGGGCGTGGAGATCACCGCTTTCAAGGCGCCGACGGCCGAGGAGAAGAAGCACCCCTTCCTGTGGCGGATCCGCAAGGCCCTTCCCGGTCCCGGGATGATCGGCGTCTTCGACCGCAGCCACTACGAGGACGTCCTCGTCGTCCGGGTCCACGACCTCGTGCCACGGGCCCAGTGGCAGCGCCGCTACGCCACGATCAACACCTTCGAGCAGGGCCTGGTCGACGACGACACCACGATCATCAAGGTGATGCTGCACATCTCCGCCGACGAGCAGAAGGATCGCCTCGCCGAGCGTCTCGAGCGTCCGGACAAGCACTGGAAGTACAACCCCCGCGACCTCGACGAGCGCGAGCACTGGGACGACTACCAGGAGGCCTACCAGGTGCTCCTCGAGCGGTGCAGCCCCGAGCACGCGCCGTGGTTCGTGGTGCCGGCCGACCGCAAGTGGTACGCCCGGCTCGCCGTCCAGCAGCTCCTGCTGGAGCACCTGCGCACCCTCGACCTGACCTGGCCGGAGGCCGACTTCGACGTCGAGGCGGAGAAGGCCAGGCTCGCCGAGCTCTGAGCCCGCTCGAGGGCAGGCCCGGTCGGCCACCCTAGGCCTGCCCGGCCCGTCTCAGGCCTGCAGCAGCCCCGGCTGCGGCGTGGCTTGGAGCACGATCACGGTCCGCCCGGGGACCTCGTGGGTCGACCCCGTGGCCCAGGGGGCCCCCGGCTCGGCCAGCGACCCGGTGGTGTCGACCACGGCCGTCCAGGAGGTGGCGTCGATGCCGTCGGGGATGGTGAACGGCACCGGCTCGTGGTGGCCGTTGAAGAGCAGCAGGAAGTGGTCGTCCTGCAGGATGCGGCCCATCTCGTCGCGGTCGGGGATGGCTTCGCCGTTGAGGAAGACGGTGAAGGCCTGGTCGGGGCGGTCCCAGTCGTCCTCGGACTCCATGACAGCGCCGTCCTCGTTGTACCAGACGATGTCGCCCAGGTCGCTCTGCCCGCCGTGGTCGGCGTCGCCGGCGAAGAAGCGGCGGCGACGGAAGACCGGGTGCTCGCGGCGCAGCTTGATGACGCGGCTGGTGAAGTCGAGCAGCTCGAGCTGCTCGGGGACCAGGTCCCAGTCCATCCAGGCCAGCTCGTTGTCCTGGCAGTAGACGTTGTTGTTGCCGTGCTGGGTGCGGCCCATCTCGTCGCCGTGGGCGATCATCGGCACCCCCTGGCTGAGCAGGAGGGTGGCCAGGAAGTTCTTCTGCTGGCGCAGTCGCAGCGCGTTGATCTCGGGGTCGTCGGTGGGGCCCTCGGTGCCGTGGTTGTAGGAGCGGTTGTGGGACTCGCCGTCGCGGCCGCCCTCGCCGTTGGCCTCGTTGTGCTTGGAGTTGTAGGACACCAGGTCCCGCAGGGTGAAGCCGTCGTGGGCGGTGACGAAGTTGATCGAGGCGATGGGGCGCCGGCCGCTGTGCTCGTAGAGGTCCGAGGACCCGGTCAGACGGCTGCCGAACTCGGCCATGGTGGACGGGGCGCCGCGCCAGAAGTCGCGCACGGTGTCGCGGTACTTGCCGTTCCACTCGGTCCACAGGGGCGGGAAGTTGCCGACCTGGTAGCCGCCGTCGCCCAGGTCCCAGGGCTCGGCGATCAGCTTGACCTGGGAGATGACCGGGTCCTGCTGGACGATGTCGAAGAAGGCCGAGAGCTTGTCGACCTCGTGGAACTGGCGGGCCAGCGTCGCGGCGAGGTCGAAGCGGAAGCCGTCCACGTGCATGTCGGTGACCCAGTAGCGCAGCGAGTCCATGATCAGCTGCAGCACGTGGGGGTTGCGCATCAGCAGGCTGTTGCCGGTGCCGGTGGTGTCGTAGTAGTGGGCCTTGTCGAAGTCGACGAGGCGGTAGTAGCTGGCGTTGTCGATGCCGCGGAAGGACAGCGTCGGGCCCATGTGGTTGCCCTCGGCGGTGTGGTTGTAGACGACGTCGAGGATGACCTCGATGTCGGCCTCGTGGAGGGTCTTGACCATCGACTTGAACTCGGTGACCTGCTGCCCCCGGTGCCCGTAGGCGGAGTAGCCGTTGTGGGGGGCCAGGAAGCCGATGGTGTTGTAGCCCCAGTAGTTGCTCAGGCCCTTGTCCTGCAGGTGGGGGTCGTCGACGAACTGGTGGACCGGCAGCAGCTCGATGGCGGTGACGCCGAGCTTGGTGAGGTGGTCCACCACGGCCGGGTGGGCGACGCCGGCGTAGGTGCCGCGGATCTCCGGGGGCACCTCGGGGTGGTTCATGGTCAGGCCGCGGACGTGCGCCTCGTAGATCACCGAGTCGGCATAGGCGTGGCGCGGCGGCCGGTCGTAGCCCCAGTCGAAGAAGGGGTTCACGACGACCGAGAGCATGGTGTGGCCGGAGGAGTCGTCCTCGTTGTATGAGGTCGGGTCACCGAAGTCGTAGCCGAACAGACCCTGGTGGTTGCGGATCTGACCGCTGACGGCCTTCGCGTAGGGGTCCAGCAGCAGCTTGTTGGAGTTGAAGCGGTGGCCGTTGGCCGGGTCGTGCGGGCCCTCGACCCGGTAGCCGTAGCGCTGCCCGGGCTGGCAGTTGGGGATGTAGCAGTGCCAGACGTGCGCGTCGACCTCGAGCATCGGGATGCGGACCTCGCGGCCGCGTTCGCCGATGAGGCAGAGCGTGACCGAGGTTGCGTGCTCGGAGAAGAGCGCGAAGTTGACGCCGCGTCCGTCGAAGGTTGCTCCGAGGGGGTAGGCGCGGCCGGGCCAGACGTCCATACTCAACTTTCCGGTGGGGGACAGGGCAGGGGCCACCACGTTGTCGCCAGTCATTCATTGTTGCCGATGCGGCGGCTCCGGCGCGAGATGACCGTCTCGTGGGCCTGTCGGGGAGGTCCGGCGGGGCCTCGGCGTTACCGTGGCTGACGTGGCGCAGCGTGAGACCGTGAGACGACGGCTCCGGCGCGCCCTGGCCCCGGTCCCCGGGGCCGTCCCTTTCGTACGCCTGGTCGTGGAGACGGTCCTGGTCGCCTTCCGCTACCGCGCCACCGGGCTGGCCGCCGAGGCAGCCTTCTTCACCCTGCTGTCCCTGCCACCCCTGCTGCTGGGCCTGGTCGCCGGGGCGGGTTTCGCGGCCGAGTGGCTCGGCCCCGCCACCCTGCTGCGGATGAGCGCCGCCCTGGAGACCTGGTCGCTGCGCTTCCTGACCCCGGAGACGGTAGACCAGGTCATCATGCCGACCTTCCACGAGACCCTGACCGCGGGCCGGGCCGACATCCTGTCCGTCGGCTTCCTCATCTCCCTGTGGTCCGGGTCGAGGGCCCTGCACGTCTTCCTCGACACCATCTCGATCATGTATGGCCAAGGTGGGGACCGCGGACCGTTGCACGCGCGCATCCTCAGCCTCACCGCATACCTGGCGAGCGTGGTCGTGATGGGGCTGACGCTTCCCCTGCTGCTGATCGGCCCCGGCTATCTGCACCGGTGGCTGCCCGACCGTCTCGACCCGCTCGTGGAGGTCTACTGGCCCCTGGTGGCCCTCCTGGGACTGGTGAGCCTGACCGGCCTCTACCACTTCGCCACGCCTGCGCGCTCGCCCTTCTTCCGGGACCTGCCCGGGGCCCTGCTCGCGATCGTCTTCTGGGTGGCCTCCTCGGCGATCATCCGCTGGTGGGCGGGGGCGGCGGCCGGTGGCACCTCCGTCTTCGGGCCGCTGACAGTGCCGATCATCCTCATGGTCTGGCTCTACTTCATCGCCTTCGCGGTCCTGATCGGGGCCGCTCTTAACGCCGCGATCCGCCGGCTGTGGCCGCCGCCGGAGTACCGCGGCCCCCGCGCGCGGGCCAGCGACTGGTGGGAGGAGATGCAGGCCTCCCGGGAGGCGCGGCGGGAGCGGAAGCTGGCGCGCAAGCGGCCACAGACCGACGACGAGGAGGCCGAGGAGCTGGCCTCGATGGACGGCATACCGGGACCCCGCTGACACGCGGCGAGACCCGGATTTGGACTGCGCCGATCCGTCGGCTAATGTTTTCTCTCGCGCCACCGGAGACGGGAAGCGCACGCGGACGTAGCTCAGTTGGTAGAGCGCAACCTTGCCAAGGTTGAGGTCGCCGGTTCGAGGCCGGTCGTCCGCTCGGAGGCACATCCACCTTGATGCCTCACGGTGGCGTGGCCGAGAGGCGAGGCAACGGCCTGCAAAGCCGTCTACACGGGTTCAAATCCCGTCGCCACCTCGCACTGGAAACCTCCACAACGGGCGATTGGCGCAGTGGTAGCGCGCTTCCTTGACACGGAAGAGGTCACTGGTTCAAACCCAGTATCGCCCACCATTCTCAAAGGGCCTCTGAGCAGCGGAAACGCTGCGCAGAGGCCCTTCTCCTTTCTCTACCGTGCCAGATACGTGCCAGATGGATCTGTGGCTGGGCCGGGTGCCGCCGAACTCGATGTCTGTCCGCGACCCAGCCCAGCGGGGAGTTGAGCTTTTCATCCCGTCCCAGACATCCCGAGGCGTCCACAGGGGCTCCAGCACGCACTGCTACACCGATGGTGGGCGCATGCAGAAGGCCGAGTCCCGCCCAGGGACCACCGGCTGGCTCGCCGTTCGCTGTCGTGCATCCGGTCATGCCCCGGGCGCGCCGGCATCGCAGAATTTGATTCGCTGCCAGATCAGCCCTCGTGTGGTGCACTGTGTCCGAGCCGCGACAGCCCCGGGTGGCCGTGCCACCGGGGCTGTCATGAAGCCGGGGTCAGTTGGCCGCGTGGTACGCGTCCTGGACTTCCTGGGAGATTCGGCCGCGGCTCGACACCTTGTAGCCGTTCTCCCTGGCCCACTCGCGGATCTTGCGAAGCTGCTCGCGGTCGGTCGAGGCGTTGCCTTGGGCGCCCCCTGACTGGCGACGGCCACCGACACGTCGCGCGGCGTCGGTGTACTTCTGCATGCTGTTGGCGAACTCGTCCGCCTCCTGCTGCGAGAGGTCGATCTCGTACTGAGCGCCAAGAAAGCCGAACCTGACGGTCTGACCGTCGTCGCCGAGCTCCTGACCGGTGAGATCTGAGACGAGGATGGTGTGTACCTGCTGCGCCACTATGGCTCCTACGGGGTTGATGGATGATGGCCCAAGATCCTATGCGTAGGAACTGCGGTACGAACCGTCTTGCGCGATCCGGTTCCGGTGGCCGGGTCACCTGCCGAAAGCAGACAAGTCGCGCAGGAGGTGCGTGCCGTGGATCGCTTGCCAGGAGGCGGAGGGATCCCGGCTCATGCACTCACGGGTGGGTTATGTGGAAACGCGGCTCGCTCCGTACTGCCGGAACGCGGATCATGAGTTGATCGACGTCCTCGGGATCGACACGGAGAATGCGAGGACCGTTGCGGTACGCGGGCAGTCGCCCTTCCGCGATACGTCGACGCAGCGTCCGAGCACTCAGGCCGGTGCGTTGTGCGGCCTGTGCGAGCGACTCGAACTGACGCCGGCCCGCAGATGGAGTGTCCGTGATTTGTACCTTACTCATGCCCCCGAAAGCGGTTGCTGACGCGTCAGGGTCTCACGGATCGCCGACGTCAGAGGTGACGTCCGTGCTGCAGGGCTCATCGGTTCGCCGATCGGGCCTTCGTCCCGGGTCTCATGGTCCTTCGCGTACAGGGGCGCTCTCAGACCGGGCACGACGGCCAGCGCGACGCCGGTGAAGTCGCCGTCAAGCACGGTGCGCCGACAGGGTCCGCAACCTTGGCGCTGACGGAGCCAAGTCTGCGTCGGTGTGGCATCAGCCCCTCCAGCCTTTGGTAAAGGTTTGGTAAGAACCCTCGGCAGCGGCGCAACCCAAGGTCTACTGTCAAGATCTGCTGGGGAGCTTGGGGGCGTACGGGGGCCCCGTCGTTATCCACAGGTTCCCGGCGACGCCCCTGGGGTGTCGTACCAGCAGTAGCGTCACGAGTGTTCGTCGGCGTGAGACCCAGAGCGTCATTGGGTCGCTTTGGTAGGTATGGAAGGACGAAGCTGATGGCTGGTATCCGACCCCTGCCGGTGCCTGTGGCGTTGGTCTGCGCTCTGATCCTCGGCGGGTGCAGCACACAGTCCCAGGAGAGCAGCACCCCGCCGCCCACCACCGCTGAACAGAGCCCTGTGACGACGGAGGCGCCGCCAGTCACGGAGGCGCCATCAGTCGATGACGCGCTGCAGACCACCGCGGCTGACGCTGGCCCCACCGCCGTCGAGCTCAATGACCAGGGCCAGCGGGATGCCGCTGAGGCCGTTGAGGAAGCGTGGGCGATGCTCGACATGGTGAGTCAGAACCCCGACCTCGATGTGGGTGAGCTGGCCAAGGTGGCGCGAGGACAGGCTGTCGCCCAGTGGGTGTCGAACGTTCAGTCTCGTCGGGAGCGAAACTCGGTTCAGTCAGGTGGCACGAAGGTGACTGTCACCGGGGTCGAGACGATTACTGAGGGGGAGCGGTACGAGGTGACCGCCTGCTTGGACTGGTCGGACGTGGAGTTTAACGATGTGACACCCGCCCGTGGCGAGCTCGGGGACCGCCAGCAGATCACCTACGTGGTCCGTCCTGACGCTGGAGGACCGCAGCTGTTTGTCACCGAAGACCCGTTGGAGTACGAGGCATGCGACGACTGACGGGGGGCCTGACGGGGGGAGTTTGGTTGGCTGTCCTTGCCCTGAGTGCCGCGCCGGTCCAGGCGGCGGTCATCGGTAGTGCCGGGGCGCTGCTGACCGATCCACCCGTTACGTGTGGGCCAGGCGAGGTGTACGACCCAATCGAGGGGGTCTGCATCATCATCATCAGGGGGCCGGGAGAGCCGGGGATCCCTGATCCCGTGGATCCGCCGGAGGATGGTGGCGGCGGGGGAGCGGTGCCGCCGGGGGAGATCACCTGCACCGAGACAATTATGGGCCAGGAAGTGCCCTGCGAACTGCCAGGAGGGTGGCACTGGGTACAGGGATGGAACGCCTACGCACGCCTGGCCGTGCCGCAGCCACCCCAGAGCGACCCGGTATGGGAGGGCAACACCGACGGCGCGATCTATGACCGCGGCATCTGGCTCGGAGACCCGTCTCTCGACCCCGGTTTCACGAACCAGATGTGGTCCGCAGGCCCGCCGTGGGAGGACGTACCAAACCCGTTGGCGTTGGCCTACGAGGCGATCGCGGCTATGGACCTCAAGGCGGTCGACATCGGCATCGTCCCGGAGGACCTACCAGGAAGGGTCGGGCTCCTTGGCCTACTGAAGCGCCCCAGGTTTGATGCCGCTTCCTTTCGAGTCCGGAAGGATGCATGTCATGCCGAAGAAGATCGATCCCGAGCTGAAGGCTCGGGCTGTGCGGTTGGTGCTGGAGCACCGCAACGAGTACCCGACGATGACCGCGGCCGTGCTGGCGGTCTCCCGGCAGGAAGGAGTGGGCAAGGAATCGTTGCGGCGGTGGGTCGCCCAGGCCGAGATCGATGCCGGCGACCGGCCAGGGACCACCACGGCCGAGCAGGCGGAGATCAAGAAGCTGAAGGCCGAGAACCGGCGGCTGCGTGAGGACGTGGCCATCCTGAAGGCGGCCACGAGTTTCTTCGTGGGGGAGCTCGACCCCCGGAACCGATGATCATGGCGTTCATCGACGCCCAGCGCGCCCAGGGGCACGCGGTCGAGTCGATCTGCCGGGTCCTGCGCGAGCAGGGCCTGCAGGTCGCCGCGCGCACCTACCGGGCCTGGAAGAACAACTCCCGCCAGCCCTCGGCCCGCACGCACACCGATGCTCTGGTGATGGACCTGGTGCGCGACCTGGCCTGGACCACCAACACCCGCACCGGCGCCCGTCAGCTAGCCCCGGAAGGGCTGTACGGGCGACGCAAGATGACCGCGCTGGTCCGCCGCAGCGGCCTGCCCGACGCCTCGGCCGGGGCGGTCGACCGGGCGATGCGCGCCCTGGGCCTGTCCGGCCTCCGCCGCGACAAGGGCATCCGGACCACGATCCCCACCAAGGACGGGCGGCGCGCTGGCGACCTGTTGGATCGCGACTTCACCGCCACCTGCCCGAACCAGACCTGGGTGATGGACTTCACCTACGTCCGGGCCTGGACCGGGTGGGTGTACGTCGCGTTCGTCCTGGACGTCTTCGCCCAGCGGATCGTGGCCTGGCACGCTGCCACGACCAAGGAGGTCGACCTGGTGATGACCCCGCTGCGGATGGCGATCTGGCAGCGTGACCACGACGGGCACCCCGTCGCACCCGGCCTGATCTGCCACGCGGACGCCGGGTCGCAGTACACCTCGCTGCGATTCACCGAGCACCTGGCCCTGGAAGGCCTGCGACCCTCCATCGGCTCGGTCGGTGATGCGTTCGACAACGCCTTGATGGAGAGCGCCATCGGCCTGTACAAGACCGAGTGCATCCGCACCACCGTCTTCTGCGACGGGCCCTACAAGACCATCGCGGACGTCGAGTACGCCACCGCTGCCTGGGTCGACTGGTACAACCAGCGACGCCTCCACGGCAGCCTTGGCATGATGTCCCCAGTGGAGTACGAGAACGCCCACTACGCGACCCTCAACCGAGAGCCGCAACCCGTATAGGAGCGGCACAGAACCTGGGGCGCTTCA